>CAKPCB010000001.1 GCA_934141245.1 uncultured Bacilli bacterium
AACCAACAAGTAATAACATTAGATGATGTAATAAATGGAAATTATACTGATAGAGATATACAGGCATTAAATACCGCTGAAAGATATGCAACAACTATGGGATTATCACAAGTAGATGATGATAATTTAGAAAAAGTTAGGGGATTTGTTACAGGATTAGGAGCAGAATTTGGAGCAATTTTTGATGCTTTATGGACACGCGGTAATGAAAACAGGTTAGAAAGACTTGCAGAAGCAAAACTTGCTGAAATGTCAGGAGGAATTACAAAAAAATTATGAAAGATATATTAGATAATGCATAATTTATATCTATAAACCTTATTATTAAATCAATAAAAAAAGATTGAATAAATCAATCTCAAATAGCTACACAGCTTTATACATGTTTTTCTACATTTTTATTGTAAGCTTTTTTTAATGTTTTAACATATTCGTTAGGAAGTTTCTTTATTACTTCTTCTCTTTGTATATTGTCTATGCCATATAGTGCTTCGGCAACTGACCCTACAATGCAACAATTAGTATCTGTATCTCCACCCATTAATAACGTTTTTCTTATTGTATCCTCAAATGATTCTGACTTATATATTGCATATAAACAATTATTTAAAGTCTCTTTACAGGTTGTATTGAATTTTAAAAAAGGTTGATACATAATAGGTAATCTCAATTTGCTATATACTTCTTCTTTGGTCATACCATTTCTAAAATAATATATCATAAGTGCTATTATTGTAGCTGATTCTATGGCATCACTAGAATTATGTGATGTAATTGTTACAAGACTGGCATTTTCTTTTACTTCACTTTCGCTATTAAACAAATATCCTATCGGAGAAATACGCATCATTGCTCCATTACCGCTACTGTTACTTGTTGTTAATCCTTTTGCCCACTTAATAGTATTTGGGGAAAAAGATATTTAAAATATGGGGAAAAATTTGGTTGATAATCTAAATTTTCCAAAATATATTGTTTTAATGTCTGTTCATAATCCTTTGAATTTATTATCGCATCAATTACGGCAATAACCTCAATTGTATCATCACTATAAAATGAATTGGATAATATCAATTGTTTTGGATTGATTTTTTTATTTCTTTGAGTTGTTCATATTCATATATGCTGCCAACCATATCGCCATATATTGCTCCTAACATTTTACTCACTCTCCCCAATAAATCATTTAAGACAATAAAGCTATCTTGCAAATTAATTATACAATAATTAAAAGAATAAAAAAAATACTATTAACAAAAGTTTATTTATAAGGAAAAAGATGTTTCATCTATAAACTTATAACTAGTTTTATATTTTAATTCCCTAACTAATCTTGAGATTGCATCATCTTTTGCTTTAGCTTCTAGCATGATATCAATATCTTTATTATATAATTTTAAAATATTGATAAAGTTTATAAAACTATCAGAATTAATATAATCACTATGACTTCTGATTTCTTTTTTTAGTTTGCTCTTAGGAGAAGAAAAATGCATTTTAGGAGTTATGTTTTTCCAAGTGTTGAGTATTTCAGGTAAATAATCATTAATATTTTCGCCAGTATTATTGCAAATATAGTGATGATAATCGAGAACCATTGGGATATTTAATTTGTTACATATAAATAAAACATCTTTAATATTAAAAATCTTATCATCATTTTCTAAGGCAATACATCTTTTTATATAATCAGGAAGCTTATTATAATTATTTATAAATCTAGTAATAGATGCCTTTTTACCACAAGCACTACTACCAACATGAAGAATTATTATTTTATTATTTATATTTAAAGCATCGAGAATTTTATAATGATATTCTAAAATTTCTACTGTATTTTTAACGATTCTTTTATCTGTACTGTTTAAAACTGCATATTGATCAGGATGGATATCAACTCTCATGTTGTTTTCATTTATTAACTTACCGATTTTGGTATATTCGTTAATTAGTGGTGTAATATAGTCAAATTTTACTTTATCATGAGTAGAAAGAGGAACAAGTTTAGATGTTAATCTATAAAATTTAAAGTTGTTTTTAATATTATATATCAAAATGGATTTTAATGATTCCAAATTATTTTTAGTTATTTCTAGTAACTTATCTGTATTATAATTATTGTTAATATAATTAGTATATGTTATTGTACTTGAAGTTGTAACATCTTCTAATGCCTTAGATAGAGCAACATAACCTAATCTTATTTTCATTGTAATCACCAGTATTATTATGTATAGTTAGTGATAAATTATTTGCATTTTAGATTTGATTGTGTTCGACATTGAAAAAGAATAAGAAATATGTTAATCTTAGAGTAACGATAAAGTAGATTGGTGTGTGATATTATTCTATGAAAACTTTTGATAAAAATAAAGGAATAATAATAAGAGGTGTAGCTGGTGTTTTAGCAGTTACTAATTTCACCTTGTTTTTAGGAGGTTGCTCATTAAAGAAAAACAAAAAGTATGAAAATGTATCAACAACAATTGAACAATTTGATGATGACTTTACTACAACTATATATTTGGATGATATAAGTACTTCATTTTATGAAGAAAATGATAATTCCACAAAAGACAATAAAACTATTTTAAGTACAAGTTCTCAGGAGGAATTAAATACTAAAACGATTAAGTCAAATAATAAAAGTGAAGCTAATTCTTCATCGAATAAAAATCAAACATCAGATTATGATTATCTTATAGAAAAGTTAAATGCAATATTATTAAGCAAAAATTTTGATAATAATTCTAAAAATATAATATTAAAATCGTTTAATAAGCTATATAACAACTATAACAATATATATCAAATTTATAAAAGAGATGGATTTCCAACATGTGATAAATTTATAGATGAATACTTCTTTGACTCTTTAAAAAAAATAAACAAATTTACTTTATATAACCCATATAATGAGGAAGCATTGGGGAATCTTGCCTTATGTAAAAAAGCTAAAGGTGTATATGTAAAAAAGGATAAAGAATTAATTGTTAAATTTTATGGAGAAATTAATGATGAAATATTAGAAACTGCTATTCATGAATTAATGCATGTAGAATATATTGATAGGCAATGCGATAATTGGTTTAAAAAGATTTCAGATGAAGGAAGATCGGCATTATTTGAAAGTATATTACATAATTACATTTTAAATTCTAATTCTTCTTATTATCCTTCAGAAAACAATGACTATTATTATATATGTTGTGGAAGTGGTAATTCTGGATTAGAATATTCTATATATTCAAAATTTTATTCTATGTTAATAACCTTAACAAATTTTAAAAGTACTGAGGAATTATCACAAAAACAAATAACAAGTCAAATTGTTAATAAATATGGGTATACTGGTGAGAAAATTATTAATAATATGAAAGATGTATTGTTAGAAAACGGCGATGTTGGTAAAATCATGTATAATATTGATAACGATTATTTAAAGTGTTTAAGTATTGAAGTTGACTCATTAGTAGATAATAATGATATTATTGATTTTTTTAATAAATATGTATATATAAAAAAGCAATACCAAACAAGATATGCGTATTATACATTTGATTCATATATTGACAAAACAGAGGAAAAATTCGATTTTTCTATAGTAGAGGAAAAACTTATTAAAAAAATAATTCAAACAGATTTGTTTAAAAATTTAACAACAGATAACAATGAAAGAGAAAAAATTATAAAGTCTTTAGTTAAGATAAATGAAGATAAAGAAAATAGTATGGCAAATAATGAACCTATTTGTATTGTAAATCAAAGATTCGGTTTAGATGATGGAATTTTATATATGCAAACCTCTAATGCAACATATAGTTATGATATATATAATGATAATAAAAAGCAAGCAGCAGATTGTGATATAACACTAAGTAAATTAAGTGGATTAAGCAATAAAAGAAAAGGATTTACTTTAATTGAAATTCTTGCAGTTATTGTAATATTAAGTATATTAATAGCTATAGCAGTGCCATCTATACAAAAAATAATATCAAATTATAGAAAGAAAGCTTTTATTTCAGATGCAATTTTGTATGTGGATAATGCTAAATTAAGTACTTTAGTTAATAATAATGATAATGAAGCAAAGATTTATAGAATACAAGATATTAAAGTAGATAAGGGAAATAACCAAAAATCATCATTCAATGAGTATTGGAAGTATCAATATATTATTGTTATGCCAAATGGAAATTCCTATGTTTATATAGAGGATATGGATGGAAATTCAATAGCGCCAAAGGAAAGTAAGGATTTGGATGCGGTAAAATTTGTTAATTATAATAAAATATCATCTGAATTTAAAAGTAAAAATAAAACAAGTGTTATAAGATTAAATCAACTAAATTTACTTAATATGGAAAATGTAATAAAAGACAATGCAATTAAAGTAAGTCTAGATGATGAGTTTTATTGGTTGGAAAATATTAAAAGAGACGAATCTGATAGTTTTTATACAGCAACCATTAGAAAAGTTGAAAAAGACAACTCAACACAAAATTATGATTTTGGTTCTTCGATTGGAAGCAAGTATAATTTGAATCTAAAAATAATAACACCATATAATAATTTTAATAAAAATTTTTCATATGTTGAAGAAATTGAAAAAAATCAAATAATTATAGGAGATACAGGTGATAAAATAAGAGTTATTTACTCTCAGCCATATTGTTTTGATGGTGGAGTATCTTTCTATACTAATGCAAATTGGAATAATTTAGCAGCAGAAAGTTTATTCTATGCAAGGGAATATGTTTTAGAAAATCCAAATATTACTATGGATGAAATAAAAAACAATTGGGATAAGTATAGTCAGTATATTTCAATGTTAAGCTTCAATGATATAATTCAATATCAGCTTATAACACAAAATTATTCATTTAATCCAAAACAATTTGTAACAGAAAAAACATTGCATGATATTGGGTGGTTTAAATATAATAATAGACTTACTGGGGGTAAAAAGAATCAGGAAGTGCTAGCTTTTCCATATTTGTGTAAAGATGAGGTAGGATATGAATTCTGTCATGTTAATGGTAAAAAATATAATTATATTTTATATTCTGTTAACGGTGGCTTTAATATTGAACAAGCACCAGAGTGTATATATTATGTGTTCAATATACCAAAAATAAAACTTGGATAAATCATTTACAAAAGTAAATTAATGTATTATATTAATGTTAAGATAAGGAGAGTATTTATGATTAGGAAAAATAAGAATAATAAGATTAAGCTAATGAGTTTTGGACCACTATTTATGAGTGTATTTTATACATTAGAGACAGTTAATTGGGGTGAATTTATGAAAATGCTTTTTCAAGCAATTATAAAAACAATACCAATTATAGGAACTATTGTATTATGGTTTATGTCATCGCTAACAGGAACAAGTACAGTAAGTTTTACTTATGATGATAACTTGATAAATTGCGATACTGAAAATGAGAGTTCTATTTGTAAGAAAAATGTAATTGGATATAAAACCTATTATTATACTGATGCCGTGAATACAGTAAAGCCAAAAATAAAAATAACTGATTCAAATAATGAATTTACTACCAAAAAAGCATATTTAATCAAACGAGTTTGTGATAATGGTGTAACATGTACTGAAACAACTATTGAAACAAGAGATATTAATAGTAATAACTATGAATTTTCTATTGATGTAAGTAATTATAAAGATAGTAAAGTAATGTTCTATATAAAAGTAGATTTGTGTAAAGACAATCAAGAACAATGTAGTAGCTATGAAAGTAGATATATCAGATATGCATCAGCTGATGATATTATTGATGATAATCCTTATAATGCCAATAATTATTCCGAATTTAATACAAATGTAGAATATAATCTGTCTAATTACAAATTTAGTGGTACATATAACGATTTATTTAGTAATTATTATGTGGTTGGCAATAATGCAACATTTGTAAATTCGGTTCAAACAATAATTGATAAAAATTTAACAAATGATGTTGGTGATGCAGCAAAATGTGTATTGATATCAGGTATACATGCTCAACTTTTTAGTGGTGACGGAAAAACATTTACACAAACATATACTGTAGATGGAAAAACATATCAATATAATAGTGGTGAATTAACTACTAGAGTTCTAAATGGCAATTCTTTCTCTAAAAATCAACCATGGTTTAGAAAATATGCAGTTTCAGGTACTAATTCAGCTGGAACTGGAGTAGAGTTTGTTAAAGATATGGCTATGACAAAAGCAAAATTTTTAGGAACAATTAGAGATCAAATTAAAAAGGGTGAAGCATCTAATATACCATTATACATTGAATCTGATAATCGAAATCAACTACACGTAGTAACTGCAATCGGAATAAGTAAAACTGGAATGAATAAAAAAGATACAGATTTAGATTTTAATGATATATTGATAATGGATAATACACTACCAGATAGTTGTGGCTTTGATTGTTTGGGTGTGGCGAATGCATTCTTTTATCTTACAACATTAGGTGGAGACTTAGAAACAACATTTACTGTTAAAATAATTAGTTGTCCTACCGAAAGATGCAACACAAATTCAAATTCTATAACTCTTAAATATCCTTACAAAATGAATGATTTTGCAAATGATTATGGTGGCTTTTACCTAAGCTATGACTTAAAATAAAATACATTTATAAAGAAAATCTCTTTTATATAGTACTCATATTTACAAAAGAGATTTTCTTTTTTATATGTAATGTTCTAACTGTTATACATCATAAAATATGCGATTGAGTTGACATTTTTGAAAAAATATGCTATAATGTGGTCGTTCATTTAAAAGGGGGATAAAAAATGAAAAATAAGTTTTTAAGAGGTTTAGTAGTATTAGTGTTATTAGGTGGTGTATTTGCAACAAGTGGTTCAACAATATCAACTTCAAGTAAAAATGTTGCTTCATCTAATAGTTATGATAATAGGGCACCAAGATGTTCAGTAACTATACCAGAAAAGTTAAGATTTGGTAAGACTGGATATGGTAGTGTTGTTTGTTATGATGCTAGTGGTTTAAGTGATACAGTTATACAACCTTCAGATTTTGAAATAAGAAATGTTTTTATTAAAAAGATAAAAATATTAGAGGTTTCTGAGGCAAGAACAGTTGATGGTATTACATACAGCTGGAGAGTTTTAATTAAAGGTAATTTCTTTGGTATGACTTCAGTAACATTAAATCCATCATCAGTTCACGATAATTATGGAAATGGTAATGGTCCAACCATTCCTCAATATATTACTGTAAAATTTAGATAGATACTTTAAATCATATTACCTGTGAGTAATATGATTTTTTTTAGTCTTTGATGTTGAATTATGTTTAGTTTTGTGTTAACATTTTACTGTAAGTTATCATAGTAGAGAGGTGTTAATTATGAGTAAAACAAAAAGTAGTAATAAGCCTAATAAAAAGGGATTTACATTGATTGAATTACTTGCAGTTATAGTTGTTTTAGCAATAGTGCTTTTAATAGCAGTACCTACAATTTTATATATTCAAAATAAAACCAGAAAGCAAGCATTCTTTACAAATGTATCAAATATTGTAAATACAATTAAACCAAATCAATTGATAAGTGAAAAAGATGTATGTATTTATAATTATGAAAAAGACGAAAATAACAAAACAAAGGATATAAAGACTATGTATGTTTTAGCACATAAAGATAAAGATAAAGCAATATATAGTGTTTATGCACTTATGGATGATGATAAGACAGTAATAGATATTTATGATTTCTCTGGGCTAACTAATAATAATTTTGATAAATGGAAAGTAGCTTATAATGAAAAGGGTTCATATACTTATTATGCAGGATCTTTAATTAATGATAGTGGCAAAATAAATGAACTTTTAAGTTATAAAGTTTGTAATATAGGTTAGGGGGATAAAAAACATGAAAAAATGTAAAGTAATTATTTGCAGTTTAATATTTGTAATCTTATTAGCAATTAGTTTTAATACAAGCAAGACAATCAGTACAGATTTTAAGAAAGTATATGTCGATAATCAAAATGATGAGGTAACCGATTATGATTTGGCACTTCTTGCAACATTAGTTTATGAAGATGTTCCAAATGATAAAAACTATCAAAAAAACACAAGCAATCTTAATGGATGTACAGTTAATAAAAATGGTAGTGTTAGTGCAAATTGTAAATATAATTTTTATCGTAATATTTTTTATAGAAGAGATGGATATAATGTCTTAAAATATGTAGAAGGAATGTCTCAAAGAAAATTAAATCTGTTTACAGCAATTACAACAACAACTATAGAAGATGGACAATTGTATTATTTCTTAGATTATGCAGATACATCAGACGCTAGTGATTGGACTATTATTGACGCTCAATCAAAATATACTAATCCACTAGCAATAAAAAAATCATTTGAGGGTATATTTGATGCTGTAACCTTTAAAAAGGGAAACAATTATGTAATTTCTTATAGGGGAACAGATTTTCCTGATGTATTAGAGTGGTTGCAAGATTTAACATATGCACTTGGTAAACATGCACAAGCAGATGATGCATATAAATATGCTCAAAATGTATACGATAAATATATAAAAAATAATCCTAATGCTAAATTATATGTTACAGGACATTCATTAGGAGCTTATCTAGCACAAGTAGGTGGAATTGCAGTTATTGAAAAAGAAAGAGAACTAGGTAGAATGAATAATAGTGCTCTTTATAAAGTTGCTTATTTCAATGGTATGGGTATAACTGCATTAGGAATTGATAAAGATAACACAATGAAACAATGGATAAAAGATTTGGAATATTTAGCAACAATTGATAGAAATGGTAATAAAGCAACGAATGAAGAATTAATAACAAATTATGGAGTACCTAGTAGTGGACGTTTGGTGTTATACCAAATGAATGAGGATCCAGTAAGTGGTTTAGGAATACATTTTGGTGATATTATTAACTTTAAACCTGCACTTGATTCAGAACTATATCACACAGGAACTCATAGTATTGTAAAAGGTATAAAAGACTTTGCATATTCTGTTGCGGAAAAAGGAACAAAAGAATACTTAGAAGAATATTTTAATAGAATAAAGGATATTAATTGGGAAGACGTTAAAGAGGATATAGAAAAGAGAACAGAAGCAATTCTTTCTAAATCAATTTCAAATACAATTTATGCAATTGCTTCCGGAGCAGATACGCTTAGTCAAGGAGTTTATGATTTTGATGCAGATAGTTTAATTGAAAATGCTAAACTTAGAGAAAGAGCAAAATCATTTAGAAGAACATTTAAGGGACTTGGCGATATAATTAGATTAGGAATTAATGGTGGAATTAATAATATAATAGAAACCGCAAACATTTCACATGAGACTGACAGTTTTTTATGTTTAAATAATGATAATGGTTTGCCAATTGTAAATATATTAAGTTCGAATGATGAAAATGCTATGGTTGTAATAGACGGTGCATCAACTACAAAAGAGAAAAAAGAAGCAGTAACAACAATGTGGTATAAAGATGCTAATGGCTTTAATATTGCTGCAGATGCAACAGCTGGTTGTGCGAGAAAATATCAATGGTACAAAATTGATAATTATGATTCATCAAAGAAATTTGATGAACAATTAAAATCTGAACCAATGAACATAGATAAAAACTCATATGATTATAAATCAGAAGGACCAGATGAGACACTTGCAGTAAAAGTAAACTATGGTAATATAAAGAGAACTATGGTTATCGATGATAATCTTAAGTATAAAATAGCAAAAGAAAGTGGAAACGAAGACAGTAGTGTAGTTCAAATAATAAGAATTAAGCAAGATAATGAAGCACCAGTTTGTACACAAAAAACAAGTGAATACAAAATATCAATAAAACAAAAAACAGGATTATTTGGAAGAAAATCAATTGTTCCCGGAAGCGCTAATGTTACATTTGAATGTACT
The DNA here is from genome assembly GCA_934141245.1 of uncultured Bacilli bacterium. Lineage (GTDB taxonomy): Bacteria > Bacillota_I > Bacilli_A > RF39 > UBA660 > CAG-710. Next base: position 9,960 of record CAKPCB010000001.1, read on the forward strand.
GATAATGCAGGTATGTCAACAAACTTTGTGAAAAATATATCTGCACAGTTAGATAATAATGGTACACCACCATTTAGTTATTCTGCATCAATTGGGGACATTGAAATAAAAAAAGTTTCTGAAAAAACGGTAAAAGTTGTAGTACCGGTAAAAGGAAGCAATGATAATTATCAACCAACACTAAGGGTAAATATAAAACCAGTAGATATATTTGGAAATATTGGGGACTCACATTTAGTATGGAAACTAAATATTGAATTTGAGTAAAAAAATATCAAACAAGAGTTAATTTTTAACTTTTGTTTTTTTAATTATATATTTGATTAAATTCAAATTCTAAAGTATACTAATTACTAAGAGGTGATACATATGTCAGTAACTATCTTACCTGCTGATACTTATTTAGTTGCTAATAAAACAATAATACATGAATCTGATAGAAAAATAGTTACTATGCTGTATCAACCAATAATAGGGCATACTGCTGTATCATTATATTTTACATTAATAGATGATTTGCAGAAAAAAGAAATTATGAGTGATGAGTTAACTCATCATCATTTAATGTCTACAATGCAATTAAAACTTGAAGATATTATAATTGCAAGAGAAAAATTAGAAGCTGTTGGACTAATAAAAACATATTTAAAAAAAGATCATGTTAATAATTATGTATATGTATTGTTTTCTCCTCTTTCTGCAAATGAGGTATTTAATCATCCAATACTTAATGTTGTTTTGTATAATAATCTTGGAAAAAAAGAATATGAGAAATTAGTTAATTGTTATAAAATTCCTAGAATAAATCTTAAAGACTTTGAAGATATTACTGCAAATTTTAATGATATTTTCACAAGCGTAAGTGGAAATGTTTTTGTTGAAAACGATAATATTATTTCGAAAAATAAAAGCGAACTTAAATTTAATAATAAAGTTGATTTTAATTTATTAATATCTTCTATTCCTAAAAGTATGGTTAATGAAAAATGCTTTAATGATGATACAAAAAATCTTATTGAGTCACTAGCGTTTATATATAATATAGATAATTTAAATATGCAGAGTTTAGTTAGAAATAGTTTAAACGAGCGTGGTATGATTGATAAAATAGAATTAAGAAAAAACTGTAGAAATTTTTATCAATTTGAAGAAGATGGTAAATTGCCAACACTTATTTATTCTAAACAACCAGATTATCTTAAGACGCCAACAGGTGATTCATCTAACAGAGCTAAACAAATTTATACATTTGAAAATATTACACCATATGATTATTTAAGAAGTAAATATAAAAATGGAGAGCCTACATTAAGGGAATTAAAAATTGTTGAAGATTTAATAATTAATTATAAAATGAAACCAGGTGTTGTAAATGTTCTTATCTCTTATGTGTTAAAAGTTAATAATCAAAAATTTACAAGAAGTTACGTTGAAACAGTTGCTTCACAATGGTCTAGACTTAACATAGAAACAGTTGATGAAGCAATGCGTGTTGCGGAAAAAGAACATAAGAAAATAAAAAAATTAACGGAAAAGAAAACAGAAACACAAAAGAAAGAGATATCAAAAGAAGAATCATTACCATCTTGGTTTGGAAAAGAATTAGAATCAAAGGAAATGACAAAAGAAGAACAAGAAGAATTAGACAATCTTTTAAAAGAATTTAATTAGAGATTGTTGCATCAAATACTAAACATGTGGTAATATAATAGTATATTATAAATCAATGATGAAGATTAGTAAGTAATTTAATTATTACATAGAGACTTAGTGGTTGGTGCAAACTAAGAATAATGTTACTGAATCAACTTCGGAGTAAAATGGTGAATTAAGTATCCATTTTCGGTAATACCGTTATAAGAAATTAAGACTTTTATAGGATGGCACCGCATTCATATGCTCCTATAATGGTCTTTTTATTGTTTTGGAGGAAAATATGTTAGATAAAGAAAACTTTGAGTTTATTAAAAATATTGAAGATTTAACTAAGAAAGCTACAATGCTTGCAAATATGTTTTTTAAGGATAAGAAAGACAAAGGAGGATTTCCATACTTGGGTCATTTACAATATGTTTCAAATTCATTTGATGATGAAGATAGGAAAGTAGTTGCTTTATTACATGATATTATAGAGGATACTGTTGTTTCAAAAACAATACTATTAGAACTAGGGTTTCCTAATCATATAGTTGATTCTATAGATATTTTAACTAGAAAAGATGATAACTATGAATCATATATTGATGATATAGCAAATAGTAATGATTTGGTTGCTATAGACGTAAAATTAAAAGATTTAGAACACAATATGGATATATCAAGAATAATTAATCCAACTGATGCTGATTATGAAAGAATAGATAAATATAAAAGATCACATAAAAAATTAGAAGAAAAGAGAAATGAGTTATGTTAGATATAAAGTTTGTAAGGGAAAACCCTGAAAAAGTAAAAGAAAATATTAGAAAGAAATTTCAAGATAAAAAATTAGGCTTAGTAGATGAAGTTATTGAGTTAGACAGAAGAATTAGAGAACTAAAGACAAATGGAGATGTATTAAGACAAGAGAGAAATAAAACAAGTGATGAAATAGGCCTTCTATTTAGAGAAAAAAAGATCTATGAAGCAAATGAAAAGAAACAACTTGTTGTAGAAATAAATGAAAAACTTACCAAAATTGAAGCTGATGAGATAGAACTAAATGAGAAATTAAAAGAAAAGATGATGGTTATTCCTCAAATGATAGATGATTCAGTTCCAATAGGAAAAGATGATAGTGAAAATGTTGAAATAGAAAGATTTGGGGAACCAATAGTTCCTGAGTATGAAATACCATACCATGCTGATATATGCGAAGCACTTCAAGGACTTGACAAAGCTTCTGCTGGAAGAACAAGTGGAAATGGTTTCTATTATTTGATGGGTGATATTGCAAGACTTCATTCTGCAATGTTATCTTATGCAAGAGATTTTATGATAGATAAAGGTTTTAAATATTGTGTTCCACCATTTATGATAAGAAGTGATGTAGTTAATGGAGTAATGAGCTTTGAAGAAATGGGTGCAATGATGTATAAAATTCAAGATGAAGATTTATATTTAATTGGTACATCTGAACATTCGATGATTGGTAAGTTTAAAGGACAAATAATAAAAGAAGAGGATTTACCAATTGCATTAACTTCATATTCACCTTGTTTTAGAAAAGAAGTAGGAGCACATGGACTTGAGGAGAGAGGACTTTATAGAGTTCATCAATTTGAAAAACAAGAAATGGTTGTCTTGTGTAAAAAAGAAGATGCAATGGATTGGTATAATAAGATGTGGAGTTATACAGTTGAGTTTTTTAGAAACCTAGATGTTCCAGTTAGAACTCTTGAATGTTGTAGTGGTGATTTGGCTGATTTAAAGGTTAAATCATGTGATGTAGAAGCATGGAGCCCAAGACAAAAAAAATATTTTGAAGTTGGTTCTTGTTCAACACTAGGGGATGCTCAAGCAAGAAGATTAGGAATTAGAGCAAAGGGAGAAAACGGAAACTATTTGCTTTCAACATTAAACAATACTGTTGTTGCATCACCACGTGGAATGATTGCAGTTATTGAAAACAATTATAATGAAGATGGAAGTATAAATATACCAAAAGCTCTACAACCATATATGGGTGGTAAAGAAGTTATAAAATTAAAATAAGTTTACATAGGTACAAATATGTCAAATATTTGTGCTTTTTTTATAATAATTGTGGGTTTTTGTCAAAATATGTTATAATTAAAGAGGATAGAGGAAATTAGGAATTGCTTAATCTCTTTATTCGTAAAATAAAATATAGAAAAGAGGGAAAATATGGGATTTATTAAAGCTTTTACAGGAGCACTACAAGGTAGTTTTGCTGATGAATGGAAGGAGTTTATTGTACCAAGAAATGATATTTCTTCTACAACTGCTTTATTTTCAGGTGTAAAAAAATCAACAAATGCTGGAATTGGTGAGAACACAAAGGGCTCAGAAAATATTATTACAAACGGTAGTAAAATTATTGTTCCAGAAGGAACTGCATTAATTACAATGCAAGATGGAGCAATTACTGGATGTATTATGGAACCAGGTGGATTTACATATTCTTCCGATGACCAAAATTCACAATCATTTTTAGCTGGAGATGGAATTATATCTTCGACATTGAAAACATCATGGGAAAAATTTAAATTTGGCGGAATTCCAGCAACTGAACAATTAGTTTTTTATGTTAATTTAAAAGAGATACCAGGAAATAAATTCGGTACTCAATCACAAATTTATTGGGATGATGCATTCTTTGGAACACAAGTTGGAGCAATTATGAGAGGAAACTATACAATCAAGATAGTTGATCCTATATTATTTGTTAAAAATTTTGTACCACTTGAATATTTAAGACCAACATCACGTCCATTTGATTTTGCAGATATGGATAATCCTAGCAATGATCAATTATTTTCAGAGGTGGTCAATGTATTAGGACAAGCCTTTGCTAGATATACAAATGATCCATCTAGAGGAAATAGAATGGCAGGAATTCAACAAGATCAAGTTGGTTTTGCTCAAGCTTTAAGTCAAGCGGTTGAAGAAAGCTTTCAATGGAAAACCTCAAGAGGTTTAGAAATAACAAAAACAGCTATTTTATCTATTGAGTATGATGAAGATACAATGGAATTAATGAAAGATGTAAAAAAGGCAGATGCTTTATCTGGAGCAAGAGGAAATTCATTCATGCAACAAGCGGTTGCTAGAGGTATGCAAGCAACTGGTGAAAATGGAAACGGGGCAGGAATGGCATTTATGGGAATGGGAATGCAAGCTGCTAATGGTATGATGGGTGGTATGCAACAACCAAATACACCATCAACATATCAACCTGGATTTGGAGCAGTACAACAACCACAAAATAATCAACAAGCTCCATCTAATGATCCATATGAAGAATTAAAAAAAGCTAAAGAATTATTAGATGCTGGTATTATTACACAAGAAGATTTTGATACAAAGAAAAAAAGTTTGTTAGGTATTTAAAATATGAATGGCGACAATTTAGAAAAAGTTGCTTCACAAAATCAAAAACAATCATCAAACACTCCTAAAATTGTTAAAACAGATGTAGGAGCTAAAGATGGTCAAAATAAATGTCCAAAATGCGGAGCAACAGAGATTTCGTTGAATGTAAATACAGGAAAATTAAGGTGTGAATTTTGCCGCTTTGAATTTGAGGCAGAGAAAGTTTCTGGATTAGAAGAGGACATAACAAAATTAGAGGGAAAAGTTATGGGTTCAGGTGCCCAAGATATTATTGCAGATACAAAAGATATATTAACATTTAAATGTAGTAGCTGTGGTGCAGAAGTAGTAATAGACACATCAGCGGCATCTCAAGCTAAATGTCATTGGTGTAGGAATGTTTTATCAGTAAATCAGCAAATTCCAAATGGTAGTATTCCAGATGTTGTATTACCGTTTTCAGTAACTAAAGAAGATGCAAGACTTCAAATAGAAACTTTTGTTGGAAAAAGAAAGTTTTTTGCACATCCGGAATTTAAAAATGAATTTACAACAGAGAATATTATGGGTGTATATTTCCCATATATGATTGTTGATATTAATTCACATGTTAATTTAAGTGGTAAAGGTGAAAAATTAGTTAGAACATACATTAGAGGTAGTGGTGATAATAAAGAAGTCTATTATGATGCTGACTTATATGAAGTAAAGAGAGACTTTGACTTAGCTATTGATGGATTAACTGTTGAATCTAATTCTGATAGATTAAATAATAGTTCCTCAGATAAAACAAATAATGTAATTAATTCTATAATGCCATTTGATATTGAGAATTGTTGTAAATATAATGCAAATTATTTAAAAGGTTATACATCTGAGAAAAGAGATACTAATGTAGAACAGCTTAAGGAAATAATCAACGTACAATCCAAAGACGTAGCAAGATTTGCTGCAAACGATTCGCTAAGTGAGTATGATAGAGGAGTTTCTTGGGAAAATGAAAGTCTTAACATTAAAGGAGAGCAGTGGAAAGCAGCATATTTACCAGTGTGGTTATATAGCTATCAACAAGTAAGTGGAAATAAAAAAGTACTTCACTATGTTGCTGTTAATGCTAGAACAAAAGAAACGATGGGAAGTGTCCCTATTTATATGCCAAAGTTACTATTAATATCATTTTTAATTGAAATTGTTGGTGTTTTAGGAACATTATTTACAGATTTTGATGGTAATTGGTCTTTTTCATTAATTGGATTTATATTCTTCTTAATTATATATTTAAAATATAGAAATTCTAATGCTAGACATAATTATGAAAAGGAAACTAAAACACAGGTTCTTAATTTACAAAAAGAAGATGAGTTCGTAAAAAGGGAGACAGGTCTTAAAAACAGCAGTATAAAAGGTGCCAATGATAAAAAGGTATATGGTGCAAATACAACAGCAAATTATATAAACTCAATTAAAGAAAATTTTGAATCATCTGGGATAATAGATAAAATTAAGAATGGAAAGTTACAATAAACTTTATATTCTAAACTTGTTTAAAGGAATGTGATAATATGAAAAACAATATGTTTTTAAAAATATTAAGCAGTATACCAGTGATTGTAGTTGCATCATACTTTATACCTTTTCTAGGAATATGTTTATTAATTTTAAGATATATAGTTTATGATGATAAAAGAAAAAAGAAAACACCAGTTATTTTGACTATAATTGCTTTTGTAGTACTTATTCCACAATTACTAAAATATATATTAGCTATACTTAAGATAAACATTGTCAATATTTCTTATTTTTATAATATTGTTGATTCAAAGATTTATAATGCAAATTTTATAAAACTTAGTAAGTTTTTAATTGTTATAAGTGTTGTTATTTGGATTTTATCATATGTTTTTGAAAAGATATATAATAAATTTGGTAACCTAGCAAGAGAATATATTAAAGAAACAGATAGAAAAAGATCAGAAATATCTCAAAAAAATGATTTAATTATGAAAGAAAAAAGAGAACTTGCTAAAAATACACATGTTGTCTACTGCAAATATTGTGGTGCAGACAATGTCTTAACTTCTAATGTTGGGACATGTAAATTTTGTAGAAGAAAAATTCAATAAAAAAATAATAATATCACTTCAAATTGAAGTGATATTTTTAAAATTATTATTTTTATTATGTTGATATTTTAACCATAAATAATGTATAATTAGCTTATAATAAGGAGACTAGCATCATGGATGATGAAATGTTATATAAAAAAAGTTCAACTGAAGTTTTAAATCTTTTAGGTAGTACTATAGATGGATTAAATGATAAAGAGGTAGCAAAAAGACAACAAAAATATGGTCTAAACATATTAAAGCAAAAAAAGAATTATAGTATTTTTCATATGTTTTTTAAAAACTTTAAGGATCCTATTATAATTATACTTCTTATATCATGTGTTTTTTCGTTAATAATAAATGAAAAAATAGATGCATTGATTATACTTTTAATAATACTACTAGATATTACTTTAGGAACTATAGAAGAATACAAAACTAATAAAAGTGTAAATGCTTTAAAAAAGCTAATAAAAGTAGATTCAAAAGTAATAAGAAATGCAAAAGAAGTGTTAATTGATTCTAGTAATTTAACCATTGGAGATATAGTTGTTTTAGAATCTGGTAATAAGATAGCAGCTGATGCACGAATAATTGAATCATCAAATCTTACTGTAGATGAATCATCACTTACTGGTGAAAGTATTAACGTTGAAAAGAATAATAAAGCATTATTAAAAAGTTTAGCGATTCAAGATAGAACTAATACCTTATATGCAGGTACTTCTGTTATAACTGGAAGAGCAATAGCAGTAGTTACTAAAATAGCTGAGAATACTGAAATTGGAAAAATATCAGCTTCTGTTGATAAAGTAAAATCAGAGGATTCTCCATTAGAAATAAGAATGAATAAGTTTTCTAAACAAATAACTAAAATAGTTATAGTATTAGCAATTTTTATTTCATTGTTACTTAAAATTAAAGGATTTCAGAATGAACAAATATTTTTGGTTGTCATAGCTCTTTCAGTATCTGCTATGCCGGAGGGATTACATTTAGCATTAACAATGGCATTAACTATTGCATCTAATAAAATGCTAAAAAAAGGTGTTATAGTAAAGAATTTAAATGCGGTTGAAAGTCTAGGAAGTTGTACTGTAATAGCAAGTGATAAAACTGGTACATTAACTGTAAATGAACAAACAGCTAAGAAAATTATGTTGCCAGATAATACAATATTTAGCATTACTGGTAGTGGATATAATGATAAAGGGAAAATTGATATAAAAGATGATACAAAATTAGAAAATATTAATCTATTAATTAAAACATGTAGTATTAATAATGAAGCACATTTAGAAAAGAAAAGTAACAAGTGGGAAGCTTTTGGTGATTCAATAGATATTGCATTTTTATCTCTAGGTAAAAAAGGTAAAGCTGATTTATCTTGCATAGATAGAAAAGAGATGATTCCCTATGAATCAGAAAATAGATATTCTGCATGTTTTTATACTGAAAATAAGAAAAATTATTGTTCTGTAAAAGGTTCTTGTGAAGTTATATTAGACTTATCTAAGTATATGATGATAAATAATAAAAAGGAAAAAATAGATAAGAAGAAAATTCTTAATCAAAATGAAGAACTAGCTAAACAAGGTTATAGAGTTATTGCATCTGCATACAAAGAAGTTGACAAGGAATATGACAGTAAAGATATTAATAATTTAATATTCTTAGGGTTAGTAGCTTTTATTGACCCATTAAGAGAAGATAGTATAAATGCAATATCACAATGCAGGAAAGCTGGAATAAAGGTTGTTATGATAACAGGAGATCATCCATCAACTGCTTTTTCAATAGCTAAAGACTTAGGAATAGCAAGTTATCTTAATGATGTTGCAACGTCAAAAGATATTCAAAAAAATTTAAAGTTAAGTGATACTGAATTTGATAATTTCGTTAGAAATAAAACTGTATTTAGTAGAGTAACTCCTTTTGAAAAATTAAAGATAGTAGAATCATTTAAGCGTCAAGGAGAATTTGTTGCGGTTACTGGTGATGGTGTAAATGATGCACCAGCATTAAAAGCAGCTTCAATTGGTATAGCAATGGAAAATGCAACAGATGTAGCAAAAGAAAGTGCATCTATGATAATAAAAAATAATGATTTCTCATCTATTATAGAAGGAATAAAAGAAGGTAGAGTAGCTTATTGTAATATTAGAAAAATATGTTATTTGCTTTTATCATGTGGATTATCAGAAGTATTATTTTTCACATTATCAATTTTACTTAATATGCCTATACCATTAATTGCTGTTCAACTTTTATGGCTAAATGTAGTTACTGATGGATTACAAGATTTGGCTCTTTCTTTTGAAAAGTGCGAGGATAATATTATGAATGATGCTCCTCAGAATCCAAAAGAACTACTATTTAATAAAAATTTAATTTTAGAAACATTAATTTCAGGATCACTTATAGGAATTCTTGTGTTTGTTATTTGGTATTATTTAATTAATGTTTCAAAAATAAATATTACACTTGCAAGAACTTATATATTAACATTAATGGTATTTATACAAAATATACATGTTCTTAATTGTAGAAGTGAGAAACAATCTATACTTAAAGTATCAATATTAAAAAATCCTTTTATAATTATTAGTATAATAACTTCAATTGCATTACAAATATGTTTTATAAAAATACCATCATTAAGTAGATTGCTACAAATAGAGTGCATTGGCATTAATGAAATATTATCACTTTGTTTATTATCAGTTCCGGTTTTAATAATAATGGAAATATATAAAATAATTAGATTTTATAATCCAAAGTAATTGTAATAGTCCCTAGTAGCATGTTAAAATACTACTTGAGGGATTTTTTTATGGAAAGATATGAAGAAATAGAAAGAAGTATTATAAAAAAATATAGAAAACTAATCTGGAGAAGATTCGTAAGAGGAGTAGAAGAATACAAATTAATCCAAGATAATGATAAAATCGCAGTCTGTGTTTCCGGTGGAAAGGATTCATTTCTTCTTGCTAAGTGTTTACAAGAATTGAAAAAACATGGAAAAATTAAATTTGATCTAGAATATATTGTTATGAATCCTGGATATAAAGACAAAAATTTGGATTTAATTAAGGAAAATGCAAAAACATTAAATATTCCAATTAAGATATTTGAGTCAGATATATTTGAAGTTGTTAATAAAATTGCTGAAAAAAATCCTTGTTATATGTGTGCTAGAATGAGAAGAGGGTACTTATATAATAAAGCAAAAGAATTAGGATGTAACAAAATTGCACTAGGGCACCATTATGATGATGTTATTGAAACAATACTCTTAAGCATGTTATATGGTGCAGAAATAAAAACAATGATGCCAAAACTTCATAGTACTAATTTTAAAGGAATTGATTTAATAAGACCATTATATTTAGTAAAAGAAGATGATATAATATCTTGGGCTAAATTCAATGAACTAAACTTTATAAATTGTGCATGTAGATTTACTGAAAAAAGGCTGGAAGATGAGAGTATATCAAAAAGATTGGAAATGAAAAAACTTATAAAAAAATTTAGAACTATAAATGAAAATATAGATCAAAATATATTTAAAAGTGTTGAGAATGTAAATATTGATGCGATCATAGGATATAAGACTAAGAATAAAAAATATAGTTTTTTAGACTCATATGATGATAATGAAAAAAAGATTAACTAATATTTATTAGGAGTTAATCTTTTTATTTTTGTTCTATCATAATCAAAAATATCAGGGTTTAATGAAAATCTATAATTATTAGATGCAATTTTACTAATAAATTTTTCTGTTATATTGCCTTTTAATAATATGCGTTTCTTAAAAAGCGGTTCTAATAATTCATCATTAATAAAGTCAACTTTTTTAGGTGGATTAAACCTATTATAAAAGCATTGTATATCAATTAATGTATTTATAGATTTGTTAGTAAGTATATATTGAATTACTTGTTTTTCTATTGGGGATAGAGAACTATAGATTGACTTATCCATGCTTCTAATTATATATTCCTTTTCTAATTCCTCTTTAGTCCATATAGATATAAGCATAATAAATGAAGTTAAGTTTCTATATATTTTTGCCTCTCTTATAGCTCTATAGTATTTATTTTTATTATATGGGATTCCTCTATTAAATATAGTGTATGAAAAATTATTATTTTTATTTAAAAACCATAAGCTTGTTGTTCTCGCACATCTTCCATTGATATCAAAATAAGGATGTATAAATACCATATAAAAATGTATTATTTGTGATTTAATAAATAAGTCTACATCTGATAGATTATTATTTGTGTTGATATATTCAAATAATTCATTCATATGTGGCTCTATATTATTACAATTAAAACCTAAATCTGGTTTTCTAGCCAAGTTAGTTGAATAAAAAATGTATACATCATCATGTCTATAATTCTTTCCTTCACGTAATAAGTCTGAGTCATTTAAAAGTCCGTAAGATAATATTTCATATAATTTACGAAGTGTATTTTTATTTATATTTTTTTCTTTAAGAATGTATTCATATCCATTAAATAAATTATATACTCTTTGATATTCATCATTAATTTTACTTGATCTTAAAAAAGGATTATTAATTATTTTTATTATTGAAGATAAATCTTCATTATATCCCTCTATAGAGTTATTATTTTTTAATTCATATGGAAAAAGTATTTCTTTTGGAAAAGAGGGTGAAGTAGAGAAAGTAGTTGATGATGTAAACTCTTCAAGTTCTTTCTTTATAGATTTTAAGGTTTCACTATTATAATATAAACGTCTATTGTTTTCAGTTGTTAACTTAAGTTCTTCCATAAAACCACTCCTTTGATAACCAAGTATTATATACTATAGAGATATTTTTGTAAATTGAATATTTTTTGTAGGTTTTGTTCTTAATATAATGAAAGGAGAAAACAATGTCACGTCATAAAGTAGAAATTACTGGCGTGAACACAGCAAATATTCAAGTATTAACATCTGAAGAGATGGAAAATTTATTTAAGGAATTAAAAAGTGAAAATAAAGCTAAAGCATCACTAGCTAGGGAGAAGTTAGTTAATGGTAATTTAAAACTTGTTTTAAGTATATTGAAAAGATTTAATAAGCAAGCTGATAATATGGATGATTTATTTCAAATTGGATGTGTAGGGCTCTTAAAAGCTATTGATAATTTTGATTTATCATATGATGTTAAATTTTCAACATATTGTGTACCTATGATTTTAGGTGAGGTAAAAAGATATTTAAGAGATAATAATAATAGTATTAGAGTTAGTAGATCATTAAGAGATTTGTCATATAAGATACTAAAACAAAAAGAAGAAATAATAATGAAGACAGGAAGAGAGCCACAAATAGAAGAACTTGCTAAAATACTAGAAGTAGAACCTTATAATATTATTAATGCTATAGAATCTATGAGAGATCCAATAAGTATTTTTAAGCCTATTTATAATGATGGTGGAGATACTATATATTTATTTGATCAAATAGAGGATAAAAATCTTAACAAGTCAAACATTGACATCAAATTATCACTAAATGATGCAATTGATGATCTAACTAAAAGAGAAAGATATATATTAGATGAAAGGTTCATAATGGGTAAAACTCAAATGGAAATTTCAGAAGAACTTGGAATTTCTCAAGCGCAAGTATCTAGAATTGAAAAGGGGATAATAAGGAATTTAAGAGAGCAAATGAAATAGTAAAATATTATTTTATTGCTTTTTTAAATTTTTCACATTATAATATAGACGTCAATTAGTGGGAGTTGTATTATAATGAATAAATCTATAAGTCAAGTGATTAGAGAAATTAGAAGTGGGGATTTAACTGAATTAGGAAATTTATATGAGCACTATTATAATGTGTTTAGTCGATACATTGACGAAAATCAAGATGTTGAAAATATAATAGAGAAATATAAAGAACTTGTAAAAATAAGGATAATTTTATATTTTAAAAATAATTGTACTGCTTCTATTTATTCCTATATTTGGTATACACTTGAACTGGCAAATAAATTTAAAACATGGGATTATGATGAATTAATTAATGTTAAGACAAAAAAGACATCTATAAAAGAATTTATTAATGAGGCATCAACTAATAAAGAAGCAAGAAAAGAATTAATAGAAAAGTACATGTATATAATAGAAAAATCATTAAGTAACTACAAAATTGATATTGAATACGAGGATGCCTTACAAATTGGATATTTACTTTTGATAGAAGTAACAAATGAATATTTTGATAATTATGAGTATAATAAAAAATATTATTTTTCATCATATATTGAAGCACATATCTCAAGATATTATCCTATTTTACTTAATGATGCAAATAGAAGTCTTATAAGTTTTAATTCACAAAAAGAAGAAAAAATTGATACATCATTTGAAGATGGTTTATTCCAAGTAGAGTATTTAGATTATATTGAAAGAAATATATCTGAAAGTATTAGAGATGTGTTTGTTGTCCTACTTGAACAAGATAAAAAGATTGATATTGCAAATGAATTAGGAATAGGAAATAAACTTGTTTCTACTAGAATTTATCAAAAAAGAAAAGTACTTGATAAGTTTTTTAAGATAAAATAGTAAAATCTACATATAATAAAAATGTATATTGACAATAAATAAAGAATTTACTATAATCTATTCAAACGATGAGCAAAAGAAGTAACAATAGATTCTTTTATAGAGAGTTAGTGATTGGTGTAAACTAATAAAGATATATTGTGAATAACATTTGTGAGTGCTTAAAGAAATTAAGTAGACTAAGCCGTATATCTACGTTACAGATAAGAGTGATCAATTTTGATAACTAGGGTGGTACCGCGGATTCAACAGTTATTCGTCCCTTATGGGATGTTTAACTGTTTTTTTAATTTTAGGAGGGTAAATATGTTAGATGTAAAAGATTTATATGAAAAATTAGATGAATATTTAGGCAAAGAAGTGACATTGCAAGGATGGATAAAAAATCATAGAAAACAAAAAGAATTTGGATTTATAGACTTCTCAGATGGTACATATTTTAAACATGTTCAACTAGTATATGATAACAAATTAAGTGATTTTGATACTATTCAAAAATATCATATTGGATGTGCAATAACTGTAGTAGGAGAAGTAGTAACATCAGAAGGTGCTGGTCAAGAATTTGAAATTAAGGTAAAATCTATTAAACTAGAAGGAGATTGTCCAGAAGATTATCCAATGCAACCAAAACGTCATTCAATGGAATTTTTAAGAGAACAGGCTTATTTAAGACCAAGAGTAAATATATTTCAAGCAGTATTTCGTATAAGAAGTATTGCAGCTCAAGCAATACATGAATATTTTCAATCAAATAATTATGTATATGTTCATACTCCATTGATAACTACTGCTGATTGTGAAGGCTCAGATCAAATGTTTAAAATAACTACACTAAATATGAATAATTTACCTAAAGATAAAGATGGTAATGTAGATATGTCAAAAGATTTATTTGGAAAAACAGCTTTTGTAACAGGTACAGGTCAATTACATGGAGAAGCTTTTGCAATGGCATTTAAAAAGATTTATACGTTTGGACCAACTTTCAGAACAGAAAAATCAAATACAAAAACACACGCAAATGAATTTTGGATGATAGAACCAGAAATAGGATTTTGTGATTTAAATGGATTGATGGATATAGAGGAACAAATGTTAAAATTTATTGTAAATTATGTATTAGAGCATTGTAAAAATGAAATAGATTTTTTAGATAAATTTGTTCAAAAAGGTTTAAGAGAAAAATTAGAAAAACTAGTTAATTCTAAATTTACAAGAATTACTCATCATGATGTTATAGATATATTAAAAAAATCAGATATAAAATGGGAATTTACTCCAGATTATTCTTCTGATATTGCTAAAGAACATGAAAGATATATAACTGAATATTTTAATGGACCAGTATTTATAACAGATTGGCCAAAAGATATAAAAGCTTGGTATATGAAAGTTAATCCAGATAATAAAACGGTTGCCGCAGTTGACTTAGAAGTTCCTGGTGCTGGAGAATTAATGGGTGGATCACAACGTGAAGAAGATTATGATAAATTAATCAAAAGATGTAAAGAAATGGGCGTTGATTTTGACACAGTTGATTGGTTCTGTAATCTAAGAAAGTTTGGAGGATGCTATCACTCTGGATTTGGTATGGGATTTGAAAGATTATTAATTTATCTAACAGGAGTAGAAAATATTCGTGATGTAATTCCATTCCCAAGAACACCTGGATGTTGTGATTTTTAAAAAATTGTATAAAAATATAAATAATGTAAAGAATACTACTGAGGAGGCAAAAATGAAAAAATTTGTTTTTATAGTAGTTTCTTTATTATTATTAACTTGTGGTTGTGACAGTATGATGAATACACCAACTAAAAGAGTAGAAGAGTTTTTGAATAAGTATCAGAGACAGGATTCAGAGGTATTATCACAATTAGATACCGCAATAAAAGATGGAAATTATAATTTCACAGATGCTCAAATGAAGTCATATAAGGAACTAATGAAAAATCAATATAAGAATTTAACTTATACTATTAAAGAAGAGTTGATTGATGGAAATAATGCTACTGTAACAGTAGAAATAGAGGTATTTGATTATAATAAAGTTATGAATGAAGCAGAAACATATTATACTACACATGCTGATGAGTTTAAAAATGAATCTGGTGAATTAGATAATTCAAAATATATGGATTATAAGCTTGAAAAGTTAAAAGATGCTAAAGATAAAATAAAATATACATTAAATCTAACTCTTACTAAAAGTAATAAAAGATGGATACTAAATGATATAACTGAAACTGATAGACAAAAAATTCATGGTTTATACAATTCATAATATATGTAAACTATTGTAAAGAAGAGATAATCAAGATGTCTCTTCTTTTTCCTTATGATAAAATATAATTGGAGGATTTTATATGGAATATAAAAGAGTACTATTAAAGTTAAGTGGTGAAGCATTAAAAAATGGAAAAGATGATATTGTTGACTTTGATTATGTTTTAAAACTATGCAATGAAATTTCAAAGTTAAATAAAAAGTTCATAAGTATTGGAATTGTAGTAGGTGGAGGTAATATTTGGAGAGGAAGAGAAAACACCTATATTGATAGTGAATCATCGGACAGAATAGGAATACTTGGAACTAGTATAAATGCACTTATTTTAAAATCTGCTTTTGATAAATTGAAAATAAATGCTTGTGTATATAATTCATTTGATGCAAAAAATATTATTGATAAAGTACCAAGCAAAGAAAAATTGTCTATATTGAATAAGGAAAACATAATTATATTTGGTGGTGGAACAGGTAAAGTGGGTTGCTCAACTGATACTGCTGCTGCATTATATGCAAATTTAATTGATGCAGATGTAATAATAAAGTTAACAAATGTAGACGGAATATATAATATGGATCCCAATAAGTATACAAATGCAAAAAAGTATGACAATATTTCTTTTGATGAGGTAATAGATAAAAATTTAAGTGTTATGGATTTAAGTGCCATTAAAATATGCAGAGATAATAATATTGAAATATTAGTAACAAATATTAATAGTTTATTTAACGTGGAAGATGCTATAAGCAAGAAATCTTATAGTATTGTAAAAAACAAATGAGTGATTTTTTAATGAAAAATTTATCAAAAAATGATATAATTAATAAAAATAGGGGCTAGATATTTAAGTTATTATATAAATGTTGTAATTTAAATTAAGAAAATCTAATAACAGGAGACATTATTTATGGAGTTAATGGAATTATATCAACAAATAAAAAATCCAATTGATGATCCAAAAGTAATAGAAAAATTAATAAATGTATATGCTAATATTCCCAATGGATATGAAGGATATTACACTCAATTATTAAGCACTGTACAAAAGGAACATAATAATGGTCAATACTATACTGCTGATGCTGATAAGTTTTATTCAATGTTGTTTAATAAATGGAAGAACAATATAATTGCATTAAATAGTGAAGAATTTAGAAAATTATATAGTCAGGGTAGTTATGGACAAGACTTTATTGAAATGAGGAATTATCTAAAAAGTGTTCCTGATGTAACAACAATGAATGAAGCAGATGCTATACTAAGTGGAAATACAAATAATAAAGATATAAATAATGCAATTAGAAAGTATAGTTGGAAAGCATTGGGTGAAGATAGTGATTGGATTCATGTTTGTTCTAAATATTTAACAGCACAAAAAGAGGACTATCCAAATGTAGAGCATAGACTATACTTGGATACTGAATCTTTAGATACCTATAAAATGGCAGAACTTTTTGTTGAAAAATGTGATCAGCATAAGCTACCATATTATTTTAAATTCGATGAACTTGCTAACAGGGATGATACTATTGTAATTTATTCATCAACAGAAAATCTAACTAAGTATGTTGAAATTTTAAAAGAAATACAAAAAGAGCATCCTGAATTAGTTTCAAGATTAAAAGAACCCCCAGTACTTGCTGGAAGAATTGATGGTTGGATTGGATATGGTTCTGAACCACAAAAAACACCTGATGGTAAACCTCAATCATTTAATAAAACTAGGACTAAAATTTTGGAAAATGCAATAGGAAATACTACAAAGCAATGGATTATGGATCATAGAATGATGTTGGTTACATATCAAGGCCAAGAATTGAGTTTTCAAGATTATATTGCTATGAAAGGAACAGAAAAATTAATATCTAGTTTAGAACATAAATATAATTATTGGGAAAAAGATGGATCGTTTAATCCCACTATGATTAGTAATATGTTAGGATATACACTACAAGATATTAAATCAGGTCAGTTTAAGAAAAATGTATATGAAGTATTAAAAAGTAGTATATCTTCATCATTATCAACTGTATGTAATGGAAATGCAAAAGATATGGAATTCATTAATATGGGAGTAAGGAATGGTAAAAAAATACATTTTACTGGTTATGACTTAGAAAAAACAATTCAAGAAGTATCTGTGATTATTTCAAAAATCGATTCAAATTTCATACCTACAATTCAATCTGAAATAAAAAATTCTGCAAAACAATATGGCATCGATAGTGAAAAATTTTGCTTTGATATCAAATCAAAAGAAAGAATGATGGAAGTAGCAACACAGCTAGACAATCAAAATATATCAGTGTCTATAAACGATAATAAAGAAAAAACAATTTTGACAAATGATTCGACAAATCCAAATGCTAATTTAGGATCTTCGGGTGAAGATTACTATGAAATGATAGATAGAATAAAAAGTTTAGGAAGTTTAAAAGATATTTTAAAAAACGAAAATTTAGTTATGGCTATAATCGCATATAATGGAGATAGACATTTCTTTGCAGCATTTATAGATCTAATTAATGAAGGCCTTGCAAAGCATGAAATTTCCAGTGATGATTTAGAGGTTTTCACTTCTGGTAAAGTTGCAGAAGCAATTATAAATATTAATGAAACAGCAAAGCAATATGGAAATAGGAATGCATATCCAAATGAGTCACAAGATAAGTTGAATTATTTATCAGAAA
Organism: uncultured Bacilli bacterium; assembly: GCA_934141245.1. Lineage (GTDB taxonomy): Bacteria > Bacillota_I > Bacilli_A > RF39 > UBA660 > CAG-710. The sequence goes on from CAKPCB010000001.1 coordinate 28,681, forward strand.
TAACTGATAGTAAAGCATATGCGGCTAGTTTCACACATCCAGAAATTTTAAATGCAATGGCTGGTAATGGAAATACTGAATTAACCGAATGGTCAAGAAAAACTACAAAGCCTCCAGTAGGGGGATTTGCAACTGTAATATCAGAAATGCTTGCACGAGGTAATGTTGAACAGGCAAAAAATTTTATAGATAGAGTATGTTATTATGAAAAAGAGTATTCTTTAGCAAAACATGTGAATAATAGGAAGGAACAAACTGATTTTGAACAACATTTAGTTACTACTCAAAAAAAATTATCCAATAAAACAGGAAATATAAGGATTACTAAAGTGAATTTACATAAAATGAAGGAATCATTAACAACAACTAAGTCTGAACAAAGAATGAATAGTACTAAAAAATAGTATGAAATACTAAAAGCAACATATAAAAAAATAAATAAGAGAACTAATTTTAGCATATAATTGTTTAGGTGAAGATATGAAAAAAATAGTTCTTTTTTTATTTGTTTTATTATTACCAATAAATATTTATGCAATAAGTGATACAGCAAAATCAACAATCGTAATGGATATGGATAGTGGGAGAATACTATATCAAAAGAATGCAAATGAGCAGAGATTAATTGCATCAACAACAAAAATAATGACCGCAGTAATTGCAATAGAAAACGGAAACTTAGATGAAGAAGTCACGGTTGGAGAAGAAGTGCTTAAAATGTATGGTTCTAATATATATATTGAATTAGGTGAAGTAATGACACTTAGAAATCTTTTATATGGATTACTTTTAAGAAGTGGTAATGATGCAGCAATGGTTATCGCATGTAACATAGGAAAAACAGAAGAAAAGTTTGTAGAAATGATGAATGCTAAAGCAAAAGAAATAGGTATGAAAAATACCATCTTTAGAAATAGTCACGGTCTAGATGAAGAAACTAAAAATTATTCAACAGCAAAAGATATGGCAATACTTTCAAGTTATGCAAATAAGCTAGATGTTTATAAACAGATATCAAAAACAAAAAAGTGGACTGTTCAAACTGATAAGAAAAGTTATGTTTGGAATAATAGAAATAAACTTCTTTATTCTTATAAAAATGCAACAGGTGGAAAAACTGGATATACCCCAAGTGCAGGAAGAACATTAGTTACAACTGCATCAAAAGATAATTTAAATCTTACAATTGCTACATTAAATGATGCTAATGAATATACAACACATGAATCACTATATGAATATTGCTTTAATAAATATACAAATTATTTAATTGTTGATAGAAATAACTTTCAAATAGATGATAACTTTTTTAAGGACAAATTATATATTAAAAAATCTTTTACATATCCATTAACTACTAGTGAAGAAAAAAATATAAATGTAGTTGTTAAGTTAGAAAAAGTAAAAAAGTATAATGATAATGATAAAGTAGGTAACGTCATAGTTACATTAAACGAAGAAGAAATATTTAATACTCCTGTATATGTCAAAAAAAAGGAAAGCAAAATAACTTTCATTAAAAAGCTTAAAAATATAATTAAGAAAGTATTTGGTAAATAATTATGATGAATAAAATATGGGGTATGTTTATTATAATTGGAATTATATTTTCTATTACAACTAGAAATATAGAGATTATAAATAATGAAATGATTACGTTTCCAAATGAAATTTTGGATATATTTTTATCCATGTTACCACTTATGATTATATGGAGTGGTATTATGAACATTGCAAAGGATGCTGGAATATTAAAAAAATTAACAAATTTTTTAAGTCCAGTTTTTTCTAAAATATTTCCTGATATACCAAAAAATCATGAATCTTTAGGGTATATTGCATCAAATTTAATAATAAATATGCTTGGAATACATAATGCATCAACACCATTTGGACTTAAGGCAATGAAATCATTAGATGATTTAAATGAAAATAAAAAGGTTGCTAGTAGAAGCATGATAACTTTTTTAGTTTTAAATACAAGTGGAGTTACAATAATAGCAACAGATATAATTGCAATAAGAGCTAAATATGGTGCTGTAGAGCCTACAATGATTTTGTCTACGACTATAACTGCAACTATTTTAACAACCATTTTTGGGTTAATTGTTGATAGAATATTTTATAACATCAAGGGGAAAAAGTCATGAATCTAATAAAAATTGGTAATATTCTTATACCAATTGTAGTTCTTGCAATCATAATATATGGTATAAGTAAAAAAGTGAATATTTATGATAGTTTTATAAATGGTTGCAAGGAAGGATTAGAACTTTCAATATCAATATTTCCATATTTAATTGCTATGTTATTTGCTACTAATATTTTAATTAAAAGTGGTTTTCTGAATAGTATATTTATGTTCTTTAAACCTATATTTGATGTTTTAAAAGTTCCAATAGAAATATTACCTATGGCAATATTAAGACCAATATCTGGTAATGCATCATTTGCAATTATGATAGATTTAATAAAAGAATATGGCGTAGATTCATATATAGGTAAAATAGCTGCAACACTTCAAGGATCAACTGACACAACAATTTATGTGTTGTCCTTATATTTCGGAAGTATAGGTATAAAAAAGATAAGATATTCTTTATATGCAGGTTTATTAACTGATTTGTTTGCAATTATTGTAAGTATAATATTAGTTAATTTAATATTTTAAATATTTAACTATTTATGTTATAATTTTTGCAGGTGATATAAATGGAACGTTTACAAAAAGTACTTGCAAATAGTGGTGTTGCATCAAGAAGAAAATCAGAAGAATTAATAAGACAAGGAAAAGTTAAAGTTAATGGTAAGGTAGTTACTGAGATGGGATTTAAAGTTTCACATTCTAGTTTAATTGAAGTAAACAATGTCAAAATACAACAAGAAGATAAGGTGTATTTTTTACTTAATAAACCAAGAGGCGTAGTAACTACATCTAGTGATGAACATGGTAGAAAAACTGTAGTAGATCTAATTAATTGTGATAAAAGAATTTATCCAGTAGGAAGGCTTGATTATGATACAACAGGTCTTATTATACTTACAAATGATGGAGAGTTTACTAATAATATAATTCATCCTAAAAATGAAATAAATAAGACATATGTTGCTAAGATTAATGGTATATTAACTATATCTGATATTATGGCATTAAAACGTGGTGTTAATTTAGAAGATGGAAAAACTTCACCTGCAAAGGTAAAAGTTAGAAAAATTGATAATAAAACTAAGACTTCAATCATAGAGTTAACTATTCATGAAGGAAGAAATCATCAAGTCAAAAGAATGTTTGAATCGCTAGGATATGAAGTATTAAAACTAAAAAGAGAAAAAATTGCTTTTTTAACTTTAAAGGGATTAAATTCTGGGGATTATAGAACACTTACTCCAAAAGAAGTAAATCAGTTATATGCATTATCGCAAAATATAGAATCAAATGGTATAAAAAAAGTATAGTGATCACTATACTTTTTTAAGTGTTATTCTTCTGTAGTAATTGCTCCAGTAGGACAACTTTCAACAGCTTCAACAACATCATTTTTGTTTTCTTCTGTAATATTACCACTTGCACATGCTAATCCATCATCTTCAATTTCAAATACATCAGGAACTATTGCAGCACAAGCACCACAGCCTATACATTGATCTTTGTTAACATTAACTTTCATTATTTAAACACCTCAATATAATTATATAATAAAATATTTGTTAATACAATTAATATACATAACTTTACATATCTTATAGGTCTTATAAGCTGAGTACTTTAGTTTTTTTTAATAATATGATAAAATACTTATAGAATTGAGGTGTACTTATGGAAAAAAGAGTGCAAAGATATACTGAAAATGAACAAACATATCCAAAAACTAGAACTTCAAAGAATAAATATTTATATGATGAATTAAATAACAAAATAGGATATGAAGAGTTAACAAATTTAGATACACAAACTAAAATAGATTTATCAGAAATAACCGGTAAGTCTATTAGTAGAGAAGAATACCAAAAAACAAAGGATTATCAACAATTGTTTAATAAACAAGATGAAAAAGAAGAAGAAGAAGTTCAGGAAAAAGAAGAAAAAATATATGATATTAATGCAATACTTGAAGAAGCAAGAAAAAGTAGAGAAAAGTTTGATGAGTTAGAAAGTAAACGTAGATTAAAAGAAAATGATTATATAACCTTAGCGGATATAAATAAAAAAGATGAGTACAAAAAAGAAACTCAAAATAATATAGATGAAAAAGAACTTACTGATCTTATAAATACAATAACATCACATAATTTAGTAAATGATATAAAAAATGCTGAAGCTAAAGAAGGATCTGAGTCAGAAGATTTATTTTCTGAGCTTATGGCAACTAGTGCAGTTGACTTAGAAGGAATTGCAAGTGAATCTAATAAAAAAGAAGACGATGAAGAGGAAATAGATAGCTCATTTTATACTAAATCTATGGATTTGTCGGAGCAAGATTTTGAATTAAGTGAAGAATTTGAAAATGATAGAAAGTCAAAAGTAAAAGCATTAGTTATTTTCTTAGTAATTTTAATACTCATTATATTAGGTGTATTTGGTTATTTATATTTAAAAAATAAAGGAATTATTTAACATATCAATTAAATAATTCTTTTTTTATCTTATAGGAATGTTGGAATCGGCGACGACCAATTTCAAATAAAAATTTTAATTTTTATTCTTTTGTCCCATATAATTAATTGGTGATATTGTGAAGAGAATTAAATTAAAAAAAAGAAAACAACATTTAACTAAGTTTAATAAAATTATTATTATATTAATACTTATAATTACTTTATCACTATTTTCTATAAAAAAATTAGGGGAACTAATTAATGATAAAATAATGGATTTTGCAATAATTGAGGTAAATAAACTATCTAGGAATATTATAAATAAAGCTGTTAATGAGACTGTACTAAAGGAATTAGAAACAGATAAATTATTTATTATAGAAAAAAACTCAAAGGGAGATATTCAACTTATAGATTTTGATGCTTTATATGTGAATAAAATATTATCATTGATAACAGAAAATATAGAAAAATATTTTTATGAATTAGAAAGTGGATATAGTAGTATTATTGATATAAAAAGCAATTTGGTTACTAATACAGATATAACATCTAAAAAGAAAGGTGTTATATTTGAAATACCAATGGGGGTAGCAACTAAAAATCCAATATTTTCAAATGTCGGCCCTAAAATCCCAATTAAATTATCATTAAGTGGAGATTTAGAATCTTGTGTTAAAACTATGACGCAATCATATGGAATTAATAATTCAGTTATAACAGTTTATGTGAATATTAAAGTTAATGAGCAAGTATTACTACCATTATCAACAAAAAGGAATACCGTTTCAAACGATATTCCAATTGCAATAAAAGTTATTCAGGGAAACATCCCAAATTATTATTTTAATGGAGTAGAGTCAAACTCTAGTTTATATAATATACCAACTAATTAATATATGTTTTATCCTAGAAGCCCATCAAATAGACCAATAGATAAGATAGACATAATTATACCAGCCATAAGTACTCCAATACAAGCTGCAATAAATGATTTTTTCTTATCCATATCAAGCATAGCTGCAATTAAACAACCAGTCCAAGCACCTGTTCCAGGTAATGGAATTCCTATAAAAAGTACTAATCCCCAAAAACCATATTTTTCTATTTGTCCTTTTTTGTCTTCTACTTTTTTATCTATCCATTTTACAAACTTATTTAAAAAATTTACTTTACTATCACGTAATTTATTTATTATTCCTTTTATTAATAAAATGATAAATGGAACAGGTAATATATTTCCAATATAACAAATTATAAAAGATGCTATAGGATTTAATCCAAGTGCCCTAGCAGCAAGAATACCACCACGAAGTTCTAGTATTGGACACATAGAAATAACAAACGAAATTATTTCTCTTCCTAAAGGTATTGATTTAATACCCCCAAGTATTCCTAATAAAAAACCAACAAGTTTCTCTGTCATAATTTTAACCTCCGTTAATTTTATTCAATTATATTAAATAAAATGTATATGGTCAATTCTTTCATATAAAAAAATTAATATAATATACTTTTATAGGTGAGAAGAATGGCACAATATGTTCTTAATTTAATAGATAATTATGGATATTTAGGAATGTTTTTAGGAATGATATTAGAAGCTGTAATAATAATAATACCAAGTGAGGTTATACTAGCAACAGGTGGAATTCTTGCAGGGCAAGGGATTTTTAGTTTTTGGGGAGCATTCTTTGTTGGACTTTTTGGAAGTTGTTTTTGTGCTATTATTATATATATCATGGGATATTATGGTGGAAAAGGGTTTGTGAAAAGATATGGAAAATATTTTTTTATGAAGGAAGAAGATCTTGATAAGACAGATACTTGGTTTGAAAAATATGGATTAATTGCAGCCTGTATAGGAAGAAATGTTCCAATAATAAGAACTTTAATTTCCCTTCCTGTTGGAATAACTAGATTATCATTTAAAAAGTTTTTAGTATATACATTTATTGGTAGTATACCATGGACATTTGTCTTTGTATATTTTGGATACGCATTAGGGAATAATTGGACTATTCTTTCTGATATAACATCTAAGTTTAAAACCCCAATTAGAATATTATTAATAATATTAGTGTTAAGTTTTTTAATATCAAAAATCAAGAAAATAAAAAAAAGAAAAACTTATTCTATATAAAATTTTTCTTCTAAAAAACAATCAATTGTTTTTCTTGATGCTGAAAATATATTATCAGGTAGGCTGTTTATGTTAAACCATTTCCACTGTGTTATTTCGTCAGGCTCCATTACTTTAATTTCACCACTATACTTGTTAGCAATCATTCCAACTGAAACATAATGAGCAAATTCATTTAAATCTGTTTGTACACATATAACTTCTAAATCATCTACATCTAGATTTGTTTCTTCTTTTACCTCACGTTTTCCAGCTTCATAAAATGTTTCACCATATTCAATATTTCCACCAGGTAATGTCCAAGTGCCTTCTTCATGCATTTCACTATCTGCTTTTTCTATATCTTTACCACGTTTTCCAAGTAGTATCATATTATCATTTTTAATGATCACACCACATCCACATCCGATGTGTTTTTTCATAAAATCACCATCCTAGATAATTATACATTTATTCTGGTGTTTTTTCAATTTTAATATCATATGTACTAGGACCTTTTATAACTTTTCCATTTATATCAAATCTAGAACCATGACATGGGCAATCCCAAGTCTTATCTACTTCATTAAAAATTAAATTACATTTCATATGTGGACATAAATTAGATACAATATATTCACGACCATTATCATCTGTATAAACCCCATATGTTTTTCCATTTTCTTCACGAATCTCAACGCTTTTATAAAATTTAGGCTTTTTATAGATTTTTGATAAAACATAATTATAACCATTAATTAGATTAAAACTAAAGTAATTAACAAGTTTATTTACATTAAATAGCCTGTTAGGATCAAATAATTCACTATATTTGTTGGGCCTTTCTTGAATTAAATCACTTATTATTTTTCCTGCAATAGTACCATTTGTCATTCCCCATAAGTTATAGCCAGTTCCAATTAATAAGTTTTTATTATCTTTTTCTAAATATCCAATTATAGGAAGTGAATCATTTGTTACTATATCGTAGTTGAACCAATAATATTTTATTTTATCACTTAATGTAGTTTTCATCTGCCAAAATAAATTTTGAAAATTAGTTTCATTATCTATATTTTTTCCCATTATTCTTTCTTCACCGGCATATATTATATAGCTTCTAGAATCAGAATGGTATCTTATAGAGTGAATATTATCATCTTCACTAATAGCATTAAATCTTTTGCTTTTATCAATCAATGATGCACATAAATATCCTTTTTTTAGTGTTGTTCTAAATGGGAAAAAATATGGTTTTAGAAAAAATGGATAATGACATGCTAGTACAACTTTTTTTGCCTTTATTTCATGTTTGTCAGTTTGTGCAATGTAATAATCATCTTTTTTTTCTAAACAATTAATTTTTGTGTTTTCATATATATTTATATCATCTTTTAAAATTCTTTTTAATTCAAGTAAATATTTAACTGGATGAAAAACAGCAGTATCATCTACTTTTATTCCAAATGATGATTGGTAGTTGATTGGTAAATTTTTAACAATTTTATAATTTGATTTACTATATTTAAGTATTTTGGCAGTTTGATTTAATTTTGATATATTCATATTCTTATCTGTAAATATAAAAGAATTATTACTTTCAAAATCACATTTAATATTATTTTCTATAATAATATCTTTAACTATATCAATTGCTTCTTTTTGTGATTTTAAGTATTTTTTTGCGGTTTCCTTATCATAAATGTTTTCTATTTTGTTATATATAGTTCCTTGTAAATAGCTTAATTTTCCTGTTGAATTTGATGTTTGCCCAGTTCCAATTTTATTTTGTTCGACTAACGTAACATCTAAATTAGAGTCTTTAAGAAAATATGCAGTGGTAATACCTGTTATACCACCACCAATAATTAATACATCAGTTTCTATATTTTGTTTTAATTGTGGATAAGCTTTGTCTTTTATCCCTTTTAGCCATAAGCTTTTATTATTCAATATAATCACCATTATATTATGAATTAATATGGATTTTTTTAAACATGATTGATATAATTGTTTTATTATAGGAGAGATATTATGAAATGTACTAATTGTGGTGCTAATTTAAAAGATGATGCTAGTTATTGTATTAGATGTGGAAGTAAAATAAATAGTGATGGGATAAGTATTAGTAATAATGTAAATAAAAATAGGAAAAGTCTTAATAATTATGACTTGGATAATTTATTAAAAGCATATGTTGGAAATAATTATAATAAATTTATTTATAGTAGTTTTTCTATTTTATATTTTTTACTTGGTCCTATATATGGATTTGCTAGAAGAATGTATTCATTTTCTATAATTCATATTATAGTTAATTCTATTGTTATTTATATAAGTAGTAAAATAGATCAAACATTACCAATTGTTTTATCATTTATTTTATTAATTATATTTTCACTTAATTTTAAAAAGCAATATATTAATACAGCAAAAGTAAGAGTAAATAAGATAATTGATAATAATTTAGACTCAGATATTGTTATGTTACAAAATAAATGTGGTAAAAAGGGTGGATTAAATATTTTATTTGTTATTTTACCTATATTAATTATTATAATTAGTGTAATAGTTATAGCGTTTTTAATAATTAATGGTAAAATATCTATTTCACAGTTATATAATTTAAAAAATATGTAAATTAATATAAAAAATTTCTTGATTTTTATTACGTTTGTGCTATAATTTAGAAAGTTTATTTAAGGAAGTGTCATATAATTATGAAAAAAAGAAATATTGCTATTATAGCGCATGTAGACCATGGTAAAACAACTTTAGTAGATGAAATACTAAAATCAAGTGGTACATTTAGAGAAAATGAGGATTTAACTAATGTAAGTATGGACTCTAATCAATTAGAAAGAGAAAGAGGAATTACTATATTAGCTAAAACTACTGCTATTGACTATAATGGCTATAGGATTAATATATTGGATACACCAGGACATGCTGATTTTGGTGGAGAAGTAGAACGTATAATGAATATGGTTGATGGTGTATTGCTTGTTGTTGATGCATATGAAGGAACAATGCCTCAAACAAGATTTGTTTTAAAGAAAGCACTAGAAGCTCATGTTAAACCAATAGTTGTTGTTAATAAAGTTGATAAACCAAGTGCAAGATGCTTAGAAGTTGTTGATGAGGTATTAGATTTATTCATAGAATTAGGTGCAGAAGAAGATTGGTTAGATTTTAAAGTGGTTTATGCATCTGCTATAAATGGAACTTCTAGTTTAGATCCTGATGTATCAACACAAGAAAAAGGATTTAAGAAATTATTAGATTTAATAATAGATGAGATTCCAGCACCTAGTGGAAATCCAAATGAAGATTTACAATTTCAGCCAGCATTATTAGATTATAATGATTACGTTGGAAGAATTGGTGTTGGTAGAGTTCACAATGGAAAAATAAAAGTTGGTCAAATGGTAGATTGTTTAAGATTAGATGGCAGTATTAAACAATTTAGAGTTCAAAAATTATTTGGATATTTAGGTCTTAAAAGAATTGAAATAGAAGAGGCAGAAGCAGGAGATATTTGTGCTGTCGCAGGACTTCCTGATATCTCGGTTGGTGAGACACTATGTGAAGTTAATAAACATAAACCATTACCTATACTTCATGTTGATGAACCAACACTACAAATGACTATAGGAGTTAATACTTCACCTTTTGTTGGAAGAGATGGTAAACTTCTTACTGCAAGAAAGATAGAGGAAAGACTTAATAAAGAGTTGCAAAAAGATGTTAGCTTAAGGGTAGAACCAAATGATAGTGAATCATGGATTGTGTCAGGACGTGGAGAGCTTCATTTATCTATTTTGATTGAAAATATGAGACGTGAAGGATTTGAACTTCAAGTAAGCAAACCTGCTGTAATTATAAAAGAAATAGATGGCATTAAAATGGAACCATATGAGGAACTTCAAATTGAATGTCCTGATGATACAATAGGTAGTGTTATTGAACAATTAGGAACACGTGGAGCTATAATGGAGTCTATGACTAATTTAAATGGACAAACAAGAGTTATATATACAATTCCATCACGTGGATTAATTGGGTTTACAACTAACTTCATGACTTTAACTAAAGGATATGGAATTATAAATCATTCATTTAAAGAATATAGACCTATGGCAACTGTTGATGTTGGTGAAAGATCTTTAGGCGTTTTAGTATCAATGGAGAATGGTAAATCAACCGCATATGCATTAGGTGGACTAGAAGATCGTGGAGTTATGTTTATAGAACCTGGTGTTGAAGTATATGAAGGTATGATTGTTGGTGAGCATAATAGAGACAATGATTTAGCTGTTAATGTTGTAAAAGGAAAGAATTTAACAAATGTAAGAGCATCTGGATCAGACCATACAGTTGTATTAAAAAGACCAAGACCAATCACACTAGAATATGCACTTGATTATATAAATAGTGATGAATTAGTAGAAGTGACACCACATAATATAAGATTACGTAAAAAAATACTTGATTCTATTGAAAGAAAAAAATTTGATGCTAAAAAGCAAAACTAGTTAATTTAAAAAAATGATAGATATTTGTTGGTCTATCATTTTTTTTATGCTATAATAATACTGAATTATAGTCTAAAAGGAGAATTTAATTTTATGAAAAAAAAGTCAATACTATATATTTTTATATTTATTATAGGACTATGCTTGATAGATAATGTTAATGCAGATCAGGGATGTAGCTACAAAGCAACACTTTATGATTATAATAATCAATCGTATTATAATGCAATAAAAAGTGGAACGGAATTGCCAGAACCTAGAGCAACATATGAGTATACAATAGAGATAACCAAAAACGATAAAAACGAGATTAGCATTAAATCTTTGGCAGACAAAGTTGGAATTAGAGAATTAAAAATACCAGATGATTATGCTAGTACAATGTTTGTGACAGATAATGATAATTTGTACTGTCCTGATCAAATATATATGAATTTTGAAAATAGTAAAAAAAATAGTGTAAAATATTCTTTTTCAACAAATAAAAGAACTGATGTGACTAAAACAAGCGGGCCAGTTAGCTATACATTAACCAATCCTGAAGCTGTAAATGGAGCCAAAGTATATACTCCGCAAAAAAGAGGAAGTACATTGGTTCCATGTAAAACTGGTGGATTTCAAATTGCAAATGATATAAAAACTAAGGCTGATGATTATAAGAAAAAAGTCGATGATGCAACCGGTGAGCAACTATTAATTATGCAAGGAAATTTGAAAAATTTATCATCAAATATTTCGTCAGGATTAAATCAGCAATATTGTGAAGTAGATGAATTTAGAAAAGCCTCAAAATCAGTTGAGAATGCAAACAGTGTAATTGCCAAAAAGATAGCTGATAGCAGTATGACTAACTCCGAGAAAGAAATATCAAAAGCAAATGAAAGTGCAATTTCAAATGAGATAGAAAAGGCAAATGAAATTATAGCATCTAAAGTTAATCAAATTACTATTAAAGAGGGAAACATTTTAAATTGTGAGGAATTACTTGATAAAGACCTAAAAGATGTAATTAAATGGGTATTAAAAATTGTTAGAATAGCAGTACCAATTTTATTGATAGTATTAGTAACAATTGATTTTTCATCTGCAGTTATTTCTCAAGATCAAGACTCAATAAAGAAGGCTACTTCAAAAGCTATAAAAAGAGGTATTGCAGCACTTGCATTCTTCTTTATACCTTTATTTGTTAATGTCATGTTAGATTGGTTATTGAAATATTCACCAATAACTGTTACAAAAACAAATGAAGCTGGTGAAACTGTTAAGGTTGAAATGAGAGATATATCTTGTGAGGAGGTGTTGAAAGGTGATTCTGACATTTGATAGTGTAAATTGGTTTACCCAAATGATAAGGCCATTCTTTGGCGCAATAGATTGGCTAATATACTCATTAATCGGATGGATAATGGAAGGAATTTTCAATTTATCAAATTTGATGATTGATCCCGCATTTGTGAAAAATGTATACAATAGAGTTTATGTTATAATTGCGATATTTATGGTTTTTAAACTTGCGTTTTCTTTTCTTAAATATATGGTATCTCCTGATAGTCTTACTGATAAAAACGATGGTATTGGAAAATTAGTTGTAAGAGCAATTACTATGCTTGCCATTTTGATTTTTCTTCCTGTTATATTTTTTAATCAAGACTTAATTGGAGAAGGTAGAGGTCCAGTACTAACCGTTCTACAATCTGGATTAATTAAAACAGTACCTAAAATCGTTCTTGGAATAGATGATGGGACAGACAATACGGATGGAACATATACAAACTCGGTAGTTGACAAAGCTGATGAATATGGGGAAGCGATGGCCGTAAATATGCTGTCTGCTTTCTTCTTTCCTGAGGAATGTCGTAAAAATGAAGATTCAAATACTTGTAATGCAGATACCAAATATATTGAAAGTATAGATGACTTTTTAGACAAGATAAATGAGCATAATTTTGCTGATGATACATTTAACTATCAATACATGTGGCCACTTACTACTGTTGCAGGTGTACTACTAATTTTAACATTAGTTGGAATGGCTATAGAAATTGCTATAAGGACATTTAAATTGATTATTTTACAAATGATGGCACCTATACCGGTAATGACTTATATAGATCCAAAGTCATCGAAAGATGGTGCATTTAGTTCATGGCTAAAAACATTTGTATCGACATATATAGATATTTTTATAAAATTAGCAACGGTATATTTACTATTATTATTAGTTTCTAAGGTTTTTGCTGGAGATGGAAATAGTATATTTAAAAATACTGCCCAAGGCTTTATGTCAAAAAATCTTGTTATGGTTTTCTTGGTAATTGGATTATTTAAGTTTGCTAAGGAGGCCCCACAATTTATTAAAGATGCATTGGGTATTAAAAGTAAAGGTGGTTCAGGCTTTGGATTTGGTAAAACACTTGCTGCTGCAGGTGGTGCACTAGTTGGTGGAGCTGCTGGACTTGCAGGTGGATTTGCCTCTGCAAAAGCAGGAGGAGCAAGTACTGCCGGTGCACTTTTAAGAGCAGCTGGTGGGGGTGCCGCTGGATTGTTTAGAGGTGGTTCAAGTGCCTTGTCTGCTGCTGGTAAAGATGGAAAGGTTATGAAAGGCCTAGGGGCTGCAGCTCAGGCACAAGCCAATATGAATCAAAGAAAAGTTGCAGCCGCTGCTGCGGGTTCAACAATGCTTGGAAGAATGGGATCGAAATTTGACAGTTTATTTACTGGACAAACTAAAGCGGATAAAGATAAACAAAATATTGATAACTATAAAGATGCAATAGATAAAGCTAAAAACTTTAAAACTGTACTTTCAGATTCTGCTGCAAAGAGCGATGCAGCACTTGATGTTAACGGCTTAAGCGGTGTTAACTTGAAACAATTCAAAGGTACATTAGCAGCTGCTAATGCCGGTGACAAGAATGCTATTAAGAAATTGGCTCAATATGGATTTGGTAGAACTGTTACTACAACAACAACTGATGCATCAGGAAGAACTATTACTACGAGTGCAACAGTCGGCGATTTATCTGCTGCTAATGCTGGTGCTGTTGGGTTTGAAAAGGATTGGCAAAAAGCTTATTATGCTGCGATTAAAGATGAGAAAATCGATAAAGATGATGATGGCGCAGTTGCTGTAATGTCGGCTAAAAGTCTTGCTGATTCAACTATTAAATCATTGGATTTGACTGATAAAAAAGGTAATAGAATTACTGAGGTTGATGCATCTACTGCTGGTGCAGTTCAAGGAGCAGCTACAATTAAAATTAACAATATTCAACGAGACTCTAGCTATAAAGCAAACAAAGCAAATGCAGATTTTGCAAAAAAAGGGAAATAATTGGAGTGTGATATTAGATGAATGAATATTTAATCCCCGCTAATGCAAATAGGGGAAAACTTATACTTGGATTTTTTAGGAAAATAGATGCAATTGTATTTGGATGTGGAATTCTAACAACACTACTTTTACTATTTGTCTTTCAAAACAGTTTAAGCTCTGGTGCAGTGGCATTTGCTGTTTTATCTCCGGCGTTGTTCACTGGTTTCTTAATTCTACCAGTTCCTAATCAGCATAACGTTATGGTGGTAATTGGCAATGTGTATAAATTTTATTTTGTAAATAGAAACAGATTTGTATGGAAAGGTTGGTGTTCATTAGATGGCGAAGAAAATGACAAGTAAATATACTGAGGATTGGATCCCAGTAAAATCAATTAATAATGGTGTTATAATACTTGAAAATAATCTTAATGTATCAGGTGTAAAAATAATGCCTAGAAATATTTTTATACTTGATGAGACTGAACAAGCTAGTGTGTTAACAGGTTTGAAAAACTTTTATAATCAAATAGATTTTGAATTTTGGTTAATTTGTGCAGATAGACCTGTTGATATAACTGTTTACTTATCTCAACTACAATTGCAATATAATAAAACTCAGTCACCTGCTATAAGAAAACTTATAATGGAAGACATAAACAAAGGAAATAGTTTTATGAATAACAATGTTGTTGATACTGAGTATTACATATTAATAAAAGAAAAAAATCCTGATATTCTTCAGAAGAAAATAAGACTTCTTATTAATGGATTGTCTAGTTGTAGATTAATAGCTAGTCAAACAACTAATGAGGATTTAAGAATAATATTAGATAACTTCTTAAATGGAGGTTCAACAACAGAATTTGGAACGGTGGTGGCACTATGAGTACAATGAAATTTAAATCTCAAATTGCACCAAAAGGATTGCAATTTAATCCAAGTGATTTCTTTATAAGTGATAAGTATGCAACACTTTTGTCTGTTGTATCATATCCTAAGTTTATAACACCTGGTTATTTATCAACATTAACAACAATGCCAGGAATTAAAGTAGTTATAAAGCATATTCCTGTTCCATTTTCAACTGTTTCAAAAATGTTGAATAAACAAATTGCTGAGTTAAAATCACAATATCAGAATGAAAATGATAGAACTATTCAGGAAAGAATAAGAATTGACTATGAATCATTAGAGTACTTTGTTTCTATGTTAGCAAGCAGTCAATCCAGAATTTTTGATTTTCAAATGCACATTATGATTACTGCGGATACTAAAGAGGAATTGGAAATAAAAAAAGTTAACGTAAAAAACTATTTAGATGCAATGGAACTAAGGGCTGTATCATTAAGATTTGAGCAAGAAAAGGTTCTTAAATCAATATTACCAATATTTCCTAAGCAGGATATTGAAGATAGAATAGGTACACCAATACCATCAATAACAATTGGTGCTATGTATCCATTTATCTTTGACAGTATTAAAGATCCAGGATTATCGACTTTACTAGGAGTGGACTTTTCTGGTGGTGTAATACTATTCAATCAATTCTTATATAAGATAGCAAATAATAATGATAATAGAAATAATGCTAATATGATTTTACTTGGTACTTCTGGTTCTGGTAAATCAACTGCAGCTAAATTAATTTTGCGTGGTCATATAAGAAACGGTTGTCAGATAGTAGCGATTGACCCAGAAGATGAAATTGGTGAAATGGCTAGAGCATACGGCGGAGACACTATAGACTTAGGAAATGGTGGGGAGTATGGTCTTATAAATCCATTACAAATCATGGTAGATGCAGATGATAATGGTGTACAAAACAGTAGAACAAGTATTTCACTTACTACACAGTTTTTAAAAGCATTTATGAGATATTACGATCCATCTATTCAAGAAGATGTACTAACGTTATTTATTGAGACAGTTCGTTCAACCTATAGACGTTTTGGTATAGATGATGATAAAGATTTTTCACATTTTACTAATGAAGATTATCCTACATTCTCTGATGTATATGAGACAATAAAAGCAATTTTAATATCTCTTCCTGAACATACAAATGAAAGAGATTTAATGGAAAGATTGGAGTTAAAAGTTAGACCTTTAATAGATGACTTAAAGTATTATTTTAATGGACATACAACTATTGAGCATAACAGCGATTTTATAGTATTTAACATAAAACAATTAATGAATACTGACTCCACAATTAAAAATGCATTATTCTTTAACACTTTAAAATATGCATGGGGATTATGTCTAGATAAAGATATTGATACAGTATTTATGATTGATGAGGCACATGTAATATTAGGTGATCATAATAGATTAGGAGCAGATTTCTTAGCACAACTTCAAAGACGTGCTAGAAAGTATAACACTGGTACTATTATAATTACTCAACAACCAAGTGACTTTGCAGCTCCAGAAGTTATAATGCAAGGTAAAGCTATATTTGATAATGCATCATATTATTTGATTATGGGCTTAAAGAAACAAGCTGTTGAAGATTTGGCTCAACTAATAGACTTAAATGATAATGAGAAGGAAAGTATTAAACAATATAATCAAGGTGAAGCCTTGTTTGTATGTGGTAGACGTAGAATGAGAATTAATGTTGTAGTTACTCCAGAAGAATTATCTTCGTTTGGAAGTGGCGGAGGACTATAACAGTTAATAAGTATTAAATTTTTGATGTAAGGTGGTGATATTTGTGGACGATAATAATAGTAATAATAATAGTAATATAAATGAAAATGCTCCAGAAGCAGAACATCCTGAAAAACCAAGCCTTGGTTCACGAATATCATCAGGCCTATCTAAAGCAAGTGATATTATAAATCAATATCAAGATGGTGGATTATCATCTGTTGTCAAAAATGCGGCTAGTAAAAAGATAGGCGAAAAGGTAGATAAAGTAAAAGACAATGTAAAAAATAAAGCAAATGATAAAATAAATAATATTAAAAACAATGCTAAAGATAAAATTAATTCAAAAATACCCGATTCGGTAAAGCAAAAAAAACAGGCATTAAATAATAAAGCTAATAATGTTAAAAACAAACTTAATGCTCCTAAGAGAAAATCAGATGAGTTAAAAAACAAATTGAATGCTGTAAGAGAAAATACAAATAAAAAAGTTTTTAAAAGTGCAGTAAAATCTGCTGTTAATATGGCTGCACCGGGTGCCGGAGTAGCTGCAGAAAAAATTCTTGAAACTCCAATTGGAAAACCAGCAATGGATGCAGCCGCTAAGGCATCTAATCCTATTTCTGCAATAAAAGAAGGAACTAAAAAATTATTAAAAATAGTACTATCCAAAGAAGTTAAAAAGAAAATAATTGCTATAATGCTACCTACATTAACTGCAATCTTTTTAATAGTAATTGTAGTATTAGGCATAATGTCAAAATTCACTGATAGTCAAACATTCGCTAAAGGTAATGTTGAAGGTGCAGGTAAGGGTAGTGCAGAAGAACTTGATGAAAAATATAAAGCATTCTATGAAAATGTAGAAAAATATTCACAAAAATATGGAACAGGGCAAGCAATGATAATTGCTGCGTTAACTAGTTATAAAGATAATGATGTATATTCAGATATGACTAAAGAAAGTGAAGATACATCTGAAGATGAAGATGATGACAACGATGAAACCATTATTGATGAGTATTCAAAGAGTGCTATGAAAAAATACATAAAAAAAGTAGCAAAAAAGCTTAAAGAAAGTAATAATGATATTACACAAGGTGATTATAAAGATCGTAATACTGGTAGTATTTTCTTTTGGTGGTTGTATGATGATTTTGTAGATGATTATTATAAAGATTATGTTGGTAAAGACTCTAAAAATCATGAGGAAAAGAAAAAAGAAATAATAGATTTTATTTACTTATATTATAAAGATATAGCAGATATGGATGAAAATATACTGAATTGTAAAAATTCTTATTATAATGCAACTTGTCCTAGTGTAACAGTTACTGGTGGAAAAGGCGCTGGTACTTATAATTTAGAGGAATATATAACAGCTGTTGTTGCACAAGAGATGGGTTATTCAGGATCAAAGGGAGAATATATGGAAGCAAAGAAAGCACAGGCTATTGCTGCTAGAACTTATTTGCTTTCTGTTACAAATAATTGTAAAAACTCTATAGAGAATAGTACCAATGCTCAAACTGTTGACTTTGAGAAAGCTAAAAATGATAAAGAAGCTCAAGAAGCGGCAAATGCCACTGCTGGTATCGTTTTACTTGATCAAAATAATGATATTTTTACGTCTCAGTATTCATCTATATCACCAACATCTACATGCAGTAATGGTATATGTAAAGCAACTTTTCAAACACAGCCTAATAAAACTAATAAAGTTCAAGATATTGAACAGACTTGGTTGACTACTAAAGGGTTTAGCTTAAAAGGCGGGCATAAATACGGTATGAGTCAATATGGTGCTATGTATTTGTCTGAAAAAGGATATAAATATGATGAAATATTAAAATATTATTATGAGGGTTCAAAGATTAGTGCAACTTCTACTACAACAGGAGAAACAACTACTGATCATAAGGATTCTGGTGAAAAAGTTAGAATAACAATGTATGAAGATGATTCGTTAGGGGCAGGAGGATTAAACAAAGATAGTAAAGAAATATCAACCGATTCTAAAGGATGGAGATATTATACCGATCCCTCAAATGGACAGAAGTATTTAGTTGTTGCAACATCAACCGAAGAATGTTTAAAAAGTAATTCCTGTGCTAGTAGTGAATCAAGACACGATGGCATGAAATATTATAAATACTATGATAAATTAGTTGTTAAAATAGATGGAGTCGAGTATAACTCAATTGTTTTAGATAGTTGTGGAGCTTGTATGAAGGCACCTAGTGATAGGGGAGATACAACTAATATGAGAATTGATGTTTGGCGTTCCAAAAATGGAACAAGTTATAAAAATGATTATGGTGAGTATTATGATGATGGTAGTGTTGCTTCATCAAACAATGGTGCAATCTGTGGATATAGTGGTAACGGTTTAGTAAGTGTTGATGGCTTTGAGCAAAGAGTATCTAGAGCACCAAGAACTAATTCATATTATTATAATCAAGAAACTAATACAGCAGCAAATGGATGGCTTGAAGGTGAATGTGCTTGGTATGCATCAGCAAGAGCCCAAGAAATACTTGCAACACTAAATAATGGTGCAACATGGAACTATAATGGAAATGGTAATACATATTGTCGAAGTTCAGATGCTAAGAAATTTGTAAATAGCACAGATTCTAAAAAACCACAACAAGGTGCAATTGTTTCATGGTCTTCTGGAAAATATGGACATGTTGCAATAGTGGAAAATGTTGAAGGTGACACTGTTACCATATCAGAAGCCGGTTTATCCTTTGGATCTAAAGCAAGTTATGGATGTAGTACTGGTGAATGTGTAAGAAAGAAACTAAAAAATGGTGCAGAAGGTAGAAGAAGTTACTGTGAGTTAAATAATACTGGATGTTTTAACACTAGAAAAGTTAGTATAGAGCGAATGAAGAAATTGGAAGGTTCATTTAATTGCTACATATATTTAGCACAACCAATTAAATAAGGAGGATTTATGAAAAAAAGAAAAATAATATTATTGATATTAGTATTAATTCCCTTATTATTTGGTTGTAATGCTAATGCTGAATATAGTTTAGTTGTTTATGATAATGAAATTTCAGAAAATGTTAATTTGCTTTTAATGAATAATACGGATAATTCAAGTAAAATAACTGATGAACTAGAATATCCTACTATAGCACTAGACAATGAAGTATTTGATACATATACTGATGAAAAAATAGATGGAGTTCCATATTATACTAAAAAAAGAATTGATAAAAATGGCTTAATAGGAATTAATTATTTTTACAAGTTTGATACTGATAATTATAAGGATTCATCTGCATTTAATTTTTGTTATGATAACGCATCATTTATAAAAGAGGATAAATATCTTATTTTATCAACAAATAAGTTTAATAAATGTATTGAAAATTATGATGTTGATGAAATTAAAATTCATTTGAAGACAAATCATAAAGTAAAACAAAATAATGCAGA
Source organism: uncultured Bacilli bacterium (assembly GCA_934141245.1). Lineage (GTDB taxonomy): Bacteria > Bacillota_I > Bacilli_A > RF39 > UBA660 > CAG-710. The sequence goes on from CAKPCB010000001.1 coordinate 49,357, forward strand.
TGAGGTTGATGGATATAATTATTATTGGAGAATTAATAAAGGTAATTATGATGATAAAAACATTTACATAATGTTATATAAGGATAAATACGTATTTAATTACGAAGGTGAAGCTATACCATATATAATTGGTTCAATTATTATTGCAATTTTAGTTTTAACTGTTATAATAGTTTTGAGGAAAAAGTCTAAAAAAAATAATAACGTGTAGGAAGAGGGTAGACTATGAAATTTAGATTTAGAGCAGATTCACAAGATGTAATAATATTTGTAATATTTGTAATATTTTTATTATATGTAATTTCACTTGGAGTAATTAATATACCAACATTAATTGGAGAAGGTCACTTTGTAGGACTAAATCCATTACCTGCTTTTTCAAAGGATAATATAACAGTAACTCTTGTTTTTTTCCTTTTGTTTTTAGGGGGAATAATAGCATCTGTTAGTTCATATTTCTTTGAGAGGGAAGAAGGTATTGGTTTTACAGTTGGTAAAAAAGATAAGGGTTATTCTAGATGGGCTAAAGAAAAAGAAATTAAATCTGAATTAAAGTATGTTGATCCAACCGCACAAAAAACTAATGTTGGTGGAGTACCATTAATATTAAAAGATAATGAAATATGGGTAGATGATGGTGAATATCATAACTTAGTTATTGGTGCAACTGGTTCAGGTAAGACACAAACAGTAATTTTTCCAACAGTTGAACTTTTAGCTAAAAACAGAGAATCAATGATTATAACTGACCCTAAGGGCGAAATATATGAAAATACCGCAAATATGCTTAGGGATAAGGGATATGAGATTTTATTACTTAACTTCCGTGATCCACAACAAGGTAATAGTTGGAATCCACTTACATTGCCATATGAAATTTATAAATCAGGAAATCAAGATAAAGCTATAGAGCTTTTGGATGACTTGGCTGCTAATATTTTGTATGAGGAAAACAATGGAAATGCAGATCCTTTTTGGGAAAAAACATCTGCGGACTATTTTTCTGGACTTGCACTAGGAATGTTTGAGGATGCAGAACCAGATCAAATAAATATAAATACAATAAGTTTAATGACAACCGTTGGTGAAGAAAAATGTGGCGGTTCAACATATGCTAAGGAGTATTTTAGTTATAAGGATCCAGAGTCTCCTGCTTATGTAAATGCAAGTGGTACAATTATGGCCCCAAGTGATACAAAGGGTAGTATTATTGCAGTATTTAAGCAAAAGATTAAACTTTTCGCATCACGTGAAAATTTGTCTGAAATGTTATCCTATAGTGATATAAATTTGGAATCTATTGGTGAGAAACCAACTGCTTTATTTATAGTAATACAAGATGAAAAAAAGACATATCATTCACTTGTTACAATTTTATTAAAGCAATGTTATGAAACACTTATTAGTGTTGCACAAAAAAATGGTGGTAAATTACCTGTTAGAACAAACTTTTTGTTGGATGAGTTTGCAAATATGCCACCACTAAAAGATATTACAACAATGATAACAGCTGCTCGTTCAAGAAGAATTAGGTTTACAATGATTATCCAAAACTTTGCGCAATTGGATCAAGTTTATGGGGATAAGAATGCTGAAACAATACGTGGTAACTGTGGAAATATTATTTATCTTATTACAACAGAGTTAAAGGCTCTTGAGGAAATAAGTAAAATGTGTGGTGAAGTTAAATCTAAGAAAGATGATAAAACAGCATCAACACCACTTGTTACTGTTTCGGATTTACAACGTATGAAGCAATTTGAAACAATAATTCTTAGAATACGTATGCAACCATTTAAAACAAAATTTACACCTTATTATAAAATGAAATCTAAATTTGGAAAAGAATTTGCTAAAGCAGAATATCCTACTAGAGAAAAAAGAGAAGTAAAAGTATTTGATATCAGGAATTTTGTAAAGGCAAAAAAACAAGAGAAAATTAATAAAATGATGGAAGGTGGAGGTATGCCACCTAGTGGTGGAATGAACCCATTCGAATCAGGTATGCCACCAATATTTGGTGGAATGAATCCTCAAAGTATGAATGGTTCTATGCCAAGACAACGTCCACAATCTAATAGGATGCCAAATAATGATTTTAATATTGAGGATTTAGTTAAAAAGATAGATGCAAAAATAGCTGAACTTGAAAATGAAGAAAAGCAAGAAAAAGAAAGAATAGAAAAAGATGAAAAGATAATAGAAGCTAAAATTGAATCTAAGCCAAAAGAGGTAACCGGTCCAAGAAATGAAGATATAAAAATTGATGAAAGACTTATGGAAGATAAGTTAAATAAAATATTGAATAGTGATATAAGTAAGGTAAGTCAAGAAAAGGCATCCGAATTTAAACCAGTTAAAAAGGTAGAAGATGTAAAAGAAATTAAAGTTGAAAAGAATGATAATCGTCCATCAATTAGTTTAGATGATATTAGTGAAGATAAATTCTTTGATGATTTCTTCGATGATTAAAGGAAAAATTTCACATGTTTTTTAATGGAATTGTTCTTCGAATAATAATATTTATATCAATTATATTTTTTGCTTTTATTAGTTGCACTAGTTTAGATAAAACTATAGAAAAACAAATAGGTATTGATGTTAGCAAGTGTACTATATCTGAAGAAAAAGATACACATGGCGGATTTCTTGGTGATGGTGATTATTATGCAATATTTGATTGCTCTAAAAATAAGGACTATATCTTAGAACATTTAAATACATGGAATAAGTTGCCATTATCTAAAAATATTGAATTTGCTGTATCTAAATATACTGATATTGATATTTCCAAAATTAATAATGGCTATTATTACTTTATTGATAGGTATGCCGTTGAATATAAAGATATAAAAGATATTCACAGTGATGAAAAACTTCTTGATAGATATGCTTTTAATTTTACAATAGCTATATATGATAGTGATACTAATATGCTTCATTATTATGAACTTGACACATAAAAACCACCATTAAGGCGGTTTTTTAATTTTCATTTACTAATGGAGTAAAATTAGATATTGCATTAATTAATTTTGGATGTTTAATTATAAAATGTATAATTGGATCTCCACTCTTTGAAATTATAACACTATTATTTTCAATAATAGATATTGAAATGTTTTTAAATGTTTTATTGCTACTAGTTATTAATTTATAATGATTATTATTAAGTTGATAGTTTTTTGTAGATTTTAAATGTAATATATATTCATCATAATTATAGTTTATTTTTTTATTATAAAATATATCTTCTAAAGATAAACTAAGCGGTTCTAAATTAAATTCATCCTTGGTTGGTATATATATATTATCAGTAATTATATTTGTTTCAAGTATTTCATTTATGCATTTTTCATTTTCATTCTTATAATTAAGTATTTTCTTTATATCTTCTTTTGAAATTTTATTTCTCTTTAGTATTTTTATAAGAAGTTCATTATCAATTGTAAATAGTGGTAAAGAATTTAGAAATCTTTTTCTATTAGCATCAATACTATTGTTTTTTTGCAAAGCAAAACTAAATTTAATTGAATCATTTTCTCTATAAATTTCCATTAATGGACTGGCATTTTTAAGCATAAATTGTGCTTTTTCTTTATAATAAGCTATTTCCTTACTATTACTAGATAAATAATACATTCCATTACTATGATGATTTTTAATACATTCACCAGTTAAAGCAGCAACTCCAGAAACATAATTAAAGTGATGATAAATACTATTTTTAACTTCTTTTAAATAAAATGGTGAAACCTGACCAGTCATATAAATTGGTAACCAACTTTCAAGACCAAGCATCATTTCATTAAATGGTCTATCCAAGTTATGAATTATATTTAGATGTAATCCTTTTTTTAGACACATTGCTATTGCAAACATCCATTTTTTTCCAAATTCAACATCCTTTGCCATATCTTCCATTGGCATATCACTACACATAAAAATGTCCTCTTTAGATTTTGATAAAACAGTTGCTTTAAAAAAGTCTAATTCTCCGTTTTTCATTTCTTCAATACCATAATATCGTTTAGATTTAATTATATAAAATGGAATATTAGGAACTTTGAGTTTATCAAATTTAATTGCTTTTATGTAATCATTTAAATCAAATTTATCTAAATTGTCTAAAAAATCATTTATATAATTTTTCTTATTTGAATTATTAGCACTAGTTAACCATTTAAATAGAAAATTAAATAAATCAGTATTTGTTGAAATATTGCTATTAGCCTCTATTATATTTAAAAGTGCCTCTCTTTTTTCAGGATCATTATATTTTAGAACAATGTAATTGCATATTTTCTTAGAAAATTCAATTGGTTCAGATGGTCTTGATTTTCCATATCTTATTCTTGAAATATGTGATGCATCAAATATAATATGTTTTGACATTTCTCTTATATTTATATTTAAAAGAGTTATTAAAGTATTTAAATTGTTACTAAAACTTGTATAGTCAAATTGTTCATTTACATTTATAGAGTTTTTAAGCTCATTCATTATTTCTTCTTTTGTGTAATTAACACCCTTATCAATAGATATCTCAAAGATTGCATTTGCAATTTTTTCTAATTGAATGCTTTCAATTCTAGGAGTTCTTTCACCATTTCTATATCTACTTATAACAGCTTGAGAAATATGGGATTTATTTGATAAGTCTTTAGGCGAACAATTAAGTTCATTTAAGTAAAAATTTAGTTTTTTATTAAAGTTCATTAAGAATCACTCCCTAGTTAATTATAACAGTAATTGTCATTGAAAGCAATGATTTAAATGGTAAGTGGATTGTTATATATCATATTTTTAATTATAATTAAATAAGGATAAGTGAGGTGTATTTATTGAAAACAGTATTTTCAAAATATAAAAATTATATATTTGGATTAATAATTTTGTTAATTATTATTGGATTGGCCATTGCATTTTCTAAAAAAGATTTTATTAAAACTGGTACTGATAAAAAAGTAAGAATACGAAAAAGTGAAGTAGCAGAGTTAAAATTGGAAGAATATAAAAATGATGTATTTTCAATGAAAAGGCCTAAAGGATGGCAGGTAGAATCTGGTGGAGCGGGAATATATTATGCGATTAGGGCATATGATCCTGCTGATACAAATAATGGAATATTTTTGATGTTAAAAATGCAACCATTATTAAAAAATAATGCTGCAAAGAAACAATGGCAAGATTACTATAAATTGGCAGGTGAACAGTATAAACTATTTGCAGATGCTGTTGTATTAAATAATGCAACTACTGAAGGATTTTACCAAAAGTTTAATGACATCACTACTTATATGAATAATATTGAATCAACACTAGCAACTTTTAAATTCCCAAAATATACAAATTTTACTGTGAATGAAAAGTTTGAGAGTTCTGCATCTATGAAGGCACATGCAATAGATAGTAAAGTATTAAGAGCAACATTTACTGGTGATAATAATAAAGATGGTGAAGGATTGTTCATGGCTTCAGTAGTTAATTTTGGTAATCAGTATACCAATGGTATAGATATTCTTTATTACATGGTATATGACATAATGGCTATTACTTCTAATAAAGATATGTTTATTAATTATGAAGATATTTTGACTAAGTGTATTAATTCAATTGAATTTACTGATAGCTATGTTAAAAAAACTATTGATGATGGAAATGCTCAAACAAAAAGAGCATTGGAACTAAATGCATCAGTTCAAAAAGCATTTGATTCGTATATGAGTGCATGGGAAAGCAGAAATAAAACATATGACATTATGAGTCAAAAACAAAGTGATGCAACTCTTGGATACGAAAGAGTATATGATACAGATACTGGAGAAGTCTATAAAGCATATAATGGATTTACGGATGACTATGATGGTTCAAAATATAAGAGTATAACAGATGATATGTATACAACAGGAATATCTGGTTATATTGAAAAATAGATAGTTATGTAAAGGAGAAATTTATGGCATTAATAAAATGCCCCGAATGTGGGCATAAAATAAGTGATCAATGTGATAGATGTCCACATTGTGGTTATGAAGTAAATAAAAAGACATCAGATAAAATTACTGATAAGGTTAATGAAACATTAAAAAATAAAAATTTTAACTCTAAATATTTACTAATTATAGCAGTTGTTGTTATAGCATTTTTAGTGTTATTCAATCAAAAAGGTAGTAATTCAAATAATAATCAAAATAACAATCAAAATCCACAACAAAATCAAAATAATAATGTTACGCCTTCTACTAATAATGGATATTCTATTTATAAAGATAGTAGTATGGGTGTTTCATTTGAAATACCTAATAATTATAAGGTATTTAATGATGGTCAAGAAAATATATATGTTGGTCAAAATATAGACCAGCAGGGTGCTTTAATTCCGTATATCATTATTAATAGATATACTAAATATAGTAATGCTGTGCAACTTTTAAATGATTTTACTGATTCATTAAGAAGTCAATATGGTGATGTAAAAATAACTATTAATTTAACTTCAGCTTATATTGGAAATAACTTAGTCTATGGAATTTGCTATAATTATACATCTAGTGGTCATTTAGTTGTTGATAATAGATATGCTGTAGCAATAAACAATAAATTGTATATGATTGGTACAAGAGAAGAAAATGTAAATACTCAAGAAATAAACAATGTAACACGTCACATCTTAGAAACATTAAAAGAAGGAGGTAATTAATATGGCTTTAATTAAATGTAGTGAATGTGGTAAGGAAGTATCATCTAGTGCTAAAACATGTCCACATTGTGGTATAAAAATTAATTCACAAACTTGCCCTGAATGTGGAAAAAAGTTAAAAGGTGATGAGACAAATTGTCCTGAGTGTGGATTTCCACTTGTGAAAAAGTCTTCAACAAATATAATAACTGAAAACTTAGATAAAATTACAGGTGCTAAATCTAAAAGTTATGTCACATTTAAAGATTTATTTAAAAATACTTTTAAAAAACATACAGATGAAGAATTAGATGAAGTGTTTGTATGCGGTTCAAAGGAAACAACTCCTGATTTAAAAAATGTTAATCCAAATAAAGCAACTGCATGGGTATATTTTAAAATTCTTGTTTTCTTCATAATTGCTTATATTCCAACATATTTAGGATATGTACAGTATCAAAATAATAACTTTTTACCAAATATGATAATATTAGCAGCTTTTGCTGTACCTGTTACAGTACTTGTATTTTTCTTTGAAATTAATATATTTAGAAATATACCATTTTATAAAGTGTTAAAATACTTTATTATAGGTGGCGGATTATCTTTATTTGTAGCTATTTTGTATTTTTCAATTCCTTTCTTTGAACAAAGAACTGCAGTATTAGATTTTGAAGGGGCTTTCTTTGTAGGATTAATTGAAGAAACAGCTAAAGCTTGTATTATTGCTTTCTTCTTATTTAGAAATAAAAAGTGTAAATATATATTGAATGGATTACTAATTGGTGCTGCTGTAGGAGCAGGTTTTGGTGCATTTGAAACAGCAGGATACATATTAAGATATGGACTTAGCAGTAATAGTTTGACTCAAATGTTAGAGGTCGCAAAATGGCGTGCATTATTAGCACCTGGTATGCATGTGGCTTGGGCTACTATTGAAGGTGCAGCATTAATGTATGTTAAGGGATTTGAAAAATTAGATAAAAAACATTTAAATGATAAGAGATTCTTACTAATATGTTTAATTCCAATAGTACTACACTGGGCATGGGATTTGCCAATTTCAACACCTTTTGAAATATATAGAATTGGTTTAACTGTTGCAGCTTGGGTAGTAATTATATATTTTATAAATTTAGGCTTGAAGCAAATAGATGATGCAAAAGAATTAGAAAAGTCAAAATCAAAGGAACCGGCAAAAAGCTAGTTCTTTTTTTATGACCTGTTTTTAAATATAATTTTTTTTAATTTTTCTTCTTTTAACGAACTATTACTCGTATATTTATATAGGTGATACTATGTTTTTTAAAAAAATAGATATGCGTATTAAAATTGTTTTGGTTGCACTTATTATTATGTTTGTAGTAATTATACTTAAAGTTGCATATATACAGCTTATTGACTATGGCAAATTAAAAAAACTTGCTGATGATTTATGGAGTAGAAATCTCCCAATTGCGGCAAATAGGGGTGTAATAACAGATAGAAATGGTATTGTGTTGGCGGATAATATAACTACGACATCATTAGTTTTAATACCAAATCAAATTAAAAATCCAGATGATGTATCTGAAAAACTATCAAAAATACTAGGCGTTACAAAAGAAGAAATGGATAAACATGTAAAAAAGAAAACATCTATAGAAAGAGTTCATCCAGAGGGGAGACAGTTATCATATGAGGTTGCAGATAAAATAGAGGCTTTAAAGCTTGATGGTGTTTATTTAGTTAAGGAGTCTAAAAGATATTACCCATATGATAAAACATTGTCTCATGTACTTGGTTATGTAGGAATTGATAATCAAGGATTATCTGGAATAGAACTTCAATATGATAAGTACTTAACAGGTGAAGCTGGGGCGATAAAATATTTTTCAGATGCAAAAGGTAATAAATTAGAGTTATCAGATGTATATGTAAAGCCACAAGATGGTATGAACATACAATTAACAATAGATTATAATATTCAAAAATCATTGGAAAGAGAGCTTGATAATGTTACTGATATGTTTGATCCCAATATGGCTTTAGCTATAGTGATGGATCCTAATACAGGTGAAGTTTTAGCAATGAGTTCTAGACCTAATTATGATCCAAATAATTATAAGAATTATACTATGGAGGAATTAAGTAGAAATTTACCAATTTGGGCATCATATGAACCTGGTAGTACGTTTAAGATAATAACAACTGCTGCATCGGTTGAAGAAAAAATAATTGACTTAGAAAAGGATACATTTTTTGATTCTGGTTCTGTAATAGTAAGTGGTGCTAGAATTGGTTGCTGGAAAGCTGGTGGACATGGACAACAAACATTTTTACAGGTGTTTGAGAATTCATGTAACCCAGGATTTGTAAAAATGGGGTTGACTTTAGGAAAAAATAAATTGTTTTCTTACTTAGATTTATTTGGTTTTGGCAAAAAAACAGGAATAGATCTAAATGGAGAAGGAACTGGTATAATATTTAATCTAGATAAAGTAAAAGATTTGGAGCTTGCAACAACAGCATTTGGTCAAGGGGTGAGTGTTACACCAATTCAACAAGCAACTGCAGTTAGTGCAGTTGTAAATGGAGGTAAGCTTTACACACCGTATATTGTTAAAAGCTTTTCTGAACCTGAGACAAACACTATTTTGAAAGAAAATAAACCTAAACTTGTAAGAAATACAATTAGTGAGGGAACATCAAAAACTATGAGATATGCTTTGGAAAGTGTTGTTGCAAGAGGTGGTGGAAAATATGCATATATTGATGGCTATAGAGTTGGTGGAAAAACAGGTACTGCACAAAAAGTTCAAAATGGAAAATATCTTGTAAATAATTATATAATGAGTTTTATGGCCGTTGTTCCTGCAAATAATCCAAAAGCAGTTCTATATATAGCAATTGATAATCCTAAAAATACAGCACTTTTATCAAGTTATACAACAGCACCTGTTGCAAGAAGAATATTACTTGATATAATTGATGCACTAAATATAGAAAAACAAGAGGGAGGAATTGAAAAGGTTCATCAATGGACTGATCCAAATTATGTTTATGTTTCAAATGTCATTGGTTTAACTGCAAAGGAAGCATCTAGAAAACTATATCCATTAAATGTAGAATATTCTGGTACTGGTGATAAAGTTGTAGAACAATCACCATCAGCAGGTACAAAAGTTGAATCAACTTCTACTGTAAGGTTAATGCTAGGAAAGTAAAGTAAGATGTAAAAAAGTAAACAATTATCAAATTTTTAGACAAAAATTCATATATTTATAGTATAATGTATATTACAGATTTGGAGTGATTTATTTGGGAATACTTTTATTAACAAAATCTATATTTGCGATTATGATTGGTTTTTTATCATCTGTTGTATTAGGATTGATTATGATACCAATGTTGAAGAGAATGCATGTAGGTCAAAAAATTAGTATATTTGTTGGAGAAAATCACAAGAAAAAAGAGGGTACACCTACAATGGGTGGGTTGATATTTATACTTTCAACATTTTTTACAACTCTTTGTCTTTTAGTCACTAAAAAAATTGAACTTACTAACAATCTAATTATTATTTTACTTGTGTTTTTAGGATATGCTTTAATTGGATTTTTAGATGATTATATTAGTCTTAAAAGAGGAAATAATGAAGGATTAACGTCTTTTCAAAAATTATTTTTGCAACTTATAATTGCACTTGGCTTTTTCTATTTATATATGAAAAATGGTGGACAAACTGCACTTATTGTCTCGACTTTAGGAATTCATATTGAGATGGGATGGTTTTATGGGGTATTCTTACTATTTGTTTTGGTAGGGGCATCAAATGCAGTTAACCTAACTGATGGCTTAGATGGTTTAGCTGGTGGATTGTCAGCAATTGCGTTTATTGCATTTAGCTTAATTTCTTTAATGGTTGGTTTTGAAGAAATAGGAATATTTACATTTATATTAACCGGTTCAATAATGGGATTTTTAATATTTAATACATATCCTGCAAAGGTGTTTATGGGAGACACAGGTAGTTTAGCACTAGGTGCTGTTATGGCCGCTGTTGCAATATTAACACACAGAGAGGTTACTTTACTTATTGTAGCTAGTGTGTTCGTAATAGAGACATTAAGTGTCATCTTGCAAGTAATTTGGTTAAGGCTATTTAAGAAAAAGTTGTTCTTAATGACACCATTACACCATCATTTTGAAAAACTTGGTTGGAGTGAACAAGATATTGTAAAATTATTCTGGGTTGTTGGATTGATTTTAACAATGGCAGGTATATTTTTTGGAGTTTGGTTATAAGGCTATTTTAAGCCTTTTTTTCTTGCTTTTTCATTTACTTAATTATTTAATTTTGCTATAATTACTATAGTTTATAATAAGGAAGTGATTAACATATGCTAAATAGCATTGGCTTAACTATATCTGGCTTTGTTTTTATACTTTTAATCGCAATTGTTTATTTATCAAAGAAAAAGTATAATAATTTACAAAACGTTATATACAGATTTTTGTTATTTACAACGATAGCAGTTTTAATATTAGAATTTATATGTGTTTTTACAATGTATAATAGTGTTGAGTTTGGAAAATTAGTTATACTAAATGAGTTTTTATGCAGAATCTATATTCTAACTTATATTGCATTATTTGTAGGAATAATAGGTTATGTAAGAAGTCTTACTATAGATAAAACTTATAATAAACCTATAGAATTTTTTCAAGAAAAATTTATGGGTACACTAATTGTAATAGCTTCAGTTTTGTACTTTATATCTTGCTTTTTTGAATTTAAATTTACATCAGGAACTGGAATAAATAAAGTTTATGTAACTGGAGGTCTACCTGTATATGTTTTATATATTGCTTTTGCTTTTGCGGGCGTATATATGACAGTTGCTCTTTTAAAGGATATTAATAAGGAAAATGTTTCAAAAAGAGTTCCATTAATACTTTTTTTGATTATTTACTTTTTTATAGGAGTTATTCAACTATATACAATTGATATAAATGATCTTACTTATTTATTTGCTTTTAGTATAATTGCAATTTATTTTACACTTGAAAACCAAGATGTAATATTAGTAAATGAACTAGAAATAGCTAAGAGCGAAGCAGAACGTGCAGATAAAGCCAAGACAGCATTTTTATCAAAAATGTCGCATGAGATAAGAACTCCTATGAATGCAATAATGGGATTTAGTGAAACACTTCTAAATAATAATAAACTAACTACTAAAGAGTTAAAAGAAGATGTCGGTAATATTTATAAAGCAGGTAATGATTTATTAGAAATAATTAATAATATATTAAATTTATCAAGAATTGAGTCCGGAAAAGAAAAATTGGAAAATCTTGAGTATTATATTGGTGACATAGTATTTGAACTAAATAGTTTTATATATGCAAGAATAGATAAAACCAAAGTTAAATTTATAATTGATATTGATCAAGATATTCCATCTAAGCTACTTGGAGATAGATTAAAGATATATACAGTTTTATCAAATATTTTGGAAAATTCAGTACAATTTACTTCAAAAGGTGAAATAAAACTTTCTATAAGATGTAAAAATGAAGGAAATATTTCGCACTTGTTATTTGAAGTGTCAGATACTGGTCAAGGAATAAAGAAAGAAGATTTTGAAAAAGTATTCAATTCATTTACTATGTCAGAAGTAACTGGAGACAATTATAGTGGAATTGGGCTAGGATTAGTTATATCAAAAAAACTTGTAGAAATGATGAATGGTACTATTTCTTTTGATAGTGAATATGGTGTTGGAACTAAGTTTTATGTAAAGATAGATCAACAAATAATTGATAAAACAGAAATTGGTAACATTTTAAAAGAAGAAGAAATTTCTTCGAAGGTAAAAGAAAAAGAATTTTACTTTGATTGTTCTAAATATAGTGTGTTAATAGTGGATGATAATAAATTGAATTTGAAAGTAGTTAATAGACTATTAGAACCATACAATATAAAATGTGAAAATGTAGAGAGTGGCAAAGAATGCATTGAGAAGGTAAAGTCTGGAAAGAAATATGACTTAATCTTTCTAGATCACATGATGCCAGATTTAGACGGTATTGAAACAATTAGAATATTGAAAAAAATGACAGAGAAAACTCTTCCACCTATAGTTGCCATGACAGCTAATGTTGTTACTGAATTTAGAGAAAAGTATATAAAAGAAGGGTTTGATGATTATATATCTAAACCTATTGATATAAAAAGACTTAACAAATTATTAAAAAAATACTTTTATAAAGAGAAGAAAAAGAGGAAGTAGGTGATTTTATGTTAGGTGAGATATTAGTATCTGTTGGTGCATTAATTTTTGCTATGCTTTTAACAGTTATATACTTTGTAAAGGCAAAGAAAACACAAGTTAATAACATATTTTATAAAATTGCATTGATTCTCATAAGTGTTACTATAGTTAGTGAATTATCTACAGTTTGTTCAATGTTCTTTTTGAAAGATATGCCTAATATAGGTAATACTTTAGCAAGAATTAATGGGTTATTAACTATAACTTGGGTTGTTTCTATCGCTTGCTATATAGTGACACTTGGTGAGGCATATGTTAAAAAAAGTGTATTTGAATATATTAAAGAAAATAGGAATATAAAAAACATAATAATACTATATGTTATAATTGTTATTGTATACTTTTTTATAAAGTTTGATAACGTTGTTACTGATCGATATGCATACATTTCTGGACCAGCACTGTATTATATATATATAGTTGGTGTATTTACTACAATAGTAGCAATATTAACAGTTGTTAGAAATAAAGCAAATCTTACAATTGGAAAGAGAATTCCAATATTTGCGGGTATAGTTGAAACAATATTGTCTATGATATTTCAACTTATGTTTCCAAATGTTTTAGTTATATCGGGAAGCTTTGTGTTTAAATTATATTTGGTATATTTTATGTTTGAAAATCCAGATTTATATTTAATTGATGAACTTAATAAAGCAAAGAAAAAAGCTGAGGATTCTAACAAGGCTAAATCAGATTTCTTATCTAATATGTCACATGAAATAAGAACTCCTATGAATGCAATAATGGGATTTAGTGAGACAATACTAAATGATAAAAAAGTAAATGTAGAAAATGCAAAAAAAGATATAGAACACATTTATATAGCATCTTCTAATCTTTTAGAGATAATGAATAACATACTTGATATTTCTAGAATTGAAACTGGTGAAGAAAAATTAGATAATAAAGATTATAGTATTGGAAATATAGTATTAGAATTAAAAAGTATAATAGACGCTAGACTTAATAATCCTAAAGTTAAATTTATTACTAATGTAGATGAAAATATTCCATCAAAATTATTTGGTGATAAAACTAAAGTTTTTCAAATATTACTTAACATATTGAGTAATTCAGTTAAATATACAGAAGTTGGTAAGATTGAACTTTATGTTACTGCAGATGTAAAAGGAAATAATGCTAATTTGCATTTTAAAGTTTCTGATACTGGCTTTGGTATAAAAGAAGAAGACTATGATAAAATATTTGAAAAGTTTTCTAGATTAGATAATGCAACTAGGAATGAAATAGAGGGTACCGGTTTGGGACTTGTTATAACAAAAAAATTAGTTAATTTACTAGGTGGAAAAATTTGGTTTGAAAGTCAATATGGTGCTGGTACAACATTTTATGTTGATATTACACAGCAAATTGTTGATAGTTCTAAATTAGGTAACATATTAACCGAAAAAGGTATAACAAGCGAAAGAAATTATCTTGATTGTTCAAAATATAAAGTTTTAATTGTAGATGATAATAAATTGAATTTGAAAGTTGCAGAAAAAATTCTTACTCCATATAAATTTTCAATCACTACATTAAACGGAGGAAGGGAATGTGTAGATAATATCAAAGAGGGTAATAAATATGACATGATTTTTCTAGATCATATGATGCCAGAATTAGATGGAATTGAAGTTTTACATATATTAGAAAAATTAGATAGTTATGACATTCCACCAGTTGTTGCATTAACAGCAAACGCAATAACAGGAATGAAAGAAATGTATTTAAATGAAGGGTTTGATGAGTATTTAGCAAAACCTATAAATATAAGTGAACTTGATAAAATCATAAATAAGTATTTTAAGAAATAAATGGAGGTTATAAAGATGGAAAATAAAATGGAATTTTTAAAACAAAATGGAATGGATATGGATTCAGCATTATCATATTTAGGTGACTATGAAACTATTGATGAAATAATTAGAGATTTTTATGATGGTTTAGATTCACAATTACAGCAATTAGAAGATTTGAAAAATCAAAAAGATATGGCAAATTATGCAATATATGTACATGCATTAAAAAGTAATTACAGATCTTTAGGATTAAAAGAATATGCGGAAGATGCTTATCAACATGAATTACAGAGTAAGGCAAATAATATAGAATTTGTAGAAAATAATTTCAACACTTTAATTAATGATAAAGAAAGAATTAAAAGAATAATAGAAAAATATAAAACTATGTAAAAGGGGACTGTGTATGATTGATGAAAACATTAAACTAATACATTCTGAAATTTTGAATTGCTTTAACAGTATACATGTAATTAACATTGATTTGGATAAAGTGTATACATATAATATCATTGATGGAAAAATAAATAATACTAGCTCTGTCTCATTTTTTGATTTTATGCAAGATATATCATCAAAAATAGAACCAAATGATGTAAATGGATATTTTGATAGTATTTCTGCAAATAAAATAGAGAAAAATAATGGAGTTGTTGTATATAACTATAAAATTAAGGAAAATGATAAATATAAAAAGTGCATAAATATTTCTAAACTTATAACAAATCAATATGGAAAAATAGTTATATCAGCATCAATGTATGACAATTCTATTGATCATGAAAACACTGAATTAAATGATTTAAAAGCTAAATTTTCAAATGTAACAAATAGAGTTTCAGATATTATATTAAAGGTATTTAATGCATTGGATTCAAATTCACTTAATATGAATACTAGTAATTATATAACTACATTACTTCAAGAATTAGTAAAAGAATTTCCTGATTTTGATAAAGAACTTGAAAAAAATATGATATCTCAAGTTAGCAAAACACAAAATGCATTATTAATAGTCGATGATGATCCAATGACTAGAAATTTAATTAAGAAAACTTTTAATGACAAGTATGAAATAATAATGGCAACTAATGGAAAAGAAGCAATGGAAACTTTAGATAGAATTGGATTTGATAATATAGTTGGTATATTTCTTGATTTAATGATGCCAGTTGTTGATGGTTTTGCAGTGCTAGAGTATTTAAGAAATAAGAACGTATTATCAAGAATACCCGTTATAATAATAAGCGGTACTGAAGAAAAAGAAACAAGACAAAAAGTTTACAAGTATAATATTGCAGATTTACTAGAAAAACCATTTAATCTTGATATAATCAAATATAGAACTAAAAATTTAATAAATTTATACAAAACAAGCAATGCATTAAACAATATGGTTTTTTCACAACACAATGATTTAATGTCTATTATAAAAGAAATTGAGAAGTCATATAAATATGATAATAAATCTGATTTTGATAACATTAAAAAATATTTTGATATTATCATAAAACAAGTTTTAAGTGATTGGCCAGAGTATAGACTTTCTGACTATGAAATAAATAATATAAAGAAATCAATTGAATTTTATAACATAGGTCTTTACTTATTACCTAGATATTTAGGAAAAAATGGAAATATATCAAAAGAAGAAGTTGAAATAATAAAGAAACATCCTATTTTAGGTAGTAAAATAGTAAGTAAGATATTAATTACTACAAAGGATGAAGATTTAATTGATTGTGCCACTAAATTAACTAGTATGTGTTATGAAAGATATGATGGAAGTGGATATCCTGAGGGTATTAGTGGAGATAACATTCCATTTTGGATACAATGTGTATCTTTATCTATAGATATTAATATAGCTTTAAAGCAAAATATAGACATGAATGTATTTATTCAAAAATCATCAGCCAAATATAATCCAAAGATAATTGATAGTTTAAAAAAAGTAATAGAGCAACTAAAAAGATAATAAATTTTAAAATTTATTGTCTTTTTTTTAGGATTAATCAAATTGACTTACTATATTTATAAATGTAAGGAGGTGAGATTAATAAGGCGTTATGAATGCGTCTATCAGGAATGTGAAAATGATTGTGCAGTTGCAGCACTCTTAACTATTATTAAAACTTATGGTGGTAGAGTTTCGAAAGAATATTTGAGAGTTTTGACAAATACAAGTAAAACTGGTACTAATGCTTATTATATATTAGAAGCAGCAAAGTACTTAGGTTTTGATACAAGGGCATTAACTGGAAATGTTAAAAATTTAAAGAAAACTATGCTTCCTTGTATAGCACACGTTATTTTAGAATCAAAATATAAGCATTTCGTTGTTATACATAGCATTGGTAATAATAGTATTGTAATCGCGGATCCATCAAAAGGAATATTAAAAATGAGTATAGAGGAGTTTCAAAAGATAAGTACAAGTAATTATTTAATATTAATACCTAAAAAACAGCTCCCATACATTAAAGATGATAAAACCTTAATAATTAATATAAAAGAATATATTTACAAAAATAAAAAAATAATTATTAGTATATTATTCTTTTCGATTGTTTATACTTTTATTAATATTTTAACATCATATGGATTTCAATTTGTAATAGAAGATTCTATTAACATACAATCAAAGAACAATTTATATTTTATAATTATATTGTTACTAGTATTATCCTTTATGAAACATTTAACAGATTTTGTAAGATTTAACTTGTTTAATTATATAAATCACAAATTAGATTTTTTACTTACTATAGATGTATTTAAACACTTATTATCACTTCCTTATCAATATTATAAAACCAGAACAAGAGGAGATATTATATTTAGAATTAATGATTTAAGTAATATTAGACAGTCTTTATCCAATATTTTTATGTGTATTTTTGTTGATGGGTTATTAGCGGTATTCATGTTTATTTCATTATTAAAAATAAATAAATACCTAAGTGCTTTGTCACTAATTGTAATAGTTTTATACTATTTTGTTATTAAAACATTTTCATATCCAAATAGTATTAATTTATTAGAAAGTAAAAAAAGTGCATCTAGTATTAATAATGACTTTATTGAAACACTTACTTCGATTGATACAATTAAAAACTTAAAACTAGAAGAAGAGTTTAAAGATAAAATAAATGACTCTTATCTAAACTATTTAAGAAAGAGTTTTAACTTTAATAAGACAATTAATATAGAAATCTTATTTAAAAATTTAATTGATAGTTTTGGAAAGTATTTTATATTATTTTTAGGTAGCATATTCGTGTTAAAAGAAGAAATAACATTAACACAACTAATAACATATAATTCATTAATTATATATTTTTTAGAACCTATAAAAAATATTATTAATTTAGATGTTGATATTAAAAATATGAAAATATCGATAAAGAGAATAATAGAATTGTATAACGTTGGTAAAGAATTTAATAAAATAGATGAAAAATATACAAATAAAGAACTAATTGGAAATATAAAAATTAATGATTTAAATTATTCTTATAATGGTCGGAATAAAGTATTAAATAAAGTTAATTTAGATATTAAATCAGGTGAAAAAATATTTATTTGTGGAAATAGTGGAAGTGGAAAGAGTACACTAGTGAAAATATTAATGAAGTATTTAAATGTTGAAAATGAAAAAGTATTATTAGATGATAAAGACATAAATAATTATAATATTTTAGAAATAAGGCGTGACATTTGTTATGTATCACAAAATGAATCATTATTTACAGATTCAATATATAATAATATTATTTTAAATAGAAACATTGATTACGATTCATTTTTATCTATTTGTAAAAAACTTGGAATTGACAAAATAGCAAATAAAAATATAAACGGATATAATATGACTTTGGAAGAAAATGGATTTAATTTAAGTGGTGGAGAAAGACAAAGAATTATAATGGCTAGAGCATTACTAAAAAATAGTAGTATATATATTTTTGATGAAAGTTTAAGTCAAATTGATATAGAATCAGAAAGAAATATACTAGGCAAAATATTTAAACTTTATAGTAATAAAACAATTATAATGATATCCCATAGATTTGATAATCAAGACTTGTTTGACAAAAGCTATAAACTAGAAGGAGGGATATTATATAACTGAAATTGTTAATTATAATTCTATTTATAAGCATGATTTTTCTTTAGCAAGAATCTGGTTTTGGTTTATAATTATTGTATTTATTATAAGCTTTGTAATTTTTAAAAATATAAAATATTATGTATACTTTAGTGATTATGGTATTGTAACAGAAGAAGGTAATATAAAGATATCAATTAATAAGGCTGATTTAAATAAAATTGTTAATAATACTCAAATAAAAATAAATAATAAATATTTTGCTTACACAATTAAGAGTATTAATGAAAGTTTAGATTCAATAAATAATAAGGTAGAAATTATATTAGAAGTTAAGTTGCCAACTAATATTAAAGTTAAAAATAATATATTAGAGTTTAAAATATTACTCAGTGATAAGACCATTTTAGAATATATTGTACATAAGATAGGAGAATTATGAGTGAATTAAAAAAAGAACAATTAATGAAAATAGAGGGTGGAATGTCAACTTGGGCTGCTATAGGAATAGGTGCCGGAATTGTATTCTTGATAGGGGTACTAGATGGATTTTTTAGACCATTGAAATGTAATTAAGGAGGATGCATGAGAGAAATAAATATAAAAGATTTAAGTCTTATCGAGGGAGGTATGAATGTATCGGGGACTTTAATTAATGCATTAACATCAGGTATAAAAATTATACTTGAGGTTGGAAGATGCTTGGGTTCCGTAATAAGAAGGGGAAGCAATGGTGATGTTTGTAAAATATGATGGATAGAATAATTAGAATCAATAAAAGAAATTTAAAAGATACTAAAACACTGTTGTATATGATGCTTCTAACACTTTTATCAATTACTATTTTACTAATTGCATTTAATATAGGAACATATTTAGGTTCATATTTACAATGTGTTTTTAATTAATAAAAAGCATGATATATAATCACAGTAATTATATCATGCTCTTTTATATATATTTATAACTATAAAAACACTTTGAAATAAAACAAAGATATAGTATAATGTTCTATAGAAGGATAATAAATAGAGGTGAAGTCCTTATATGAGAAATATTTATACTGGAATAGATTTTGCGAGTGATGGAATTAAAATTGTTGTTAGTGAAATAATAAATAATAAATTTTATATATTAGCTTCAACTTCTACTGATTTTAAATCATCAGGTATTAGAAAAGGAATAATTGTAGATAGACAAAAGACTGTAGAGTCATTAAATGAAGCTATAAAAAATATAGAATCTACGATTGGAATGAGGATTAAAGAAGCTGTAGTTACTATTGCATCTAATTCTCCACAATTAAGTGTTGTATCTGGTACAGTTAATGTTTTAAACGATGAAATAACAGGTGATGATATTTCTAATTCGTTATCAGAAGCAACAGTTAATAAAGTTCCTGAAGGTATGGAATTACTAAATGTGATTCCAATAACTTTTGAAATTGATAATACTTCAAGTGTTACAAATCCTAAAGGAAGAAGAGGACAGTATTTAACGGCAAAAGCTGTTATGATTACTGTTCCAAGAGAAAATTTGTATAGTGTATTAGAAGTGTGTAACATATGTGACGTAAAAGTAAGTGATGCAACGTTTAGAACTATTGGTGATTATTATGAGGCAAGGGATAATAATACAGACAAAGAGGTTGGAGTAATTATAGACATAGGTGAGGACATAACAGAGATTTCAATATTTAATAAGGGTATAATAATTAAGAGTGATATTATAAATTTAGGAAATAGGAATATTGATAAAGATATTTCATATATATATGGATTAGATTTATCTACATCAAAAGAAATAAAAGAAAATTTTGCAGTTTGTAGTAGAAAATATGCAGACATAAATGATATAATAAATATTGATATTAATTCTGAAGGCAAAGAACAGTTAAAAATAAATCAGTATGAAGTATCAGAAGTTGTAGAGGCTAGAGTATCAGAACTGCTAAAACTTGCAAAAAAAAGCATAAATAACTTAACAAACCGAAAAATTAGTTATATAATTGTTACAGGTAGTGTTAGTGAATTGACTGGATTTAGCTATATAGTCGAAAATGTTTTAGGAATTAATTCATCTACACTTAATATTACAAATTTAGGTATTAGAAATAATAAATATTCTAGTGCTTTTGGAATTATAAAATATTATAGTGATAAACTAAAATTTAAGAATACAAACTCAAGTATGTTTGATGAATCAAAAATAGATAGTTTAACAAATAAGAAAAACGCAGTTACTGCAAGTGAACCTAAACTTGTTAGTAAGATTTTTGATTATTTTACTGGTGATTAAGGAGGAATATTATGTTTGGCACATTAGAAATGGATCAGTTAGCAAAAATAAAAGTTATAGGTATAGGTGGTGGCGGTGGTAATGCCGTTAATAGAATGATAGAGTCTGGGGTTAAAGGTGTAGAGTTTATTGTTGCCAATACTGACTTGCAAGTTTTAAACAATTCTAAAGCTGAGAAGAAAATACAAATTGGAGCCACTTTAACTGATGGATTAGGAGCTGGAGCTAAACCTGAAATAGGTAGAGAAGCTGCTGTAGAATCAAAAAAAGAGATAGAAGAAGCATTAACTGGTGCTGATATGGTATTTATCACTTGTGGTATGGGTGGAGGTACAGGTTCTGGTGCCGCTCCTGTTGTTGCTGAAATTGCACAAGCTTTAGGTGCATTAACTGTTGCTATTGTTACTAAACCATTTACATTTGAAGGAAAAAAGAGAATGGAAAATGCTTTAGTAGGACTTGAAGAATTAAAAAAACATGTTGATACACTAATCGTTATTCCAAATGATAGATTAAGAGAAATAATTGATAAATCCACTCCAATGCTAGAGGCATTTAAGGAAGTAGATAATGTATTGAGACGTGGTGTTCAATCAATATCTGATTTAATTGCTGTTGTTGGTTTAGTTAACTTGGATTTTGCTGACGTAAAAGCAGTAATGGAAAAATCTGGTAATGCTATAATAGGTATAGGTATAGGCATGGGAGAAGATAGAGCAATAGAAGCTGCAAAGCAAGCTGTTTCAAGTCCACTTCTTGAAACTAGTATTTCTGGTGCAACAGATGCAATAATCAATATTACCGGTGGATTAAATTTAACTTTGTTTGAAGCAGAACAAGCTGCAGAGGTTGTAAGAGCTGCTGCAAATACTGATATTAACACTATATTTGGATCTGTAATTAATGAAAACTTAACAGATGAAGTAATCGTTACAGTAATTGCAACTGGATTTGATAAAGCTAAGAAAGAACCATTATATAATAATGCTCAACAAATCCCTACAAGAAGAACAAGAGAACAAGAAATAATTGGTGAAGATGATGATGATTCAAGTGATGATGGCGAATATGAATATCCACCATTTATGAGAAGAAATTTCTAAAAGTCCTAGTGACTTTTTTTTCTTTATAAGGTATAATTATTTTATCAGTATAGAGTAGCATAGAGGTGATTTCATTGGCAAAAAAGAAAAAAAGAAAAGAAGATAAAAAAAAGAAATTTGCATATGCAACTGAACTTTATGGAGTAGGTTTTATATTATTAGCAATTTTAGGTATTGGAATAGGATCACCACTTGGAATGGTTGGAAAGTTAGTAAAAGCATTTTCTGTATTCCTTTTTGGAACTTGGAATATAGTTTTTATGATAGCATTATTTGTTTTAGGCTCTTATATGATTATAAAAAGAGAAAAGCCATCATTACTAACTTCACATTTGGTAGGAATTTACATAATTTTAATTGGTATATTAGTTTATTCACATTTAAATTATGTTTTGTTAAATGGTGGTGATGTAGTTTACACCTTAAAAGCAACTACAAATGATTTAATTAATAATTTTAATTCGATTATGTCATCAGGAAAGTTTAATCCTAGTGGTGGTGGAATACTAGGATGCTTATTTTCAATGTTGTTTAATAAACTTTTTGATAATTCAGGTACTAAAATTGTTTCGATTGTATTAATTGTTACAGGAGTATGTTTATTTACTGGTGTTTCTATTTTTGACTTAATAAGAAAAAGTTATCAGAAGGGTAAAAGCATGTTACCTAAGCACAATAAGGATAGTTCGTATAAAGAAACTGCTTCAGTTAAGCAAGTCATAATAAACAATGGTGATGATGATGAAGAACCACATGATAAAAAGGTTGTAATTTCTAGTATTGATGAATTAACGCACAATATTGAAAAATCTAATAATGAAGTTGTAAACAAAACAGATGTTAGTATAAATACTACAAATAAGAATTATAAACTACCACCAATTTCATTATTGAATCCACCTGTAAAATCAAAAGGAAACAAAAATCAAGCTGTTATTGAAAAAAATATAATGATACTTGAAAAGGTCTTAAAAGATTTTGGTATTATTGGAAAAGTAGTTGAAGTTAATAGTGGCCCAAGCGTAACACAATATGAGCTAGAAGTTCAAAGTGGTACTAAATTAAGTAAAATTCTTAGTATAAATAGGGAAATATCTTTAGCACTTGCTAAAAGGGACGTACGTATACAGGCACCTATTCCCGGAAAAAGTACTGTAGGTATTGAAATGGCTAATGAGGAAACAAAACCTGTTTCATTAAGAGAAATATTGGATGCAGTACCACAAAACAAAGCAAATTCAAAATTATTAGTGGCTTTAGGTAAAAACATTATGGGAAAAAGTGTTTTTGCAGAAATAGATAAGACACCGCACCTTTTAGTTGCTGGTGCAACTGGTTCAGGTAAATCGGTTTGTATTAACTGTATTATCGCATCTATACTTATGAGGACAAAACCTGATGAAGTAAAACTAATGATGGTGGATCCAAAAAAAGTAGAACTTAGTATGTACAATGGTATTCCTCATTTAATGATGCCAGTTGTAACCGATCCAAAAAAAGCAAGCATCGCACTTCAAAAAGTCGTTGCCGAAATGGAATCACGTTATGATTTATTTAGTGAAAAAAACGTAAAAAACATATCTACATATAATGAATGGGTGGAAAAAGAAAATGCTCATTTACCAGATGACGCAAAAATTAAAAAGATGCATTATATTGTCGTAATTGTAGATGAACTTGCAGATTTAATGCTTGTTGCATCAAAAGAAGTAGAAGATTCTATTATGAGAATTACTCAAATGGCTCGTGCCGCAGGAATTCATTTAATTATTGCAACTCAAAGACCTTCAACAGATGTAATTACAGGTGTTGTAAAAGCAAATATTCCATCTCGTATATCATTTGCTGTTTCATCTAATATTGATTCTCGTACTATACTAGACCAAAGTGGTGCAGAAAAATTGCTTGGTAGAGGAGATATGCTTTTCTTACCAATGGGTGAAAATGCACCAGAACGTGTACAGGGAGCATATGTTTCTGATGAAGAATTACAAAAAATAGTAGATTACACTGTGTCACAACAAAAAGCAATGTATGATGAAAGATTTATGAATTTAACGACAGCTGCTGAATCTCAAGGAAATGCAGGAGGAGAAGTTAAAACAGTCGAAGAGGAATATGATGATCCATTATATAACGATATAGTTGAATTCGTAATTACACAAGGAAAGGCAAGTGCATCACTTCTTCAAAGAAGGTTTAAACTTGGATATAATAGGGCGGCTAGAATAGTTGACTTATTAGAAGAAAGAGGTATAATTGGACCACAAAATGGCTCTAAGCCAAGGGAAGTACTAGTTAAATTAGAAGAAAGCGAAGAAGAATAAGAAGTTTAGGAGAATAATTTATGAACAATAATAGGAAAAAACTTAACGTTATAATTATTGTATTATCAGTTATGATATTATTTATGGGAGTTGGCTATTCTATTCTTGCTACAAGATTGAGTATAAAAGGTGTCGCAAAGACAACCGGTAAATGGCAAATTGAGATAGTGGGAATAGAACCCATTGAAAATAATACTAGTGCAGTATCAAGAGATGCAAAAATCATAAATCCAACAACTGTTGAATTTATTTCTGATTTATATGCACCAGGTGATTATATACAATATAAAATTACTATTGCTAATAGTGGAAATATAGATGCAAAACTTTCATCTATTCAAGAAGTTATATCAAATAAATATGAATATGTTAAATTTAGCACTAATGCAGAAGAAAACTTTGTTTTAGAGTCTAATGCTAAGCAAGAGTTAATAGTTACAATAGAATTTGAAAAAGATGCACAAGAAGTTCCACAAGAGGTAATTACTTCAAATTATATTTTAAATTTAACCTATGTACAAAAATAGCTATAGAACTTATCTCTATAGCTATTTTTTTAAATAAATTTTAATCTTATTCAAATGTTGTAGTTATTTCATCTGACATTAATCCGTTATCATTCAACCATTTAGCAAAGTAATTCATAATTTTATATTTTGTTAAATTACTCATGTTAGAGTCATCTTTGTATGAGATGCAACTTAATTTATTATTATTGTCATAGAATGTAATTTTTCCATTATTATCAATTTTATATCGAATAGTTACTAATTTGTTTTTATAACTTAATTTTAAATTGTTTAAAGAGTTTTCTGATTCAAATTCAATATAATAGTTTTCTGGATTTTGAGTATAAGGACTTATAAGTAATAAATAACCAGAAACACATATTCCACTCAAGCATACAAATATAAGCTCAATATTGAAATTCAATATTGAAGGGATGAGCCCTATTAGTGATGCAATAAAAATTATAATCATTATAACAATACCAATAATCCCTTTTTTATCAAATTTAAGCTTAATTTTCCCATTCACTAGTTTAATACCTAATGCTATTCCAACAATGTTTACCATTTTATTATAGTTAGTATAACATAAAAGTTTTGTTATCGCATTAAAATGCAAAAAATGACAAGATGTACAAGTAATTTTTGCTTGTATTTATTGTCATTTTATTTATCTCAATCAAGTTTTAGCTTTTTAACTTTAGTATTATTATACCTATTATAAGACTCTCTTACATATTCTTCCATAATTGTAATTTTAGATTCTATGTCTTCAACTAGTTTTAATTGATTTCTAGCTCTATCTAAATTATGATTATCATAACTAGTTTTAAAGTATGTATCTTTATTTAGATAATCATCTAAAAATCTAATAGCAAGTTCAAGTGTTATTACTCTTACAGAATTTGCCATATTATTGACTTCTAACTCATTTAAATAAGGGGCCATTTCACTTAGGTAACCATCGGTATATGCTTTGAAAAGTTCCATATTAATAGACACTTTAGATAAATCAGTTTCATCTTCACTTGCAGTTGATGTAGCACTTCTTATACCATCGCCATAATCATATAAACCTGAGCCTTTCATTACGGTATCTAAGTCTATAACCGCTATTGGTTTTCCTGTTTTAGGATCCATTAATACATTATTAACTTTTGTATCGTTATGAGTTACTCTGTATGGAATCATATTTGTATCTAATAAATCTGTTATAGAACAACATACATCTTTCCTTTTTATTATTTTGTCTATTTCAGCTTTTGCAAATTTATTCCTCAACACAGGATCTAATTTACAGGTTTCTATAAAGTTTTCATATCTTTTTTTAGTGTTGTGAAAGTTTTCTATAGTATCTTCAAGCATATCTATTGGATAATCTCTTAATACTTTTCCAAAATGTCCAAAGGCTTTTCCTGTATTAAATACAACTGAACTATCCAATGAAACATTATATGAAACAGTATCATCTATATAATTATAAATTCTATAGTATTCTTTATGAGAAAATAAGTCTTCATCAACATAAAGGGATGAACCATCTTTTGTCTTTATAACACTTATAACTTCCTTAGATTCAGTATCATTATCCTTTATATACTTTGTCACATTTTCAATATTTTTCATCAGTTTAAAAGGTTCTTTAAATGCTCTAGTATTTATTTTTTGAAGTAAATATTTGATTATTTCTCCATCATTATTTACACTTATAACATATGTATTATTTATTATTCCACTACTTATAACATCGATACTAAATATATCTCCCTTTATATCAAAATTATCTATTATTTTAATTAATCTAGTATAATCATTTAGCATATCTATAACCCTCCATAAATATATTATCATTAATTAATTTTTTAAGCAATTTATGTTAGAGTAACACTAAACATAGGTGTAATTATATAATATAAAAGCAAAAGATAAATTCTAAATTTTTTGCCATTTTAGTTTTTTCATTATTCTCTTTATATTTTTAAACTCATCGCTTATAAAAGTCATTTCATTATTTAACAATTCTTTCTCAATATTATTACCAGTTAAAGATGAAATTTTCTTTAAATAAAAGAGTGCTTTTTCTGGATCTTTTTCATAAATTGAAAACAAATCTAATCCTACTAAATATGAAAATGCATCTGACACTAATTCGCCTTTTTCGTTATCATCAATATAATTTGACATTATAGTTTTAGCAGTAACAACAAAATTATTAAAGTCACAATATATAGTTTGACTAAATAAATCCTCTTTAAATATTTTTTTACTTAGATAATCGGTTATAAAGTTTGCAAAATATCCCTCTGATTCACAATATATGTTTGAAGGGCTTTTATTAAAATTACTATTTTCATATTTTCTTATGTATGAATGAAAGAATTCATGAATAATGCATAGTATGTCAATCACACTGTTATTTCTAAATATTGCTATGTATGGAATATTATTATTAAAATCAACTGTACAAATTCCATGAATTGGGTTTATGTTATATTTGTTGAATACTATATTTGTTTGATTACTTGAATAAAAAAGCTTTTTAAACTCATTCAAAATCTCTTTGCTTGGTATTTGAGCAATTATTTCCTCAGCAATACTTATAATATCATCATTACTTAATTTAATAGCTAATTTATAATAATTAGTATCTATAACATCAATGTTATTAATTTTGCCTAATTTGTTTTTTAATAATACTAGTGCATCAGAATTTAGATTAGGAAATTTATATTCATAGGATTCATCATCATAATCCGTGTAGCAACTAACAGTTCTATTAATGTCATATGCCGAAAATAAAGTTTCATAAAATGCTTTAGTACTGCTTAATAAATCTTGATTATTTAAAATGTTTGGATTTTTAAGATCCATATTCATTTGATTACGAATAGCTTTTATATTCCATCTATATTTATTCATAAATCCCCCTAAATATTTGAGATTATTGATTATTATATTTGTGTTGTAATTATATGTCAAGTTAGATTTAATTCATTGTATCAATAACTACTAATATGTTAAAATATTTATATAGAAAGAAGTGATAATATGGCAACACCACATATAGAAGCAAGTAAAGGAGAAATTGCAAAAACAGTTATAATGTCTGGAGATCCATTAAGAGCAAAATTTATTGCAGAAAATTATTTAAAAGATTATAAATTAGTAAATAAAGTAAGAAATATGTTTATGTACACTGGTTACTATAATGGAAAAGAAGTAACAATTGCATCACATGGAATGGGAATGCCAAGTGCAGGTATTTATTTTTATGAATTATTTAATTTTTATGATGTAGATACCATAATTAGAATTGGTACATGTGGAACATCAAATAAAGATATTGACTTATTACAAACAATATTAATTGATAGTTCATATACTGAATCTAATTATGCATATATGTTCAATAAAGAAAAAATAAGCTTTGAAAAAGCTGATGAAGAACTTACAAATGAACTTGACAAAATTGCACATACTAAAAATAAAAATATTTTAAGAGGAACAATAATGACATGTGATGTTTTTGATCCTTATGTAGATTGGAAAGCGATTAATGAAAGAATTCCAAAAGATATAAATGTTTTAGGAACAGAGATGGAAGCTTTTGCATTGTTTCACATAGCTAGAGTATTAAACAAAAAAGCTGCATGTTTGGCAACTGTTGTAGATTCGAAATATAGAACTGAAGTAATAAATAGTAGTGACAGAGAAAAATCATTGACTGATATGATAGAAATATCACTTGAAGTATTATAAATTATATTTTATAGAACATAATAATTAGAGGTGAATGAATATGGAATATCGTAGTGAAGACTTTTTGTCATATAAATTACATATGATAAAAACAAATAAATTTAAAACTATTAATGTAAAGGTTGTTTTTAGTAATGAAATAAAAAAAGATGAAATTACTATAAGAAATGTATTATCAGATATTCTTACTTATTCTAGTAAGAAATATGATACAAATAAAAAACTAATTACAAAAATGCAAGATTTATATGCGGCAAAAATATTCTCAAGTAGTTATAGGATTGGTAAACTATATAATACCGATATAAATGCTGTTTTTCTTAATGAAAAGTACACCGAAGAAGGTATGTTCGAAGAAACCTTAGAACTTTTAAGTGAAATCATATTTAATCCAAATGTTAAAGACTTTGAGTTTGATTCTAAAAGTTTTAGTATTGTTAAAGATATAAATAAAGTACAATTACAAAGTATAAAAGAGAACTTAAGAAAATATGGCCTTATAAGAATGCTTGATGAAATGGGACGTGATGAGGATTATTCATTACATAGTTATGGATATAGTGATGATTTAGAAAAATTAGATGCAAAGTCACTATACGAATATTATTTGAAATTTTTAAAAACAAGTAATGTAGATATATATATACTAGGAAATATAGACTTTGAAAAGACAAAAAAATTGGTAAATAAATTATTTAAGTTTAACACTATAAAAATGAAAAGAAAAAATATTATCATAGAACATAAAAAGATTAATAATAGAGTAAAAAAATATGTTGAAGAAATGAACATATCACAATCTAAGTTAAGTATTGGTTGTAAAATAAGTAATATTAATGATTTTGATAGAAACTATGTTTTACCAATTTACAGTATTATTTTAGGAGGTGGTTCATCTTCTAAATTGTTTAACAATGTAAGAGAAAAAAATTCGCTATGTTATTATATTTCGGCATCAGGTAATAAACTTGACAATATACTATTTATCACATCTGGTATAAATGCTAAAAACTATGATAAATGTCTTTTACTTATAAAAAAAGAGTTAAAGAATATGCAAAAAGGTAATTTTACTGAGGATGATATAGAAAAGGCTAAGACACAATATATTACAATGTTAGATGAATTATGGGAAGATCCTTTCCAAATAATATCATTTTATTACTCGATTGGTATATTAAATAAAGATGATTACGATACAAGAAAGAAAAATATAATGTCTGTTAAATATGAAGATATAAAAAGAATAAGTAATAATATACATATGGATACAATATTTTTGTTGAAAGGAAATGAGTAATTATGGAAATTATAAATAATTATGGAACAGATCAAAAAATTTATGTTGAAACTCTAGAAAATGGTTTGAAAGTTGTTTTACTTCCTTTTGAAAACAAAAAAAATTACTATGTATCTTATACAGCAAAATATGGTTCAGTTGATTTGGATTTTATAGATTCTGATGGAAATAAAGTTTCATCTAATAAAGGAATTGCACATTTTTTGGAACACAAACTATTTGAAACAGAAAGCGGTGAAGATCCATTTGAGTTTTTCTCTAAAACTGGTACTGGATGTAATGCTGGAACAAGTTATAAAAAAACATCATACTTTATATATGGTGTAAATTCTATAGAAGAAAATTTAAATTATTTAATAGATTTTGTGAATACTCCATATTTTACGGATGAAAACGTAGAAAAGGAAAAGGGTATAATAATAGAAGAAATAAAAATGTATGATGATAATCCGGAGTGGATAATAACAGAGCAAATACAAAATTCAACATTCAAAAATCATCCGATCAAATATGATATTGCAGGTTATGTAGATACAGTTGAATCAATAACTAAAGAAGATTTATATACATGCTATAACACGTTTTATCAACCAAGCAACATGTTTCTTGTTGTGTCAGGTGGATTTGATGTTGATAAAGTAATGAATGTAATAAAAAATAATACTGTGTTATCATCAAGAAACAGTAAGTTTAGTATAACTAAAAAGAAAGTAAAAGAGCCGGTTGAAATAACAGAAAAATTTAGAATAATAAAACATCCTAGCATAGAGACACCAAAGATATCTATAAATATTAAATTAAGTTTTTCTAATGAAAAAGACAAATATGAATACTATTTATATATTAATGCACTAATGTCTATTTTATTTGGTTCATCATCAGACTTTAAAGAAGAAATGATTAGTAATGGATATATAACTTATTTAAGTACGGGAAGATTAATAATAGATGATTACTTAATACTTGAATTTTATGCAGAAGGAACAAATTATGAAAAATTCGTAAAAGGAATAGAAGAATGTATAGAAAATAAAGAAATAACAGAAGAAGAATTTGAGAGATATAAAAAAGTATTAATTGCATCTATTGTTATGACAAGTGATGATGTATCATCATCTGCAGATGAAATAATTGATGATATTATTACATGGAAAGATATAATAAATAATAAAGTAGAATTGATCAAAAAAATGGATTTTAAAAAATTTAAATCAATTAGAGAAAATACTGATTTTTCTAATATGGCAACAGTGGTATTAACAAAAGAAGACTAGTAATTGTAAGGAATTTAATAATGATTAATAAAGTATATATAGATTTTGATTCAACACTATTTGATACACATAGTTTTTATAATGATTTTATAAATATTTGTAATAATTATGGAATAGAGACCAATAAAATAGAGTTATTAAAGAAAAAACTATTTAATGATGAAAAATTATTTAATTTAGATGTTCTAATAAATAATATAGTTAATAAATATAATATAGATAGTTCAATTTATTTAGATGTAGATAAGCTATACTCAAATAAATATGTATATAGTGATTCTTTATGGTTCTTAAAAAAACTAAAAAACAACTACAACTTAGTATTATTAACGTATGGGGATATTATATATCAAGCTAAAAAGATAAAGGCATCAAAACTAGAAAAATATTTTGATAATGTTATTATAACTAATAAACATAAAGGAAATTTAGATTTAGATTATAAGGATTCGATATTTATAGATGATAGTTTAGATGAAATAAATAATATACGTAATAGAAATCCTAAAAAAATTATAAGAATAAAAAGAAATAGTTTAAATATTAAAAACGAATTGAAATTGAATAATGTCTTAGTGTATACTAATTTTAAACAGATTTTTGAAAATGAATTTAAATAATGTGGGGGAAAATAAAGTGGAAGATGTAAACAATGAGAAGATTTTAGTTTTTGGTGGGGGAACTGGAATGAGTTGCCTTCTAAGAGGATTAAAAACTGAGGTAGAAAATTCTAACATTTCTATAACCTCTGTAGTATCGGTATGTGATGATGGAGGATCAACCGGAATTCTCAGAAATGAATTAGATATGCTTGCAGTAGGTGATATAAGAAAAGTACTTGTTGCATTAAGCAAAACAGAATTAACCGTTGAAAAACTATTAAACTATAGATTTAAAACTAACGGAACATTAAATAAACACACAGTAGGTAATATAATGCTTGCTGCATTAACTGAAATGACAGGTAGTGTACAAAGTGGAATAGAGTTACTAAGTAAAATACTTAATTTAGAGGGTAGAGTTATGCCCGTTACTGAATCAAATGTTACTTTAGTTGCTGAAATGGAGGATTCATCTTTTGTTGAAGGAGAACACTATATCACTACAAGTAATAAAAAAATAAAAAAGGTTTTTTATAAAGAAAAACCTATAATAAATGATGAACTTGTAGAACAAATTAATCAAGCTGGTTTAATTGTTTTAAGCATGGGAAGTTTATATACTAGTTTGATTCCTTGTTTATTATCTGAGGAGGTAATAAGTGCAATAGATAATTCAAATGCACCAATTGTTTATGTTTGCAATTTGTTTACTCAGCCAGGGGAAACGGATAAATTTAAGGTTAGTGATCATATAAATACAGTTAATAGTTATCTTGGTAAAAGAAAAATAAATACTGTTATTGCTAATA
This sequence comes from uncultured Bacilli bacterium, assembly GCA_934141245.1. GTDB lineage: Bacteria > Bacillota_I > Bacilli_A > RF39 > UBA660 > CAG-710. The sequence goes on from CAKPCB010000001.1 coordinate 82,256, forward strand.
ATGGTGAAATAGATAAGGAATTAGCTTTAAAATATTCTGTTGCAGAGCAAAAAGATCCGGTTGAATTAGATTTAAATTATGTTGCAACATTAGTTGATAGAATAATAGTTGATAATTTAGTGACTATAGAGAATAATGTATTCAGACATGATACTGATGAATTAGGACCATTATTAGTTTCTGAGCTTAGAAAAAGTATAAGAGATAGAGATAACTATCAAAATAGAGTTAAAGCGAAAAGAAAGATGATAATTGAAACTAATAAGAGTGTTAACAATAACTAAAAAGGCCATCCAAAAATAATGGATGACCTTTTAAATTACCTCTATTTCTTCATCAACTGTTTCTTCTTGTTTGTTTGTGGATATTTTATTAATAGCAGTTTTTAGTGTATCGATTGAATTTTGTAATTTTTCAGTTTCAATTTCTGTTAATCTTACATATATTCTTTCTTTTGCACCTCGTTCATTTATAATAGTAGGTCCACCAACAAATACATCATTATTTTTATCATAAGATGAAACAGTTAGTACTGCATTTTCATTACTTAATATTGCATTTGTAATTCTAATCATACTCATACCAATACCATAACTAGTATTGCCTTTTTTTTCTATAATTTCATATGCAGCATTTTTAACTTTTGTACATATTTCTTCTAACTTGTCATTTTCTAAAAAATCTCTTATGTTTTGTAATCCTACAGTTGCATTACTCCATGGCACAAATTCGGTATCGCCATGTTCTCCTAAAACATATGCATGAATATTTTTTGTATTAATATTTATTTCCTTTGAAATTTCATATCTTAATCTTGCAGTATCAAGAGTTGTGCCAGTACCAATTACTTTTTCTGGTTGTGTTTTAGAATGTTTCCAAGTTATATAACTCATAACATCAACTGGATTAGTTGCGACTAAAAAAATTCCTTTAAATGAAGTATCCATAACTTGTTTTATAATACTTTCAAATACTTTGTTATTCTTTTCTATTAAATCCATTCTGGTTTCACCAATATCTTGATTAGCTCCAGCAGCAATGGCAACTATTTTAGCATCTTTACAATCACTATAATCCCCAGCTTTAATATCTATTTTTGTAGGTGCAAAAGCCAAGCAATGATTTAAGTCCATTGCCTCACCAATAGCTTTATCTTTATTTATATCTATAAGAACTAATTCAGAAACCGCTGTTCTTTGATTAAGTAATGCATATGCATAACTCATTCCAACATTTCCACAACCGATTATAACAACTTTATTTTTCATTTAATCACGTCCTATTCTTATAAGATTATATCAAATATTTTTATATCTGTACATTTAAAATAATAAAGAAATAAAAATCTTTAAAAAAGTTATAAAATGTGATAGTCTATTATTTAGATAGGTGAATATAATGAGTGAAGATAAAAATAATAGAATTAAAACATCATTAGTTATCGCAATTTTTATTATAATAATATTACTTAGTGCATATGTAGTAATAGATAAGGTAATAAGTAAAGAAAAATTAGTAAATTTAGACGAAATAAAAATAAATAAAACTAATAACAATAAAATAACTAATGATTATTTAGAAGTTAATAACTATGATGATACTTTTTATAAGCTAAGTAATTATATAGATGATGATACATTAAGCAAGTTATATAAATATAAAAATAAAGCACTTGATTTTGATGTAAAATCATACATAACTACAAAAAATATAAGCGAATCAGATAAAATAATTGAGGAAATATCTTATATAGATAAGGAAATCTTTGAAAAAAAGTATAGTGAAATATTTGGTAATATTGACTCAAATAAAACAACAAATATGTGTAATGCATCTAGTTATGACAATAATTCCGATTCATATATTATAAACAGTAGTTGTAGTGATAATAATTATTTGTTTTTAACATTTTTTAAGAATGCAACTCATGATTTTAAAGAGCAAAATTTAACAATAAACAAGTACTATGTTTTTGTAAATAAAACATCTTCGGGATATGTATTATATAAAGATGAGGACTTTAAAAGTATAATAGTAGAAAGTATTAAGTATGAAGATATAAAAAATTATATTTATAAAATGAATATTATATCTACTAATTTTAAAAAAGATAAATTAGGTAATTACTATATAGATTCTGTAAAATAGTATAGGATTACAATAAAGTTATATATTGACTTTTAGATACTAATTTACTATAATCTAGTTAATTAATGCGATGATGGCCTTGGAAAAGTCGGAGTAATATAATAAAAGTGATCTTCTGGATAAATAAGGTGGAACCGCGGTGAATCGTCCTTATATGCTCTAGAAGATTTTTTAATTTATAGGAGGAAGGTTAATTATGAAAAACGAAAAGATAACTTCAAGAGACGTTGATTTTGCTAAATGGTATACAGATGTTGTTAATGCTGCACATTTATCAAGTTATTCTAATGTAAAAGGCTGTATTATTCTTGAGCCAAATGGATATGCAATATGGGAGAAGATGCAACATGAAATGGATAAAATGTTTAAAAAAACAGGACATAAAAATGTTGCAATGCCTATGTTAATACCAGAAGGATTAATGAGAAAAGAAGGAGAACTTGTTAATGGCTTTGCACCTGAAGTTGCATGGGTTACTGAAGGTGGGTCTAAAAAGTTAGAAGAAAGACTTTGTATTAGGCCTACTAGTGAAACATTATTTAGTGATTATTATGCAAGTGTTGTTAAGTCATATAGAGATTTACCTTTAAAATATAATCAATGGTGTAGTGTGCTTCGTTGGGAAAAGGAAACAAGACCATTCTTAAGGAGTCGTGAATTTTGGTGGCAAGAGGGACATACTGTACATGCTACCAGTGAAGAAGCAGAAAAAGAAACAAGAGATATGTTAAATGTTTATGAAACATTTTTTGAAAAAATACTTGCTATTCCTGTTATAACTGGTAGAAAAACAGAAAAAGAAAAGTTTGCAGGTGCTGATTATACTTTAACAATAGAAGCTTTAATGCATAATGGTATAGCACTTCAATCTGGTACTAGTCATTACTTTGGACAAAGGTTTTCACGTGCATATGATATAAAGTTTTTAAATAAATCAAATGAATTAGAATATGCATATCAAACATCATGGGGTTCATCTACTCGTATGATAGGAGCATTAATAATGGTTCATAGTGATGATAATGGATTAGTATTACCACCAAATGTTGCACCAACTCAAGTAGCAATTATTCCAATAGGTGATACAGATGAAGTTAATTCGTTAGCTAACTCTTATAAAAAAATGCTAGAAGATAATGATATCACTTGTTATATAGATAATTCTGAAAAATCTCCTGGTTTTAAATTCGCAGAAGCTGAAGTAAATGGTATTCCAATAAGAATAGAAATAGGTAAAAGAGATTTAGAAAACAATAATGTCACATTTGCAAGACGTGATACTAGGGAGAAAATGGTAAAATCTAAAGACATTGATGTTGTAAATTATGTAAAAGAATTACTTAATACTATTCAAAGTGATATGTATAAAAGCGCAAAAGAGCGAATGAGTAAATTAACATTTACTGCACATAATTTAACTGATATGGAAAATATTTTAAATACTCAACCAGGATTTATTCATGCAGATTGGTGTGGAGATGAAGAGTGTGAACTTAAAATAAAAGAAATAAAAGGCTGTAAATCAAGATGTATTTTAGAAAATGAAAAATTAGTAGATGGTAAATGTGTATGCTGTGGTAAAGAAGCTAAATACCATGTGGTATGGGGTATACAGTATTAATATAATCAGGGGGATATAAATATGAAAGTAAAGCTAAGAGGTATAGCTAATCTAAACTCAAATGATTATGATGTAATAGTAATTAGAGAATTGTATGATAATTTATTAATACAAGCAGATAGACGCAAAAGAAATTGGAGTGGAGAGAAAACAACCTTTGTGTTTAGTGATTACTTAAAAGAAATAGATGATAATAATAAGATGGAAGAAGTAATCAAATATTTTCTAGAAAATAATACAATTGTCTCAATTATTGATAAAGCTAATATTAAGAATTATGATAAACCATTTACAGTTATTTCTACTAATAGTGAGAAAAGACTACTTTTACAACTTGAGAACAAAGAAGAATATCAAAAAACAAGAGAATTAGTATTACAAAAGTATAACTTTGATAGATTGAAATTTCTAAATAAGAATTGTGATATTAATATTGTAACAGTAGATGGTAGTGATAATTATTCAAGCTATGGAATAAAAGAAAACAAAATTAAACTTGTAATAGCTGATAAAAATGAAAGTGAGGTTTGTTTTTTTAAGAATTTTGTAGCTGGACAACTTTCTAATGTAATCGAAGATGAAACACAATTTATTAATGATGATGAGTTATCTTGTGAAAATTTTAGAATTATATCTCATAGTAATTTACTTACTAATGTTTTATATGATGCTTACATGAAACATAATTGTGATGTGTATGAAAATAATAAAGAGAAAAAGAAGCAATTAAAATTGGAGGGATTTTAATGAATAAATTTACAACAGAGGATTTGGTTAATTATTGTAAACAATATGGATTCATATTTCAAGGAAGTGAAATATATGGAGGACTTGCTAATACTTGGGATTATGGTCCACTAGGAACAAGGCTTAAAAATAATATAAAAGATGCTTGGAGAAAGAAATTTATTCAAGAAAGAGATAATGCATATGAAGTTGATGCGGATATATTGATGCATCCAAGAGTATGGGAAGCATCAGGTCATGTTGATAGTTTTGCAGATCCACTAATAGATTGTCGTGAATGTAAAACTAGGCATCGTGCTGATAACTTAATTAATGATTTTACTAACTCTTCAATTGGTGATGCAATGACTAATGAAGAGATGATTAACTATATAAATGAACATAAAGTACCTTGTCCAAAATGTGGTAAAACCAATTTTACTGATATAAGACAATTTAAGCTTATGTTTGAAACATATAGGGGAGTTATAAAAGATGCTAAAAGTGTTGTATATTTAAGACCTGAAAATGCACAAGGAGAATATGTAAACTTCTTAAATGTACAAAGAAGTATGAGAGCAAAATTACCATTTTCTATTGGACAAATTGGTAAAGCATTTAGAAATGAGATAACACCAGGAAACTTTACATTTAGAACAATTGAATTTGAACAAATGGAATATCAAACTTTCTGTAAAGAAGGTAGTGATATGGAATTATATGAATACTTTAAAAACTTTGGTAAGAACTTTTACATGAGTCTAGGAATTCCGGAAGAAAAATTAAGATTCCACGATCATGAAAAACTTGCACATTATGCTAAAGCAGCATGTGATATTGAATATTTATTTCCATTTGGTTGGGGAGAAATAAATGGAACACATAATAGAACTAATTTTGATTTAACTCGTCATCAAGAATATAGTGGTGTATCACAAGAATATTTTGACCCAGAAACTAATGAAAAATATATTCCTTATATTGTTGAATCTACATATGGACTTGATAGGTGTGTTTTAGCAATATTATTTAACTCATATAATAAAGAAACTCTTTCTGATGGAGAAGAAAGAGAAGTTATGAAATTTCATCCTTATTTAGCACCATATAAAGTAACAATTCTACCTTTAATAAAGAAATATCATAGTGAAAAAGCAAAAGAAATTTATAGTAAACTATCTAAATGTTTTATGTGTAGTTATGATGATTCTGGTAATATTGGTAAACGTTATAGAAGAAGTGATATAATAGGAACACCATTTGCACTTACAGTAGATGATGAAACTTTAAATAATGGAACTGTAACTATAAGAGATAGAGATACTATGGAACAAGTTACATTACCAATAGATGATGTAGAAAATTATATAAGTGACAGAATTAAATTATAATTGATATTAACTTTCTTAGTTGTTATAATAAATAATGTGATTGGGGATTTGATTATATATGGAAAAGTTCTTTTATGTATTTTTACTTTATTTTATGTATTGTGTATTCGGATATGTTTTGGAGTGCTTATTTTGCTCTATTGTTGATAAAAAGATAGTTCTTAATAGAGGATTTTTAATTGGACCATATTTACCTATATATGGTTGGGGTGCAATAATAATTATATTTATGCTTAAAAGATATATAAATGATCCGGTAGCATTGTTTGTTATGGCTGCACTGATTTCATCGGTTTTAGAGTACTTTACAAGTTATTTTATGGAAAAAGTATTTAAAGCTAGATGGTGGGATTACAGTGAGAAAAAACTTAATTTAAATGGTAGAGTATGTTTATCAAATTCTCTTTTATTTGGTATAGGTGGGGTAGTAGTAATGTATGTTATTAACCCTATATTTACAAAGTTATTAGACAGTTTTTCATCAACGTGGATTTTTGTGTTAGGAATTATATTCTTTACTATATATTTTTTAGACACAGTAGTATCAATAGTTACTATATATAAAATAAGATCTAATTCAATTAGTATAAGTAAAGATATTACAGAAGAAATAAGTGATCAGGTTAAAAAGGCATTAAGTAAAAATAAATATGTTAAAAGAAGATTGCTTAATGCATTTCCAAAAACTGGAGACTTTAAATCATATCATAAATTAAAGGAAATATTAAATAAACGATCTAATTAGTTAAATGTAATAGGGGGATATATGACAGAGACTAATCAAAAAATATTAGACTTAATACTTGATGAACACAAAACATTAGAGGTTTTATCAAAAGAAGTAAATTTGAGTCAGAGACAGATTTATACAAGGCTGGCTTCATTAAAGAATAATGGATATAATTTTAATAGAAAGTTTTATTATAATGGAAGTCAATCATTTAAAGTAGAAAGGCAAATAGTATTACCTCCAGCTAAAGAGGGATTAACAATTAATATTGATGATGATGATAAAGTGTTTAATGCAGTTGTAATTTCTGATTTACATCTTGGCAGTGTATTTGAAAATATAGATGCATTACATAAGGTATATAATTATTGTTCAAAAGAAGGCATTAATATAATATTAAATGGTGGAGATTTAATAGATGGAACTTTTGGTAATATAAAAAAGACATATAATGTTCATGAACAAATAAAAACTGCAATTAAGAATCATCCGTATGATAAGAATATATTAAATTTTATTTGCTTAGGAAATCATGATGCAAGTGCAAAAACTGATTATGGAATAGACTTTAAAGAATATTTATTAAATAGAAGACCTGATTTAATACCGGTAGATTATGGAAATGCTATATTCAATTTAAAAAATGATCAAATAATAGTAGAACATCCAGTGGGTTACGGTATTAAAAATATTAATGTTCAAACTGGATTAGTATTAAAGGGACATTCACATATAACTAGAGTTGTTGATAATGCTAATTCTATATTTATGCAACTACCATCACTAAGTGGTATTGCGATGAGACCAGATTTGGCATTTCCGTGTGCTTTAAAGATGCAATTAATATTTACTAATGGATATATAACAACCGGAATTTTTAATCAATTATTAATACAGTCTAATAATGTATTAGTTTTAAATGAACTATTATATGATTTGGGAAGAGGTAAAAAGAGACCTATTAATAGTGAGTATGATGAATCAAAAGATAAAGTTTTAACTAAAAAAAGTCAAATAGATAAATTTAATAATAAATACGGGAAGTAAAATAGTGTAAAGTAAAAAGGCAGTATTGCTATATGCAGTATTGTTTTTTTTATTTATAAGTTAGCAGAATGTAAAAAAATGTTGAAATTTGTCGAATTAAAATTTATAATTTAATTGTAGTAAGAAAGGTAGGAAAAAATGAAAAACAAAAAAATATTTTTAATGTTAGCAGTGATTGTTTTAACATTAGTGTTATCGGGGTGCCTTGGCCCAACAGAAATCAGACTTGCAAATTGTGCTTATTCTAAAAGTAGTAACTATTTGTCAGAAAGCAAGGGTGTTTATTATGCAACTGAATACGAAAAATATGGTGGTTTCTTTGCTTTGTTGCGAATTGGTGATGAACTAGCCATTAAGAGTTGGAGAGTTTTTGTCGGTGGTGTTCAAGCAAATGGTAATCCTAATGGCGTTTTGTCAGATGATGCTAATATATGGATTCCAGTTAAAACAAATGCCGGTACTATAATATTACAATCACAAAAAGAATATAACGTAAATATCGAGGTGTATTCCAGTACAGGTTATGTAAACAAAGTGGGTAGTGTTTCATTTAAAGTTAATACTGGCGGATTACCTAACACTGACCCTATAAGCGTTGAAAATATAAGCAAGATACTTAAAGATAATGGTGCAACTTATACTAATAAGGTAAATGATGTGCCAAAGGAATGCAGTAGTTATGGATTAAAAAGTACAGAAGCAAGTATACCAGCGTGTGTTGCATTATCTCAGCTTAAATCTTCTGGAATAGATTGTGTAGCTTTTGCTAAGAAGGTATACAAAATATCGACCGGTACTAGTATGCAAAGTTTTTATAGTGCTTTTAGCGGTTCTAAACAGTATACAAGCAAATCTGGTGATACAAGTGATCTTTCAAGTTCAAAGGTTTATCTTATGGCTCAATATAATTCTTCGGGCAATGGAACTCATGCTTCAATAGTTTATTATAATCATAGTAATAATACTTGGTATGCTGTTGGTGGTGGATTTACAAAGTCTAAACAGGTAAGGAATCAAACATTGAAAGATACCTTAGATAATGCCGGTTATGATTGGACATACTATAAATTCAGATCATTCTAATAATATTTAGTGAGTAAAATAATGTAAAGCAAAAAACAATACTATATTATGTTATGTAAATATAGTATTGTTTTTTTATTGTTGGTTAACGAATTGTAAAAAAATGTTGAAATTTGTCAATTTAAAATTTATAATTTAATTGTAGTAAGAAAGGTAAGAAAAAGTGAAAAATAAAAAAATATTTTTAATGTTAGCGGTGATTGCTTTAACATTAGTGTTATCTGGGTGTACTGGATATAATGATATCATGTTCTCTTCTTATGAGAGCAATGGTAAAAAATATACACAATCATATAAGACTAATGGAGGAAAAGCTATTTATGTTAAAAAAAGTAGTGGAAATTATTTTGTTAATTTAAAAATAGGAGCTAATTATGAAAATTATGGATGCTACGAAATAATAGTAAATGGTAAAAAATATGTTGGAATAGGAAGATCATCGGACAATTTAAGAGCAACAATATATAGTTCTAATATTAAGGCTCCGGGACTTAATACAATAAAAATAACAATATATGAAAGAGGCGCTCAGGTCAACGGAAATAGAATATGTTCTGGTGAAAGCAAATCGCTTACACTTCCTAAGATGGGAATTGATGATGGACTTTCTGATAAGAATTACATAGATCCAGATAACATATTAAGCATATTGAATGCCAATGGTCAACAATATTATGATTTAGATAATTCAGGTATAATAAGACCTTGCAGCTATTATGGATTGGCAGATACGCAGGCAAGTATACCAGCATGTCTTGCATTGTCACAGCTTGGTAAGACAGAAACAGACTGTGTGCGTTTTTTTAAAAAAGTTTATAGATGGTCTAAAGGTGTATCACTATCAGAATTTTATCCCGCTTTTGATAGCTATCCACACTATACTAGTACCACAGCGAATACAAGTAATCTTGTTACCTCAAAAGTTTATATGATGTCTCAATACATTGGAAAGATAAATGATATAGATACAGGCCATGCATCTATTGTGTATTATAACAACACTGATAAAACATGGTATGCTGTAGGTGGAAATATAAGTGATAAAGTAAAAATATATACAGTGCAAGAGACTTTAAAATATTGTGCTAAGGGTTGGAAGTATTACTCGTTTAGGGAATTTTAAAAATAATTTTAATGAAATAAATTGACACTAATTTATTTCATTCTAGGAGAATGTGTTATGAATAAAAGAGGTTTTACATTAGTAGAGTTATTAGCGGTAATTGTAGTTTTAGGAATTGTGATTTCTATCGCAGTTCCTACTACAATGAATCTTATAAATAACTCTAAGAAGAAAGCATTTGTACACGATGCAAGAGCTTACATTAATGCTGCCAGATATTCCGTTTTAAGTGAAAATGGCAAAAAGACTTTCTTCAAATTGAATGATTTGTATGTAAAGAACAGAAAAGAACATTATCATGGTGTAGTGTATGCCAAAAAAGATGAAAGTGGTCATTATAAATATTCAATATTTATATATGATGAAAAAACTAGTAACATTTTAGGTCAAACTTATTTTGATAAAGTAATGCTTTTGAATGAAGATGAATTGAGTGTTTCTAAAATTAAGAAAATTGATAGTGAAAGATTTGGAACTATATTAAAAGAAAATTTAAAAAATAAGTATGAGATTAAAACAGTTACCAAGGATAATGAATCAGTAACTATAACAATAAATGATGATGGCTCAATTAGTGAAAACATGCATCCGATAAAAGTTGGAGCATTGGTTTACTTAAAACATAATTCTTCTCAAAATCAAGAAAAATGTATACCTTATAGAGTTATAAACGACAGTGATGATTCGATTTCATTATTTGATAGTAATACTTATACTAATAGAATTGACGATATAAAAACAGCAGATGGTTATAGTGATGCAAATAGTTATTTTTTGAATTCTTATTCAACAAAACTTGGAATAGATAAAGGAGATCTGTATATAAGATTATTAACAATAAATGATTTGTATTACTATTTAGATTATGAGAAAAATGGTCTTACACAAAAATTGTTAACAGAAAACAAAGATAAAATTGCTGAGTTGTTTCGACCTTCTTATCCAGATGGATTTTATTATTCGGAGTGGAAAAAATCGACACATCCAAGGTTTATATCACTAGGTACATATGGTGATGATGATTACTGCCGTGCTGATGGAAGTTATATATCAACTGAAGCGAATGAAAAAATATGTTATGCCTTTTCATTAAATGATGTTTATCATGGCGGAAAACTTGATGGACCAGCAAAAATCACAAAACATGCAGTTAATGACTATCTATCATTTAACAATATAATTGAAATAAAAAACTATTATAATTATGCATATAAAGATGAAGCTTGTAAAGAGCTATATTCTACTACTGCTCAAAATAGTGATAAAGATTAGGGGGATTCAAGATGAATAATAAGGTTAAATCTGCTATTGCTGTTACTTTAACTGGAATAGTTCTATTATCTACATCAGCTATAAAACTTAATAAAAATAAGAAATATGACGGATTAGATATAACAACAAGTATCAGCATGGAAGAAGAAATTACTAATAATATAGATAGCATGCAAACTACAAAAGTGAGTAGCATAGATGCTACCACTGTGGCAAGAAACGGAGAAACAAATAGCAGTATAGATACTACCCGTGTAGTAAAGAAAATGGAAATAAGCGATATATATTCAAAAAATTATAATAAAGAAGCTACTGAACTTCTTGAGAGTACAATAAGAAACTTAGAAGAAAATTATGATCAAATGAGACTTATATATCCAAACTGTGATTTGCCGGAAAAAGAAGAATTTATAAGCAATTTTATTGAAACAATTGTAAATAATATAGATACAATTGAAATTGTTGAACCAAACTATGATTCTGATTACTCTGCTATGTTAGGTGGTGCATTAGAGAAGGCTTTTGTTAGTGAAGGATTATTACTTATAAATAAAGAGCTTTTACCAAATGATAAAGAAACAAATCTTATTCATGGGGTATTTCATTTTACTCAAGAGAAATTAATAGATGATCAATCTAACATAAGTCCTGGTATTTATAAAATCTTGACTGAAGGTGAAGCATCATGGTATTCTGCATTTACAAACTCATCTAATTTTACATCTGCATTTACTGTTACATCTACTGATGGAAAATTATGTTATATGAGAGGATTAGGTGGGGGAGATTATCCTAAATATTCAAGAGCATATAATATGCTTATGAATTTAGTAGGGTATTCAAATATTGAAGCATGTAAAGAAAATTATAATGAGAATATAATTATTAATGCAATTAAAGAAAAATATAATATAAATGCAAAAGAGTTTGTAGATTCACTAGATTTAATATGCATGTATGATGGTGTTTCAGTTGATGAAATAATAGCAGTAGAGAATACATATCTTAATTGCTTAAGTCAAGATTTATCGTCGATTGATAATAAAGATGACTTATTAAAATTTTATAATCAATACAGAGCTTATAGAAGACAGTTTTTTATAAGCTGTAGTAAAGATGAAGAAACTATAACGGATGAGGTTATTAATTTTAAGACAGTTGATGATATGCTTCTACAAAAATTAACAGATTATCAGATATTCCCAGAAGGGTATGAACAAGCAATTTTTGATTTAACTATTAAAGGAAATTCATATCAGATACTTTCTATGGAAGAAGCATCTATTTATAACATTAATTATTACGTAGAAGGTGATAACGTTATTTTGATAAACAAGACAAATAAAAATGTTGAGAAATACAATATCTCTACAGAACAAGTTGTGTATTCTGAATTTGACGAATCAATGATAGAACAAAGTGCACCATTGGTTTCAGAAGATATGAAAAAAACTTTATAAAATAATAAACGAGTATAATAAATAATATTAAATTTAATTATACTTGTTTTATTTATTGCAAAAACCAAAATTAAATCGTATATTATTTATATAATAAAGAAGTGAGGTTGTTTTATGGATATAAAAAATTTATATACAAATAGTCAAATAAGAAGAAAAATAAGAAGAATTGCAAAACTAATTAATAATGATTTAAGTACTGATGATGTTATATTTGTTTGTGTATTGAAAGGTGGTATGTACTTTTTCTGTGAATTGACACAAAATATTGAAAAAGAAGTTTTGATTGACTTTGTTAAAGTAAAGAGTTATGAAGGGACCAAGCGTAGTGATGAAATAGATTTTCAACTTAAACCATCTTTAGATTTTAAAAATAAAAACGTTATTTTAGTAGATGATGTATTAGATACTGGTCATACTTTAGATTATTTAAAAAAATATTACTTAGATGGTGGAGCTAAAACAGTAAAAATTTGTGTTTTACTTGATAAAAAAGAAAAGAGAGAAAAAGAAATAGAAGCAGATTATAAATGTTTTATAGCAGATGATTATTTTGCGGTTGGATATGGTCTTGATTATAATGAAAAATACAGAAATGTTCCTTTTGTAGGATATATACTAGATGAGAATGATGATGAAAAAAGTTTAAAACTGTCAATCAGATGTAAATAAAAAGACAAAATATTACATTTACTTGTAGATAACAATTCTATTTGATATATTTGTAGTGTGGTAAAAATAGGTAAAGGAAGGTATATGATATGAAATTATTCACGCACAAGAGTATTACCGTATTTTTGGTACTAATTCTCTTAGCAACTGTTTTTACATTTTTTCAGAATAAAAATGTAGTAAAGTTCGATAATGGAAAAACTGTTATTGTGGACAAATATAATAATAATGCAGAAATAAAAATTGAAAAAGGTAGTACATTAGGAGATATTCTTGACCTTATTGTAAAAATCATGGGATACATTGCTGATTTTATTGATTCTGTTTTTAATGGAGGTGGTTCTAATCCTACTCCTCCTGGTCCAGGTCCATCTCCAGTAAGTAGTTATCTTAAAGAACAAGGTGGATATTATGTTATAAAAAATTATGAAAGATATCAAGATATTGGTCGTCAGGGCGATGGAGAATGTACTTGGTATGCAATGGCTTATGCTCAAAGAATTAGAACAGGCAGTAATAGGGACCCAAAAAGCAAGGGAGATCAAACTAAATATGGCTTAACACGTGATGATTCACATCATGATACTTGTAGTGAAGATGGATTAAAAGACTTCTATAATGATATAAGAAGCAGATTAAAAGAGGGGAAACCAGTAGTTGTCTATGTTGGATATACTAATTCAAGAGGTGAAAAGGGTAATCACAATTTAACTGTTGTTGGAATAAAGAAGAGTGTTTACTCTGCTGATAAATCTAAACTAGATACCTCTAGTTTTTTAGCAATAGATCCTTGGGATTCTAACACAGACAAAACATGTAATATGTATTACAAAGGTGGAAGTTGTGCTTTTACAAAAGGAGAATTCTATGTTAATTCTAATGGTAGATTCCCAAATATGACGTGTGTAATGTTATATGCAAAATAGTAAGAAAATTATAGCTTTAGCAACAGCAGGTGTAATTACGTTATGTAGTACATCTGCTTTGCTTAAACAGGTTGTATTAAAAAAAGATTCCCCATATGACAACACAACCTCCATAAGCATAGAAAATACATCAAATAATATGAGTGATAATTTTTCTGATATAGTTGATAATGTTACTTTTAAAGAGGAAGACACGTCACTAAATTTAAGTAACACAAAAGAAACCATTGAAACAACTGTATATACTAGAGAAAATGACAATACTGATTATAATACGATAGTTATTAAATTGAATAAGATAATGGAACAAAAAGGATTTGATTCTAAAGTAAAACTTGCAATACAACAAAATTTAAAGAGACTTTATAAAAACTATAATTCTTATTATGAAATATATAAATGCAAAGGATTACCTAACTTTAGTGAATTTGTTGAAAAAAATTTTCTACAAGATTTAGAATGCGTGAAAAGTATAAATTTAGTTACTGATAATCAATATGGAAGAGAATTTTTGGATAAATATAATGCAAATGGACTTTGTTATCCTGATGGAACAATATATATGAATTACTTTGATGATTTGGAAAATGAAGATAGTTTTCAGGAGGATTTATTTGAAGAAATAACTCATGCAGGTCAAAACTTTTCAGCTCCAAAATCATTAAAGGAAGGCGAAGCATCGTTTTTTAAAGCCATGTCATCAGATTCTTACTATTACAGTTATTTAGAAACTTATAAGAATGTTGATGGAACATCTTATTCTATAAAATCAGCAGCACCAAGTAATTATGCATTTTATTGCAAGTGCTACAACAATTTATTATGTATGACTAATTATGATGTTATGCAACAATATGTTAAGGATGCTAATCTTGATAATGTTATTAATTATATTTCAAAAAAATATAATGTTGATTGTAAAAGTATAGTTACAAATTTTGTGAATATTGATTCTGAGAAGAATGAAGCTTTGGTATGTAAAAAAACAAAAGATTTTGAGAATTTAATGATACATTGTTTTGAACAAGATATACAAAATATATCATCTAAAGAAGAAGCTACTGATTATCTTAAATTATATAGACATTATAAAAATCAATATCAAACTAGAGTAGTTATTGAAAAAGATTCTAATTCATTTAAAGATTGTACAGAAGAAAAGTTTGATTTTTCAAACATTGATAAAAAATTATATGAAAAAGTCTGCGAGTATGATGCAATTAACAGAATTTCAGATGATGAAGCTACAAACTATGATGCATTTTGTGCTATTGTCTCAATACATAACTCATTAGATGATTTCTTTATGTATGATGAGAACTTAGATCTTGACTCAACAAAATATTATTTAAATGATAATGATGATACTTTATATCTAAAAAAAGGAGAATTTGTTACTAAGTACAATTTAAGTAATAATACAACTGAACGTAATATAGAAGCTAGTAAATTTAACAATATAGATTTTACTAGTCTAGTTTCTAGTAATGAAAAAATAAAAGAAAAGTAGGAATGCTTATGAGTAATAAAAAGGGTTTTACACTTGTTGAGTTGTTGGCTGTTATAGTAATTTTAGCTGTAATATTATTAATTGCTGTTCCATCAGTTAGTAGACTTATTTCAAGTTCAAAGGATAATGCATATGTTCTAACAGCTAAAGCATATATTGGTGCAGCAAGATATAAATATTTGCTAGAACATAATTATAAAAATGTTGTTGTATATGACGTTAAAGAATTAGAAGTTGATAAGAAAAAATCGCCATATAATAAAAAAATAATTGATGGTGCCGTTGTGGTAAAAAAAGATAAAAATTCCAATGTTAAATATTATATTTACTTAGTTGATGAGGATTATAATTCAATAATCGATATTGCAGCAATTGGAGGCAGTTTTCCAGTTTTGATAAATGAAAGCGACCTAAATAAGTCTTATATTAAAAAGTTAAATGTATTAACCTATAGCGAATATATTTTTTCAAACTATGATATTTTAGGATTGTATTATTTTTCGGATTCATTAAAAACTGATGATAGTTCTAAATATGAAGATTATATAATGTTTACTAAAAAAACTAAAAAGGTAGTAGAAATAAATAACGAAGAAGATAAAATTAAAGCTAGAAATTATAAAAAGGGTTCATTAATATATTCACCTAAATTAAAAAATATAACAGGCATGAGCTACTGGATAAATTTAGGAACTACAGTTAGTGATGATGGAAAACTTCTACTTAGATTATTTCCACACTATTATGATTTAGGTAAAGATCATAGTAGAGATTCATTTGGTGGATTGAGAAATTTAATGAACGGATATAATAGTTCTTTTGCAACATACAAACCATTAAAGAAAATGTATTCTGAAAAGGGCCTTAATGTAGAGGATGTAAGTATATTAAATATAAAAGATTTTACTGAACTAGATCCAAGATTATTAATTCAAGCATATTCGGATTTTGATAATAAATCCAATTTCAATACTAAGACCTTTTGGATTTTAGACGATGACAACCTAGACTGCACTTTTGATCCAATTAAAACTGTTGCTGATGAAACTTTATGTTCAACAATTACGGTTGATTTAAATGATAAAAACGGTGATATTTTGAAAAAGGGAGATATGAGAGCAGATCAATGGAATTATTATAAACTTGTACTAACAGTTGAATTAGATGAAGTTATGGATGCAGTTGAAGTTTCTGAGAATGATATTTTAAAAGAAAACTCTTGATTTATATAAATATATATAGTATATTATATACGTTGCTTTAACTTGGTTATGGAAACTTCCGACCATTACTCAGTTAATGTGAATATAGTTTATAGGAGGAAATAATAATGGCTTTAACTAAAGAAGTAAAAGAAAGTATCGTTAAAAATTTCGCAAGAGATGAAAAAGATACTGGTTCAGCTGAAGTTCAAATTGCAATCTTGACAGAAGAAATCAAAGCTTTAACAGAGCATTTAAAAGAACATAAACATGATTTCCATTCAAGACGTGGACTTTTAAAGAAAGTTGGACAAAGAAAAAATATGCTAAATTACTTAGCAAAAAAGGATATCAACAGATATCGTGAAGTTGTTAAAAAATTAGGATTAAGAAAGTAGACACTATTTTTTAGTGTCTTTATTTTTACTAAATAATGGAGGTTACTATGGGTAAAAGAACGTTTGAATTAGATTTTAGAGGAAGAAAAATAGTTGTAGAACACGGTGAACTTGCTAAACAAGCACATGGGTCTGTATTAGTTAGATATGGTGATACTGTTATATTATCAACAACAGTAGTATCAAAGACAGCTAATATTTTATCTGACTTTTTTCCACTTATGGTTTTATATCAAGAAAAACTATATTCAGTAGGAAAAATTCCAGGTGGATTTATTAAAAGGGAAGGTAGGCCAACAGATGCTGCTACTTTAGCTGCTAGAATGATTGATAGACCAATGAGACCAATGTTCCCAGAAGATTTTAGAAATGAAGTACAGGTTGTAAATACAGTATTATCTGTTGATAATGATAATTCACCAGAACTTACTGCAATGTTTGGATCAAGCTTAGCTACTTGCATTTCAAAGGTTCCATTTGATGGACCTATTGCTGGTGTTAAAGTTGGTAGAGTTAATGGAGAATTTATAATTAATCCAACACCTGATGAACTTGAAGTATCAGATATTGATTTAACAGTTGCTGGTACAAAATATGCAATTAACATGGTTGAAGCAGGAGCTCGTGAAGTAAGTGAAGAAGATATGTTGGAAGCATTAATGTTTGGACATGAGGCTGTAAAAGAATTATGTGCATTCCAAGAAGAGATAATTAAAGAAGTCGGAGTAGAAAAGATGGAATATGAACATCTTGAAATATCTGATGAACTAAGAAAAGAAATTAGAAATCTTGCAAGTGATAAGTTAGATGCAGCACTAAGGATAAAAGGTAAACTTGAAAAATATGCCGCAATAGATGCAGTAAAAGAAGAAGTTGTAAACAAATATGAAGAAGAGAATTCTTCACTAGATAAAGATGAATTAAATGAACTTTTAACTAAAGTTAAATTAGTTTTAGAATCTATTGAATATGATATATTTAGATCAATTACAGTTAATGAAAAGACAAGAGCAGATGGAAGAAGTATGACTGAAATCAGACCTTTATCTACTGATATAGATATGTTGCCTAGAACACATGGTTCAGCTTTATTTACAAGGGGTGAAACTCAAGCTCTTGCGGTAACTACACTTGGTGCTTTAAATGAATATCAAGCATTAGATGGAATAAGTTTAGAAGCTGAAAAACATTTTATGCTTCATTATAATTTTCCACAATTTTCTGTTGGAGAAACAGGTAGATATGGTTCTCCTGGTAGAAGAGAAATTGGACATGGTGCATTAGGTGAAAGATGTTTAAAACAAGTTATGCCTAGCGAAGAAGAATTCCCTTATACAGTACGTGTAGTAAGTGAAATATTAGAAAGTAATGGTTCTAGTTCTCAAGCTACTATATGTGCTGGATGTATGTCATTAATGGCTGCAGGTGTTCCAATAAAAGCACCAGTTGCTGGAATTGCAATGGGACTTATTACTTCAAAAGATGGTAGTGATTATACAATTTTAACAGATATTCAAGGTATGGAAGACCATTTGGGTGATATGGACTTTAAAGTTGGTGGTACAAGAAATGGTATATGTTCTTTACAAATGGATATCAAAATTAAAGGAATTACTAAAGAAATATTAAAAGAGGCATTAGCACAAGCAAAAGATGCTCGTATGGAAATACTTGATGTAATGGAAAAACAAATTAGTAAACCAAGGGAAGAAGTTTCTAAGTATGCTCCTAAGACTATGATTTTCTACATTAAACCGGAGAAAATTAAAGATGTAATTGGTCGTGGTGGAGAAATGATTACTAAAATTATCTTAGAAGCAAGTGGTGTTACTGCAGTTAATGATGCTAATGCAGTTAAGGTCGATTTAGAGGATGATGGTAAAGTAATTATTTATCATACAGATAAAGATATTATTAACAAAACTGCTGAAATGATTCAAGATGTTGTAAAAGAAGTGGAAGAAGGAAAAATATACACTGCAAAAGTAGTTAAAATTGAAGAATTTGGATGCTTCGTACAACTATGGCCTGGTTGTGAAGGATTAGTTCATATTTCTAAGTTATCAAAAGAAAGAGTAGAAAAAGTTGAAGATGTTGTAAAACTTGGAGATGAAATTTTAGTTAAAGCAATAGGTACTGATAAAAAGGGAAGATTAAATTTCTCAAGACGTGATGTTTAAAGATTCTGAGGAATCTTTTTCTTTTTGCCTTTATTATTTTAAAATCTTATGTTATAATTTCTCTTAGAATAGGGTTGATAGTATGATAGGTAAAATAATTGATATATGTGACAATATAGTAATAGTAAAATTAAGTATTGATGTTTCTAATCAAACAAATTTAGTCAATATACATGTTATATTTGAAGATGGAGAACAAAAAATAGTTGGAGAGATAAGAAGTATATCTCTTGATCAAGCTAAAATTGCTATAGTAGGTGAGATATCTAATAATAGATTTGTTGCTGGCTTTAATAAAAAACCTTCATTTAAATCAAAAGTTAGAATAATTGTTATGAATGAACTAGAGTTAATACTAGGAAAGCAAACTATAACAGATAATGATCAAATTAATTTAGGATATTCAACTGTGTATAACAATTATAGAATTAATGTTGGTATTAATGATTTTTTTAGTAATCACTTTGCTATATTAGGTAATACTGGTGCAGGAAAAAGTTTTACCGTATCAAGACTAATTCAGAACATATTTACAAGTAATAATTATGTGCCAATAAATGCTAATATATTTATATTTGATGCATATGGCGAATACAAAAATGCATTTTCAAAACTTAATGAAATTTCTCCTATGTTAAATACAAAATATTATACAACTAACACAGATTACCCAGAGGGTGATATATTAAAAATACCGTTATGGCTTTTAAAAACAGATGATATAGCTCTTTTACTAGAAGCAACAGAACCAGCCCAACTATCAATAATAGATAAAGCATTAAGACTAGTGCCTATTATAAAAGGAACGGATGATAAAGCAATAGAACATTGCAATGACATTATTGCAAGAGCTATATTGGATATATTAAAAAGTGGAAAAGATACAATTAAAATTAGTGATCAAATAAAGGCTATATTGTCAACGGTATCTACAAAAACTCTAAATTTGGATACTGTAATACAACAACCAGGATACAATAGGCCACTAAAGCAATGCTTATTTGTTGATAATAATGGTAAAATGTTAGAAATGGAACTGGTTACAAGTTTTATATCAACATTTATAGTTGATGGATTAGAAACACCTGAAGCTAGAGAAGATGTAATGTATACATTAAAAGATCTAGAAAAGGCATTGGAGTTTTCTTTAATATCAGAAGGAATTCTAAAAAGTGATAAAGTATTTGACTATGCTAATATACTTAGTGTTAGATTGCATTCATTAGTTAGTGGAAGCTATAGTGAATATTTTAACTATGATAATATGATATCAAGAGAGGAATATATAAAGAAGTTATTAACAACTTATGACGGAAAAAAAGCTCAAATTGTTAATTTTAATATAAATTATGTAAATGATAGAATGGCTAAGTCACTTGTTAAAATATTATCAAAATTGTTATTTGATTTTGCAGCAGAAAACAAAAATAGAGCAAGCATACCTTTTCATATAATCCTTGAAGAGGCACATAGATATGTACAAGATGATATTGATAAGAGTTTACTTGGATATAATATATTTGATCGTATCACAAAAGAGGGAAGAAAATATGGTATTTTATTAGGACTTATTACACAAAGACCTAGTGAGCTTAGTGAAACTAGTATTTCACAATGTTCTAATTTTATAATACTTAGAACATTGCATCCAAGAGATTTAAAATATATCAGAGAAATGGTACCTAATATAAGTGATGAAGTAATGGCAATGCTAAAAACATTACAATCTGGTCATGCGATTGGATTTGGAAGTGCATTTAAAGTTCCTACAAGTGTAAAAATAGAAAGACCAAACCCAGAACCACTTAGCAATAACTGTGATATAGTAAAAACTTGGTATAGCAGTAATAATTAGTAAAAACATCTTTAAATTTAGATTAAATTGTGTTACAATCAAAATATAGATAATCAAGGAGGATATAATGGCTTTAAATAAATTTAAAAATTTTCTTTCTGGAAAAGAAGAAGATATAGATAATGAAGGCGAATATTATAATAATGAGGAAAATGCTGATTCTGAAAATAAAATGATTCTTTTAGAACCACGAGCTTATTCAGAATCACAACAAATCGCAGATTATTTAAAAGATAGAAGTGCAGTAGTAGTAAATTTAAAAAGAGTTACTCCTGATCAAGCTAAAAGAATTGTTGATTTTTTAAGCGGAACACTTTATGCGATTGGTGGAGATTTACAAAAACTTGGTGGAGGAATATTTTTGTGTACTCCTAATAATATTAATGTAGAAGGAAAAATATCAGATGAAAATGATGCTAAACCTTCTAAAAGTAAAAAAGTAGAAAGAGATTCTGAAGAAGACGAATTTAATTGGTAATATATAAAAAGTGAGGTGATAACATGAATAAATTTAATATAGAAGAAAATGGCTATAGTAAAGCTGAAGTTAATAAGTTTATAAATGATGTTATTACTCAAACTGAAGGTATTGTTACTAGAGTAAAAAAACAAGCTAGGCAGATAAGTGAATTGAATAGTGAACTTGAAAAATATAAAAAGATGGAAGACACTATGAAAAGTTCAATGTATAAAGCTGAACTTGCTAGTAATGATATAAAAAAACAAGCAATGGAAGAAGCTAAAATAATTGTTGAAGATGCTAAGAGAAATGCATCTAGAATAGTAAATGATGCTTTAATACGAAGTGAAAAAATAGAAATTAAAGCTGATACTTTAGAGAGAAATATTAGAATATTTAAAAAGAAACTAAAGCTTATTGTTGAACAACAATTATCTGTTGTGGATGAAATTGAAGAACTAAAGATAGACAAGTAAGAAATATCATTTTTTGATATTTTTTTTTAATACATATATTTATAAAGTAATTGATAAATAGTTATTTTCTTTATATAATAGAGTTATATTTGGGAGGTAACAATGGATGTATTTGTAGGAAATAAAAAGTATAATTTTTCCAGAATTACTGATTTTTACTTATTCTTAAAAAGTGAAAAGAATAATATAAATAGTATTATTGTTGATAAAGATACTGATGAATATAAACTTTTGGAGTTTTATAAAAGTTATATAAAAATAAAAAGTGACTGTGAAAAAAGTCTAGAAGAGTATAATGATACATTTTTAATAGATAAAGATAATAGTGAAGTGGTTTATTCATTAAAAGAATTGATACGAATGAATTCTGGTGGAAAGTTTATTAGAGCATTTTTAATTGCACTTGGTTTTTTATCTAAAAGTAGTGATAAACCAAATGATTATTATTTACCACTATCTTCTGCATATGAACTATTTCAAACATCAATTCTTATTCATGATGATATAATAGATAATGCATCACAAAGAAGGGGTAAAACTACTATTCCAAATTCTTATATAAATGAATTTAAAAAAATTAATACTAAGAAAAGTAATTTTGATAATAAATCATCACATATAGCTAATTCGTTAGGTATATGTATAGGGGATTTAGGATTTTATTTGACTAATCAAATAATTTTAAAAAATTACAAAAATGACCAAAATCTATATAAAATTTTAAGTTTATATAATAAGATAGTTGTAAATACTATTAAAGGGGAAATCATTGATGTAGTGTTACCTTTTAAAAGCGAATTTGATAATAGTTTTATAACAAAAGAGAATGACATAATGGAAATATATATGCTAAAAACAGCATGGTATTCTGTTATTGGACCGTTTCTACTTGGTATGAGTTTGAATAACTATAGTGACTATGAATTAAATAAAATGGAAGAAATATTAATGCTTTTAGGAATAGGTTTTCAAGTAAAAGATGATATTTTAGGAATTTTTGGTGATGAAAACAACTTAGGAAAGACTTGTTCAGACATAAGTGAGTATAAACAAACAATTCTTTATTCTTATGTTTCAGAGAAAAAGAAAGAATATTTTGATGAGCTAAGAAAAGTTTATGGAGACTCAGATATTAATGAAGAAAAAATAAAAAAAGTTAAAGATATATTCATAAAATCAGGTGCACTTGACTATGCTAATGATGTATTAAAGAATATGTTTAAAAATGCAAAATCAAAATTAAATGATATTGATTTTATAGATGAAAAATATAAAAATATACTATATGGATTTATTATTTACTTAGAATTAAGGGAAAAATAAATTATAATATTGACTATTGATTGATGAATTGTTATAATGAAATAGTCAGTTTTGGAGCAGTACTCAAGAGGCTGAAGAGGCGCCCCTGCTAAGGGTGTAGACTGGGCAACTGGTGCGAGAGTTCGAATCTCTCCTGCTCCGCCATAATGTATTTAACCTTGATTCTTCAAGGTTTTTATTGTTTTTATGTACTATTTAGGTACTATTTTTTTTGTAATTTATTTAATTATTTATTGAATTGTCAAAAATGAATTAAGAAAAGTTTTGATGTATTCATTTTAATGAGTAATGATATAACTGGGTCTAAATTTTGAACAATCATTCTCTTTGCAAAAACATTTGCACAAACTAAAAACAAGAAACTAACCACTGAAGCCGAAACTGAAAGATTTGTTTTATCAAAACTTGAAAAACATATTATAAATAAAATTAATTCTTTTACTTTCAAAAAGTTAAAAATAATTATATACTAGTTATGTGATATATTTAAATATATTGGGAGGATTAAAATGAGTACTAATAAATTTACTAAAGAAATGGTTGATGATTATGCAGAAAAATTACTTATTGGCTTAACAGAAGAAGAAAATGAACTTGTACTAAAAGATTTTGCAGAAATAGATAGACAAATCGATTTAATCAATAATATTCCTAACATAGAAAAAGTTTCTCCAATGACACATACATTAGATGATTTTGTGTATGAATTAAGGGATGATGTTTGTGAAGAATCAATTTCAATAGAAGAAGCATTATCTAATTGTGATAATCATAATGAAGAAGAAGTAATTGTGCCAAAGGTGGTGGGAGAATGAGTTATATGGATAAAGACTTAGTTAGTATTCATACATCGCTAAAAAATGGTGATGTATCAAGTAAAAAATTAATAGAAGAGTCATTAAAAAAAGCTCATGAGATTCAAGAAAAATATAATGCATTTGTAACTATATTAGATGATGCATCTGAAGAAAATGTTACTGATAACATATTATCTGGAATCCCATATGGAGTAAAAGACAATTATTCTACAAAAGGAATATTAACTACTGGTTCATCTAACACATTAAAAGATTATATTCCATTTTTTAATGCAACAAGTATAGATAATTTAAATAAAGCAGGTGCAGTAAAAATTGGTAAAACAGTTTTGGATGAATTTGGAATGGGAGGTACAGGTACCACAGGACATACTGGTATTGTTCTTAATCCTTGGGATAGAAAAAGAATGTGTGCCGGTTCATCTGCAGGCAGTGCTTGTGCAGTAGCAGCAGGAGTATTTCCATATGCACTAGGAACTGATACTGGTGATTCAATCAGGAAGCCAGCTGCATATTGTGGAATAGTTGGGTATAAGCCTACATATGGTATGATTTCAAGATATGGTGTTTTCCCATTTGCATCAAGTTTAGATCATTTAGGTGTTTTAGCAAGAAATGTAGCAGATGCCGCTGTTGTTGTTGATAATATGAAAGGAATTGATCCTAATGATATGACTAGTTGGGATTCAAAGAATATTCATTTATATGATGATTTAAGTAATAATGTAGAAGGTAAAAAAATCTGTTATATAAAGGAACTTTGTGATATAGATAATTATCCAAACGCTTCAGAAGAATTAAAATTACACTTAGAGAATTTTAAAAAAACACTAGAACATTTTAAAAAGTTAGGTATAGAAGTGTTTGAGGAAAGTGTAGATAGAACATTACTTAATGCATCATATAGTGCTTATGTTGTTATACATTCTGCGGAAGCAACAAGTAACATGAGTAATTTAACAGGTATTGTTTTTGGACCAAGAGGTGAAGGCAAGAACTATATTGAGATGATAAAAGATCATCGTACAAAGGGATTTTCTCCACTTATAAAAAGAAGATTTGTAATTGGTTCTTATGTATTGCAAAAAGAAAATAAAGACAGATATTTTAACAATGCGCAAAGAGTACGTAGATTACTTGTGGATACATGGAAAGAATTATATAAAAAATATGATGCAGTTGTACTTCCTGTAGGTATTGGACCTGCAAAAAGATTTGATGATAATAGAAAATATGATGATAATACTGTTGCATTAGATGAACATTTACAAATAGGAAACTATGGTGGATTCCCATCTATAACAATACCTAATGGATTTATAAATGGTTTACCAGTAGGAATAAACATTACAGGTAATTGCTACGATGATCAAAATGTTCTTAATATTGCTTATGCATTAGAAGAAAAAATGAACTATAAAAATCAAATTGCAAAGGAGGTAGAGCATGACTAAATATAAAGCATGTATTGGACTAGAAATGCATTGTGAAATAAGTAAAACAAATTCAAAAGTTTTTTCTAGTGCTAAAAACAGTTATACAGAAAGACCAAATGTAAATATAAGACCAGTAGATTTGGGCTTTCCTGGTACACTTCCTGTTGTAAACAAAGAAGCAGTAAAAAAAGCATTAATGATTAGTATGATATTAAATTGCTCACAGCCTGAGTATATGTACTTTGAAAGAAAAAATTATTATTATCCTGATTTACCAAAGGGATTTCAAATTACACAGGAAACTAAACCTATACCAGTTGGATCTTATGGAAATCTAACATTTGAATGTAATGGTAGTTTGAAAACCATAAGAATAAATAATTTGCATTTAGAAGAGGACTCGGCGGGAATGGATCATTTTAGCAATTATTCTACAATTGATTATAATAGATCTGGAATACCATTGTTGGAACTCGTAACTGAACCTGATTTTCACTCTGCTGATGAAGCGGTTGCATTCTTAGAAACTATGAGATCTATATATCAATATACAAATGTGTCAGAAGCCGATAGTAAAAAAGGTCAAATAAGATGTGATGTTAATGTCTCTATTATGGATGAGGATAAAGATGATAGTGATATAAATAATTTTGGAACAAAAGTAGAAATAAAAAATGTAAATTCGTTTAGTGCAGTTAAAGATGTAATTAACTATGAAATATCTCGTCAAATAGAATTGAAAAATAATGGAACATATGACAATATGAAGCAACAAACTCGTAGATGGGATGAAGAAAGCGGAACTACAATATTTATGAGAGATAAGGCTGATGCAATTGATTATAAATACTTTGTTGAACCTAATATTCCAAAGTTTAAAATTTCTAATGAATGGTTAAACAGTATTAAAAGTGAGATACCTTTATTGGCAACAGAAAGAAAAAACAAATACATAACAGAATATGGACTTAGTAATGTTGATGCATCCACTTTAGTAAAAGAAAAAGCTATTTCTGATTATTTTGAGCAAGTGCTTAAAAATGGAACAAATCCAAAAGAAGCATCAAATTGGATAACAACAAGATTGTTGGGATATATTAACAAAAACTTTGTTAGTATTAATGATGTGTATCTAACTCCTAGTATGTTAAGTGATATAATAGAAATGGTAGATAAAAATGAAATATCATCAAAACAAGCAAAAGATGTATTTGCTAAAGTATTAGAATTGAATAAAACTCCTAGAGATGTAGTTGATCAATTTGGTATGAAACAAAATTCAAATGATGATGAAATAAGAAGAATAATTGTAGAGATATTAGACAATAATATAGATAACGTAAATAAATATAAAAGTGGAAGAACTAATGTTTTGGATTTCTTTGTTGGTCAAGTAATGAAAAATACTAGGGGACAAGCTAATCCAGAGATGGCTAGAACCATTTTAAAAGAAGAATTAGACAAAAAAAATTAAAAAAATCAAAAAAAGCCTTGCGTTAAGACAAAAGTTGTTATATACTAAAAAAGTCTTATGCGTAAGACGAATGCTCGATTAGCTCAGTTGGTAGAGCAAACGGCTGTTAACCGTTGGGTCGCAGGTCCGAGTCCTGCATCGAGCGCCATTTTTTTTGGCCAGTTGGTGAAGTGGCTTAACACACCGCCCTTTCACGGCGGCATTCACGGGTCCGAATCCCGTACTGGTCACCAAAGAAGAAATAGCGTTGTATGTCAACGTTTTTTTATTTTAAATATGATTTAGTATAGGTGAGAAATAATGGAACAATATACTTTTGTAATGTTTCTTTCTATTTTTTGTATAATTATTTTTATAATAGGAATTGTTATGATTATAAAATCAAACAGTTTTAATAAAAATAAAAAAATAGGAAAAGCTGAAATTGTTGGTTATAGTAATACATGGTGCCCGAGGGTTAAAATATGTGGAATTGAGTCAAAGGCTTCATATAGTTGCAAAATGAAAGATTTTATTCCATCACAATATCCAATAGGTACAATTCTTGATGTTGAATATCGAAAAATAGTGTTTTTGGGTATAGTGTTTTATGATATAGAAATCTTAGATAAAAAGTTAAAGATGCCTGATTCAAAGTCGGTTGGTAAACTCTTGTTAATAGTAGCACTTTTACTGTTAATTATTATAATTATACTTTTAGCTTCTAGGTTAAATATTATAAAATATTAGTTATTATATGAAAAAAAATATAAGTATTTTGAAAGTTCTGTTTATTGACAGGGCTTTTTTTTATCTTATAGAAAAGTTCAAAGTAAGAAAAAAACAATTTATTAAAAACAACTTTGCATGTTTTACATAATTAATGTAAATAGCTTATGAAAAAAATTTAAAAATCTTTAAAAATTCTTGGGAATAACTTATACTAAAATAGTAGAAGAAAATATCAAAATATAGAATTAAGCTAAAAAATCAAATTGTAGTAAAAAACATGCAACTTGTAAGTATTTAAGAAGTAAGTGAGTAAATAAAAAAGTATAAGGATAGGTGAAAATATGAATCAAGAAAATAATGTAACAGGTTATGACTCGCAACCTGGGATATATGCAACAGCCAATACAAGCTAAGCCACAAAAAAAGAGCAATACAATATTTATCATAATAGCAATATTAATAGTTATTGGAATTGCAATATCAGTTTTATACTTAAATAATCAGAATAAAGAAAAACCAGCAAACAATGAAACACCAAATGAGTCAGAGGTGAAAAACAATCATCAAAATAGCTATTCAATTGGTATTGTTGAAGAAGGCACAAATACAACTTATGATGAAAGTGGTGCATTCTTATTCAATATAGAAGATGTATTTATTATTACTAAGAGAATTGTTGCAACGGGAAAGGTTGTGAGGGGTAAGTTAAAAGTTGGTGATAAAGTTCAAATAATTGGATTAAATGAAGAAATATTAACAAGAGAAGTAACTGGAATTCGAAAATATACAGATCAAATAGATGAAGCAACTGTTGGAGACAATGTTGGAATAACTTTAAAAGATATTACAAGAGAACAATTGCAAAGAGGACAAGTATTAGCAAAACCAAATTCTATTGTTGCATCAACGAAATTTGATGCTGATGTGCATATGCTTAGTACTAAAGAGGGCGGAGCACATAATACATTTCCAGATGAATACAAACCAGATTTTAATTTTAGAGAAGTTGATATACCAGGAGCTATTAAACTACTTAATGGTATTGAAAAGTTGAATCCTGGGGATGATGTTTCAATTACTACGACTTTGGTTAATAATGTTGCTATGGAAGTAGGCACTGAATTCTTAATTCGTGAGGGTGGTCGTACGTTAGGAATAGGAACTGTTACTAAAGTATACTAAGATTAAGAGTATTACAAAAAATAAATTTATTAATGTAAAAACATTGATGTTAAATATATTATGTTAGGAGATATGATTATGAAAAAAAATAAAATTATTTTAGCAGTATCTTTATGTTTATTATTAGTATTAGTAGGGAGTTATTTTATTTATAAAAATTATTATTTGTTAAAATACAATTCTTCAAATACCAATTATGATGCAATTGTAAGCACTAAAAAATTTAATAGCACTATGACAATTGAATCAAAAAAATTGGATAAGGAGGATTATTTAACAATTAAAGATTTTAAAATCAAAAATGATTTTAAAAATTTCAGACAACAAAAAGATGAAGATGGTAATGATGAATACATATTGTATAATGAAAACAATAATGTTGTAGCAAGCTTTTTGGTTAATACAACTGATAGTTTTGTATATAAATTAAAAAATGATCAAGCAATATATGATAGTGTTAAAAATAAACTATCATTATCAGATTTGACATCATTACTTAGTGAAAATAATGTAAATAATGATATAGAATTATTTAATTATTTATCAAAAACTAAGAACACAAAAAATAATATATTTACACATGTAAAAACTATGAAAACTAATTTTATATTAGAATTTATAGCAAGTCAACTTCCAGTTACTAGTAGTACTACGTTGATTAGTGGAAATTATGAAGGATATATTTTTAATATAGAAAAAGAAAATGGAAGCACTGTTAAAGAAGTAAGACTATTATATAATGACAAAACATATGTAATTACCTTTACTAATGTGGATAAGGAGTATTTTACAAATGCTTATATAAATGAATTACTAAATTCTGTTGTATTAGGTTCAGATAATACTCAAAATAGTACTGATGAGAAATTTGCAAGTTTATTCAGTAAATATAATTTATATACTGATTGGATAAGTTTATATGCTAATCCAAAGACTTCATCAAAATATCAAAATTTAAAAATTAGCTATTCATATTTCTATGATACTGACAGTATACAAAAAGTGGATGATATTATGAAATTTGCAATAAGTTTAGGAAACTTATACTTAAAAAGTGAAATGAATAGTGATATATTAACAAAGACTTTAGATTTTAAAAATAAAAAGTCAATTGAATTTAAAGAAATAAATGATAAATCCAAAGAGTTGTTTGCATCAGAAATAAATATTAATAATATAGTTGATGATAAAAACAATGTTATTATATCTATAATGGGTTATAACTTTACATATGATAAGAACACTAATTCGTTTAATATTGAACAACAAGGTGTAGGAGATTTAGCCTCAATAAATTATTATACTAAAATAATTTCTACCAAGGAATCTGATGGTAAAATTGAAATAGTAAATAAAATTATGTTTATTGCATGTAATGGTAGTGGTAAATGTAATATCACTAAAACTAATCAAGAAAATATTAACAATATAAAGGGTTCAATTGCTACTATAGAAAAAATTACTAGTACTGAAATAGATAATGCAATTAGAAAGTATGAGGACAAATTAAGCTCATTTAAATGGACATTTACTAAAGATAATACTGGTAATTATACATTACTTGATGTAGAAAAAATTAAATAGTTAAAATGACTTTCAAAAAGTACATATGATACTTAAAGTATTATATGTACTTTTTTCATAACAAAAGATATAAATATCAAAAATTATGAAAGAATTTTAAAAAAGTATCTTATATTTTTAAATATATTTATTTGAAACTAAAGACTTTTAATTAGAAATTTGGTACAATCTTTCTGTAAATAATTTGAATAGGAGTATTTATATGGTGAAAAAAAATAAAGAAGACTTTTGGTTTATATTTGGAATTACATTATTTATTATAATGTTTGTGTTCATAATCACTAAATTTGGAAAATATTATTATGGTTCTGTTATAGATTGGAATTGTCAGCATTATATGATACCTGATTATTTTAGAAAACTATTTTATAAAACCAAAGATATATTTCCTGATTTTGCAATGAATTTGGGAAGTGGTCAAAATATATATTATTTATCATATTATGGATTACTAAGTCCGATAATATTATTCTCATATTTACTACCATTTATTTCAATGAAGACATATATTCAAATATCTTCTATATTCTTAGTATGGCTTAGTGTTTTATTGATGTATAGATGGATGAAAACAAAAGTAAGCACTAAACTAGCAATGATACTATCTATTATCTTTATGCTTTCTACACCGATACTATATCATTCTCATAGACACATTATGTTTATTAATTATATGCCTTTTTTGATTATGGCATTAATTGGAGTAGATAAATATTTTAAAGAAAACAAAAAAAGCTTACTTATAATAAGCATATATTTAATAACTAGTAGTAGTTACTTCTTTAGTATTGGTGCTATAATATGTGTTATATTATATGGAATATATGTATATATAAAAAATAATATAGAAATCAACTTTAAAAGTTTCATAAAAGATGGAATAAAATTTTTACTTCCTATTATAACAGGAATTATGATTTCTAGTATTTTACTTATTCCAACATTTTTAACACTTTTGAGTGGAAGATCAAGTTCTACAAGCTCAATTAATTTATTATCATTATTTATACCAAATACAAATGTTAATTCATTTTTATATGGTGCATATTCTATGGGATTAACATCTATTATATTTTTATCAATTATATACGGTATAATTTATTTGAAACGTGAAAAAAAATATATATGCATTTCAATGATGATGTTATTTTTATTCTCAATATTTACTTATA
Source organism: uncultured Bacilli bacterium (assembly GCA_934141245.1). Lineage (GTDB taxonomy): Bacteria > Bacillota_I > Bacilli_A > RF39 > UBA660 > CAG-710. The sequence continues at coordinate 114,236 of CAKPCB010000001.1, forward strand.
TACTTAATGGAACCCTTTATGTTAATAGTAAAGTATTAATTCCTTTTATACCAATTTGTATATTAATTATTTCAAATTTTATAAATTCTATATCTAAAAAGGATAATCTTAAATTATTAATTATTATATTTATTGCTATATCAATTGTGTTAATATTGTTTAATAAGAATAATATTTTATTTATAATAGATTCACTTTTACTTGTTTTATCATTATTGATTTTTTATAAGTTCAATAAGAAGTCAATAATCATTATGTCAGCTTTTATAATTGGTCTTACTAACTTTATAAGTGCCAATTATAGTGAGAAGTATGTAAATAAAAATGATATAAAAGTAACTAATGATTTAGTTCAACTATATAAAGATGCTTATAAAACTGATAAAAGTTTTTATAGAATATCTGATAAAGATAACGGACTTTATACTGCTAATAACATTATTGATGTTAATACTTACCAAACCACTATTTACTCATCACTATCTAATCAAAATTATGTTGATTTTTATTATAATCAATTAGGAAATGATATTTTAAACAGAAGTACTGGTCAATTAAGTAATCCACAAAATTTATTATTTAATATATATTTTGGCAATAAATATATTATTGGAAATAAAACTGATAATATAGGATACACTTATTTAAAAAATATCAATGCAGAGTATTTATATTTAAATAAGAATGCACTACCAATTGGATATTCAAACAATAGGTTAATGTCATTGAAAGAATACAATAAACTTAAATATCCATATAATGTAGAAGCAATGCTTAATTATACAATTATTGATAAAGATATAAAAACAAATTATATAACTAATATAGAGAAAAAAAATATTGATTATACATATACATTTAATAATTTAACTATAGATAGTGAAAATGATTATATAAAAATATCTGCCAAAGATAATGCAACTATGAAGTTTTCAATATCAGATGATTTAAGTAAGAAGATACTATTTATAAAGTTTGATATGCTTGAAAGTAATAGCTGTAGTATTGGAGATAGTTATATAAAAATAAATGATATTACAAATAAATTAACTTGTAAGGGATGGAAGTATTATAATAAAAATAATACATTTGAGTATACCTTGTCTAATAGTGATTTAAAAACATTAAATGTTTCATTAGCAAAAGGTATATATAAGATTAAAAATATTGAATTTTATACGATTGATTATGAAAAACTAGTTGATGGTTACAGCGACAATGATGAATTTATCATAGATAGAAATTCAACTTATGGAGATATTATAAATGGTGTTATTACAACTACAAAAGAAGGATATTTTAATTTGAGTATTCCATTTGACAATAATTTTATAATTTATGTTGATGGTAAAAAAATTGATTATGAAAAGGTTGATACATCTTTTATTGGTTTTAAATTAAAAAAAGGTTTTCATAAAATAAAGATAGAGTATGTAGCACCTATGAAGAATATATCAAAAAATATATCTATTGTTGGAATACTAATACTTATAAGTACTATATATATTGAAACTGGTTTTAAAAGAAAGAAAACAAAAAAACACATTTAATGAGATAAACACTTATTAAGAGTGCTTTTTTTCTTATTAAACTATTAAATTTTAAAAGTATAACAAAATAACTGACTTGAATTAGAAATTTATAATGTACTAGATTACTTTGAATCAGTCGAAATAGTTCAAACGTAATTATTTAAGTATATTTGAGCGATACTCATAATTTACTTATTTTCTCTTATATGTTAAGATATTTATATCAAATATACAAATAAAATGGAAGTGATTTACTATGAAAAATATATATGACCTTACTATCGAAGAACTTGAAGAATATTTTATCAATATTGGTGAGAAAAAATTTAAAGCAACTCAGGTTTTTGAATGGTTATATCAAAAGCGAATTAATTCTTTTAATGAAATTACAAACATAAAGAAAGAAATTATTGCAAAACTATCTGATGATTTTTTAATAGATAAATTAAAATTAGTTAAGGTTCAAAGAGATACTGAAGTAAACAAATATTTATTTGAATTTTCCGATAAAGAACATGTAGAAACTGTTTTGATGAGACATGATTATGGGAATAGCCTATGTATATCTAGTCAAGTTGGATGTAATATGGGATGTCGCTTTTGTGAGAGTGGAAGAAGAAAAAAAGTACGCAATTTAACTCCAAGTGAAATGGTATTGCAAATTATGCAGGTTGAAGATGATATAAAAGAAAGAATTAGTCATGTTGTTATAATGGGAATAGGTGAACCTTTTGATAATTATGATAATGTAGTAAGTTTTATAAAAATAGTAAATCATGCAAAGGGTATAGCATTAGGTAGTAGACATATTACAATATCAACATGTGGTATTATTCCTAAAATAAGGGAATTTTCAGAATTGCCATTCCAAGTAAATTTGGCAATTTCATTACATGCACCAAACAATGAGATAAGAAATAAAATTATGCCTATAAACAAAGTATACCCTATTAAGAAATTAATAAATGAAATTAAATTATATATAAAAAAAACAAATAGAAGAGTAACTTTTGAATATATTATGTTATCAGGAATAAATGATGATGATAAATGTGCCAATGAATTATGTGATTTACTAAAAGGAATTAATTGTTACATTAATTTAATTCCATACAATGAAACTAATAATTTTGGATATAAAAGAAGTAAAAAAGATGATATTTTAAAATTTTATGATATAATTAAATCTAGAGGATTGAATGTGACAATAAGAAAAGAATTTGGCACAAAAATTAGTGCAGCATGTGGGCAACTTAGAAGTCAGGAGGAATTATGAAATCGTTTTTTTTAAGTGATGTAGGCAAGGTTAGAGATCATAATGAAGATAATGTAATAATAATAAAAAATAAAAGTGATGAATACTTACTAGCAGTTGCTGATGGAATGGGTGGTCATTCAGCAGGTGAGGTGGCTTCTAGTTTGGCAGTAGATTATCTTATGAATAGCTTTAATGAAAACTTCAATAACCTTAATAAAGTTGAAGCAATAAATTGGCTAAGAGAAAAAGTAGTCAGAATAAATGAATTGATATTTGATTATGTTGCAAAGCATCCAGAAAGCAGAGGAATGGGTACAACTCTTGTAACTGCTATAGTTACTAAGAATTATATTTTGTTTGGAAACATAGGAGATTCAAGTGGATTTGTCGTAAAAAATGAAAAACTTCATAAAGTAACTTATGATCATACTTTAGTTAATTTACTTATGAAAGCAGGAGAGTTAACAGAGGAAGAAGCAAAAGATCATCCGAAGAAAAATGTATTAATGAAAGCACTAGGAGCAAATGATCCAATAGATATGGATATATTTGATTGTGATATGAATATAGATTCAATTCTTTTATGTAGTGATGGTCTTACTAATATGCTTAATATAGAGCAAATTGAGGAAGTTTTGAATAGCAATTTAGAGATAGAAGAAAAAGTAATTAAATTAATAAGAAAATCGAATAATCGTGGGGGAACGGACAACATATCAATAGCATATTTAAGCTTAAAAGAAAGTGGTGAATAGATTGATAACAAAGGGTCAGAGAATAAACGATAGGTATGAAATAATTAAAAGCATTGGCGAAGGTGGAATGGCTAACGTTTATTTAGCAATTGATGTGATATTAGATAGAAAAGTAGCAATAAAAATTTTAAGAGGGGATTTAGCTAATGATGAAAAATTCATTAGAAGATTTCAAAGGGAAGCACTAGCAGCCTCTTCTCTTTCACATCCCAATATAGTTGAGATGTATGATGTTGGAGAAGATAATGGAAATTATTATATTGTTATGGAATATGTAGAAGGAAGGACACTTAAGCAACTTCTTAAAAAAAGAGGAAATCTAACAGTAAGTGAAGCAGTAGACATAATGCTTCAATTAACTGACGGTATGATACATGCTCATGATAGTTATATAATTCATAGAGACTTAAAACCACAAAATATAATGATTCAAGAAGATGGACAAATAAAAATAACTGACTTTGGAATAGCTATGGCTCTTAATTCTACACAGCTTACTCAAACAAATTCGGTTATGGGATCAGTACATTATTTACCACCAGAGCAAGCAAGTGGAAAAGGCTCTACAATAAAAAGTGATATTTATTCAATGGGTATTCTTTTCTATGAACTTTTAACAGGTGTTTTACCATTTAAAGGAGAAAATGCAGTAGAAATTGCGCTTAAACAAATGAAAGAACCAATTCCTAGTGTAAGAAAACAAAATCCTAACATCCCACAAAGTGTTGAAAATATTATATTAAAGGCAACGGCAAAGAATCCAAAGAATAGATATAATGATGTCAGAGAAATGTATGGTGAATTAAAGGTTTGTTTAGATGAAGATAAAAAAGATGTAGATAGGGTAATATTTAAATATCCAGAGCATGAAAATGAAAATACAAAACAAATACCTACAATAAAAAAAGATTCTAAAGAAAATGATAATAAAAGTAAGAATAAGGACATTGAAAGTACATCAGATATAGTAAAAGAAGTATCCAAAGACGAAAATAAAAAGACTAATATTGTAATAGGTATACTAGTTGCCGTATTATTAGTTATAATTGCAACTACTGCTACAATATTGTTTGTCGTAGGTGGAAAAAAAGTACCAAATGTAAAAATACCTGATGTATCTGGTATGAGTGTTGTTGATGCTGAACAAGTATTAACTGATGCTGGCTTTTTGGTTAAAGCAGAAACAGTTAAAGTTGCAGATGAAAAATATAAAGAGGGTGAGGTTGTTAAGACCGAACCAGCAAAAGGAAGAAGTGTAAAAAAAGGTCAAACAATTACTTTGTATGAATCACTTGGTGAAAAGAAATATACTGTAGAAGATCTTACCGGTAAAAATTATATAGAAGTAAAAACATTGCTTGAAAGCATGTATGGATTAAATGTTAAAGTTGAAAAGAAAACATTAACGGATGAGAATAAAGATACTGAAGAGCAAACAATAATAGATCAAAGTGTTGAAAAAGGTAGTGAGTTAAAGGCCGGAGATGAAATAATACTTTATATTCCAGATATTTATGAAAAGTATCCAAATTTTGTAGAAGAAAAATGGTCAGTAGATGATATAAAAGCTTTTTGTGAGGAATATAATTTAACTTTAACAATCACATACCAAGAAACGGATGAATTTGATGAAGGTGCTGTTATGAGACAAGATAGAAAAGCAGATTCTAAGATAATAAAAGGAGCTTCATTAAGAATTACTGTTGCTAAGAAAATGCCTATAGATGCAAATCAAAATAATAATAGTGATGATAATAATAATAATTAAGTAAATGTTTTTCAGGAGGTAAAATGAAGGGACAAATAGTAAAAATACTTAGTAATTTATATTTTGTAAATAGTGGTAACAAGATATATGAGTGTCATAGTAGAGGCAAATTTAGAAATCAAAATATTACTCCCGTTGTAGGTGACTATGTTATATTTGATGATAAAAACAATTATATATTAGATATATTACCAAGAAAAAATGATTTAATAAGACCACTAGTTGCCAATATAGATCAAGCATTTATAATTACTAGTGTTAAAAATCCCGACTTTTCATCAAATTTGTTAGATAAGTTATTAACTGTTATAGAGTTTAAAAATATTAAACCGATAATATGCTTAACAAAACTAGATCTTTTGAATAAAAATGAGAAAAAAAATATAAAAAAATATATTAAATATTATAAAAAAATAGGATATATAGTTATATCTAATAGGAATACTTTTAGAATAAAAAGATTATTTAAAAATAAAACAACTGTATTTACTGGACAAACTGGTGCTGGTAAATCAACCTTAATAAATAAATTAGATAAGAAATTGAATTTAGAAACTGGAGAGATTTCTAAGGCACTAGGAAGAGGAAAGCATACAACAAGACATGTTGAATTAATAGAACTTTTTGGTGGTAAAGTCTTAGATACTCCTGGATTTTCAAGCTTAGATTTTAGTGGAATGACAAAAGAAAATATAAGGGATAGTTTTAGAGAGTTTAAAACCGCTAACTGTCCATTTAAAGATTGCTTTCACATAAATGAGTCTGAGTGCAGAGTAAAAAGAAGTGTTAAAACGGGAAATATTTTGGAAAGTAGATATGATAATTACGTAAAATTTTTAAATTCGAGTAGGTGATGTATATGAAAAAAAAGATTTCTGTTTCATTCTTAAGTAGTAAAAATATAATAGATGATTTAATTGATTTAGATTCAACAGATGCAGATTTTATTCATGTTGATGAGATGGATGGGAAGTTTGTTAAAAGTAAGAACACTCCATTTAGAGTTTTAGATAGGTTATCATATATATTAAAAAAGAGGTTAGATGTCCATCTAATGGTTAAAAAACCACTTAAATTAATAGAAAAATATATTAACTTAAACACTGAATATATTACATTACATGTTGAGTTAGAAGAAGAATTATTCAAATATTTTGATATTATTAAATCCTATGGAATAAAGTGTGGTGTTGCAATTAGCCCCGATACTAATATTGAAAAATTAAAACCATACCTAGATTATGTAGATTTGATATTAATTATGAGTGTTAACCCAGGATATGGTGGACAAGCATTTATAGAAGAGACTACAAATAGAATAAAAGAGGTAAAAAAACTAATCGGAAAAAGGAAAATATTAGTAAGTGTAGATGGTGGTATTAATGAAAAGACAAAGGATAAAGTTAGTGATTCAAATATATTAGTAAGTGGTTCCTTTGTAATAAATAATAGTAACTATCAAGAACAAATAGATAAACTTAGGTAAGAGGTAAGTATGAATAAGGTAGAAAAATTTGATAGAGAAATAGATTATATAAAAAATCAAACATTAAAAGCAGATCTTTGTTACTTAATAGATGGATTACCAGATTACTTTTTTGAGGTTCCAGCATCATCAACTGGTAAATATCATCCAAAATATGCACTTGGTGAGGGAGGATTACTAAGACATACAAAGGCAGCTGTTAGAATTGCTTATGAACTTTTATCTGATCCACTAATTGGAAATAAATATACAGAGGAAGAAAAAGAACTCATGTTAATGGCTCTTGTATTACATGATGGATTAAAATCTGGAAGAGAAAAGAGTCAATACACAAAAGTTGAACATCCACTTCTTGCTGCAAAATATATAAAAGAAAATGAACATAATCTTGGAATGTCAGTTGAAAATATGAATTTTATATGTGATGTTATATCATCACATATGGGAGCTTGGAATAAGGATTTTGATGGAAATGAAGTACTACCAACTCCTAAAAATAAATATCAGAATTTTGTTCATATGTGTGATTACTTAGCAAGTAGAAAAGTTATTCAATTAGAATTTGATGAAAATAATAATATAGTAGAATAGATGTTGGGAGAATATAAAATGACAAAATGGGATAGTGAATATATAAAATTATGTAAAAAAATATTATCTGAAGGAGTAGAGGTTGAAAATAGGACAGGAATTAACTCTATTAAAATTCCATCTTATCACTTACACTTTGATTTAAAAGAAGAATTTCCAGTACTTGCAACAAAACAATTATATTTTAGACAAGCAATAACTGAGATGCTTTGGATTTATCAAGCACAATCAAATGATGTAAGGTGGCTACAAGAACGTAATGTTCACATTTGGGATGAATGGGAAATTGATGAAGATGGTAAATGGAGAGCAACTCAACTTGTTGATGGAGAGAAAAAAGAAATTGAGAAAGATTTTGGAATTGAATATGCACACACAATAGGAACTGCATATGGCTATATTGTTAATAAATTTTCTCTTATTGATACATTATTAGATAAAATAAAAAATCATCCAGAAGATAGAAGAATGCTTATGAGTCTTTGGCAAGATGACTATTTAAAAACTGCAGTACTTCCATCTTGCGTTTGGAGTAGCGAGTGGGATGTAACAGATGGATACTTAAACATGTGGGTTCATCAAAGAAGTTGTGATGTACCATTAGGACTTCCATTTAATGTAACACAATATGCAACACTACTTAGTTTAATTGCTCATGTTACTGGATTAAAACCAGGAACAATAGATTGGAGTATAAAAGATGCACATATATATGTAAATCAAGTAGATGGAATAAAAGAACAAATTAAAAGATTTGATGAAAATGAAGATATAGATGCACCAACCCTATGGATAAATCCTGAGATAGATGATTTCTATAAATTTGACAACTCAAAAGAATTAGAAGATATAAAAGTAAAAAAATATCAGCATATGGGACCTATTAAATTTCCAATTGCGCAGTAGGTGAGGCACATGAAAAATTTAAGCTTAATAGTTGCGGTTGGAAAAAATATGGAAATAGGAAAAGATAATAAACTTTTATGGCATATTCCAGAAGATTTAAAGTTTTTTAAAGAAAAAACAAGTGGTAAAACAATCATTATGGGAAGTAATACATTTTATTCACTACCTAAAGTGCTTCCTAATAGACACCATATAGTATTAACACTTGATGATTATAAATTTCCTGATGAAGTAGAAGTATTCAATGATTTTGAGACATTAATAAATAGTTTAAAGAAAAGAAATGAGGAAATGTTTGTAATAGGTGGTGCAGCAATATATAGTTTGTTCATTGATTATGTAGATTCTATGTATATAACTGAAATAGATAAAGAATATGATGCCGATAAGTTTTTTCCAAATTTTGATAAAAAGGAATGGAGTAGTGAAATACTAAGTACTCATGAATGTGATGGAATAGAATACAAACATGTCTTGTATAAAAGAAAGGATTAAAAAAATGAAAGGTAAATTGATTGTAATAGAAGGAACTGATTGCAGTGGTAAACAAACTCAAACAGAATTACTTAAAAAAAGACTTAATGATTTAAAACTGAACTGTATAAGGATAGATTTTCCAAGATATGACACACCAACTGGTAAGATAGTTGGGGGACCATACTTAGGAAAGCCCGAAATTTGTGATTCTTTCTTTTTAGAAGGTGCTGTTAATGTTGATCCTAAGGTAGCATCGTTATATTATGCTGCTGACAGAAAATATAATATTGGTAAAGTAAATGAATACTTAGATAAAGGATATTATGTAATACTTGATAGATACACTACATCTAATCTAGCACATCAAGGTAGTAAAATTTTAGATAAAGATGAACGATTTAATATGTATCAATGGATAGATAAGTTAGAATATTGGTTGTTAGAACTTCCTAAGCCTGATATGACATTGTTTTTACATATGCCATATGAGTATTCATTAGAATTAAAAAAGAATAGAGTTAGTTTAGATGAACATGAAAAAAGCGAATTTCATTTAAAACATGCAGAAGCCTGTTATTTGGAACTTAAAGAATTATATAATTGGGAATATATTAACTGTATTAAAGATAATAAGATTAGAAGTGTTGAAGATATAAGTGATGAAGTATTAGATAAAGTTTTAAATAAGTAAAATTAAAGGAATGATAAATATTTATAATTTCACAGTATTGGCAAAGTTCAATACTGTTTTCTTTGCAAGAAGTCAACAAATACTACCAAGCTTGCTATAATTAGAGTGATAGTATGGAATATAAGGAACATTCATCAATTGATTTAATGAAAGTGCAGGTGGATATAGACATGAAAATGTTACTATTAAAGGTACAAGCCATATACCACCAGATTATTTAAAATTACCAGAACTAATGGAAAAATTTATTGTTAATTATAATACATGGAGAACTTGTTAAAATACATCCATTCGTGGATTGGAATGATAGAATATCAAGGTTGCTTATGAATTTGAATTTGATGAGTAGTGGATATTTACCTGTAATAATTAAGAAAGAATCAAGACTAAAATATTATGAAACATTAGATAAAGCACATACAACAGGTAATTATACAGATTTTATTAAGTTGGTTACTGAATTAGAAATTGAGATGCTCAATAAACACTTAAAATTATTATAAATGTTAAAAAAAATTACTCAAAAGAAAACCCTTAGATTTTTTTCTAGGGGTTTATCTATATTCTATTTTTATATTACTTCAAGATCATTATTCATGTTAGGTAAATCATTTTCAAAAAAGTTATCAACATCATTTGATTCAATATCATCTAAAACAATATCTTTTAATTTTGGAATATTATCTTGATTTGGTTGTATTACTTGATTTTGATTGACCTGAATTGGTTCAGGTGTTTTAATTGGCATTTTAGGAGTAGGTATAGGAATAGGATTTATACTACCTTGTTCTTTTTTTCTTCTTTTTTCTGCCATTTCTTTTAATGATTTGATTTCAAGATCAACTTCTATTAATTTAAATATTTCACTAAAAGTAGTATCACCATTAATTATTTTTTCTAATCCATCACCAAGTAGAGTTGTAACGTCATCTGTGTAAACTAAATCTTTTAATTCATCTTTTGTAGTATTTGGATTTGCAATAACACTTCTTAGTGTGTCATTTATGTATAATACTTCTTCTATAGCAATACGACCATGATATCCATCTGTACATTCATCACATTTAGCTGCATCATATACTTGATTTACTTCTTTATTCAAAACTAATCTAAATATTTCCTTTTCATAATCTGTAGTGTTTCTTAAAACTCTACATTTAGGGCAAAGCTTTCTTGCTAATTTTTGTGATATGATACCAGTTAAAGCACTTGATAATAGATATCGTTCTACATCCATATCTAAAAGTCTTTCTATAGTACTAAGTGAGTTGTTAGTATGAAGAGTAGATAATACTAAGTGACCTGTAATTGATGCTCTTACAGCAATTTGAGCAGTTTCTGAGTCACGAATCTCACCAATTAAAATTATATTTGGATCCTGTCTTAATATAGAACGTAAAACAACAGCAAATGTAAGACCAATCTCACTATTTACTTGAACCTGGTTAATTCCCTCTATATTCATTTCTATTGGATCTTCTACAGTGATTATATTAACATTTTCTTTATTTAACTCTTGCAACATTGAATATGTAGTAGTACTTTTACCTGAACCAGTTGCACCAGTAACCAATATTATTCCGTTTGGTACACCAAGCATCTTGTTTAACAACTTAAAGTTTTTTTCTGAAAACCCTAAAGATGCAATACCTGTTAAGCTTTTTGAATAATCAAGAATACGAATAACAACCTTTTCACCTTCATTGGTAGGTAATACAGAAACACGCATGTCTAAATTTCTTCCTTCTATACGACCTTTTATCGCACCATCTTGTGGTAATCTAGTTTCCGTTATATTCATATTAGAAATAAGCTTAACCCTAGTAATAAAATTCCTTTCATATGCTTTAGGTATAATTGTATGATTTTTTAATTCTCCATCTATACGCATACGAATTAATAAGTCATTTTCTCTAGGATCCATATGTATATCACTAGCACGATTAGTTGATGCATACAATATTACTTTATTAACTATATCAACTATAGGTGTATTTACAACATCATATTCTATCATAAGCATTAGCCCCTTTTTACTTTTTATATCTTTTTATTCTAGTATTTTATCATAACTTATTATATAATATTAGTTGAAGATAATCAATAAGGGGATGATAAATTTCTATGAAAAAAATAAATAAAAAGGGTTTTGCTCTTGCTGAAGCAATAGTAGTATCAGTTTTTGTTCTTGGAATGTTTACATACTTAGCTATGAATATAATTCCCTTAATAAGTAAGTATGATGCAGTGTTAAAGTATGATAATCCACAAGAAATATATGCTGCAAATGTTTTGTATGATGAAGTGTTAAATTATATGAATACAAAGCATGTTGAATATACTGCTTCTAATTTTAAAAATATGAAATTTGATAAAAGCAGGTCACTTATAGCTATAGATTCTAAAGGTGAAAACAAAGACTATTTTTTAGAATTGATTGATTACTTAGGAATAGTTAATACATTTTGGCTAGATCTAGATGGTAAGTGTAATGTTACCGAGGATGATTATGGTACTAATTATAGAGGTATGAGAGATTACTGTAATTATTTATTCTCAAAAAAAGGGCTAGAAAGCAAAAAAAATTATGCAATATTCTTAGTGGAGTTTGAGAATAACAAATTTTCACATTTTGTAATTATGGAAGGTGAGAATAATGAAAATATTAAATAATAAAGGCTTTACGGTTGCTGAACTTATTGTTACTTTTGTACTTGTTATGAGTATTTCAATTGGCCTTTTCAAAATAGTAGATAGTTATAGACAAAGACAGCAAAAGGAATCTGCTATAAAAGAAATCGACTCATTTAGAAACGAAATATTAAAAACTGTATATGATGACATAAATGAATATGGTGTAAAACTTATCAAAGGTATTGATTCAATTGGAGGAAGTAAATGTAATGGTTATAATCAAGGTGTATTAATTGAATTTAAAACTAGTGAAAATAATGAATTAAATGAAAAAGAATTCTGCGTTGGAAAAGAAGGTATTAAATATGGTGGTGTTTTATATAAAAAGCCAAGTTCTTTTATAACATTTACTAACAATATTATTTATTTGGATTCTGGTGAAATGAATTTTTCAAATAAATCAGAAGCCAAGAAAAGAATTTTTTCTATAAATGTAGAAATAAAACACTCTGAGCTTAAAAATCCAATTAAATTAAATATAGTTGCTACTAGTAAGGTTTCTAGTGTAACTTCAGATGGTGAATAAATTAGTATAGTAAAAATTTAAAAAGTGTTATATTATATTTATAAATGGTTTTGGTGGTGAGTTGATGAAAAACATAGTAGAATATGTTGATAATAAGAATAATAAGTTATCAATTAAGCAAAATTATATTAAAGCATTAGAGGATCCAAGATTTAAATCCTTGATTTCAATGGCAAAAATAAAAGAAGAGCTTGCATCTAAATATACAACAAGGCTTATGGATAGTGCAATTGAAGTTGATAACTGTAAGAATTGTCCTTGCTTGGCTTCATGTAAAAATGAAATAAAAGGTTGTTACTTATATCCAAATATTAATGAAAAAACAATTAATTTTTCATATAATACTTGTAGATACAAGAATAAAGAAAAATATAAAGATAATCTTGTTATATTTGATATTCCAAAATCAATTAAAGAAGCTTCTATGAGGGAAATATATAAAACTGATAAAAATAGATTACCTATTATTAGAGAATTGAAAGAATTTATAAATAATTATGGTACAGAAGAAAATATAAAAGGTATTTATTTACATGGAAGTTTTGGTTCTGGTAAAACATATCTAATTGCAGCATTATTTAATGAACTTGCTAAAAAGAATGTTAAATCTATTATAATTCATGTACCGGAATTATTAAGAGATTTAAAGGATTCATTTTCCAGTAATTATTCGGATAAATTCTATAGACTTAAGCATACACCATTACTTTTATTAGATGACATTGGTGCAGAGTACTTAACCGCATGGGGAAGAGATGAAGTTATCGAACCAATATTACAATATAGAATGGATGAAAATTTACCTACATTTTTTACATCTAATTTTACTCTTGAGGAATTAGAGAAACATTTCTCAGTTGCTTCTAATAGTGTTGATAAAGTAAAAGCCAGAAGAATAATGGAAAGAATAAAGCAATTATCAAAAGAAGTAGAACTTAGTAGCAAAAATTTAAGATGACATATTGAACGTTTTAAACATTTGTGATAATATAAACTTAATTACAGAGACAAAGGACACGATTATACTAAATGATTTATAGAGAGTTAGCGGTTGGTGAAAGCTAATATGAATTTATTATAACCACTACCTTTTGAGTAGGACCTGAAAAGGATTCCCGGAGAGATTCGTTAAATCAAATTAAGTTAAACCAAGGATGGTACCGTGTAATTCACTCCTAATTATTAGTATTAGGAGTTTTTTTATTGGGGGGATTTGACAAATATGGAAAATCATACAGTTGGATGGTTATGTTCAACACTAAAGGAATCAGATAGTATTGAAGCTAGAAAGATATTATCAGAAGAGCTTTTAAAAAGAAATGCAGATAATTGGCTTATTGATAAAGAAGCATATCAAATAGCATTAGAGTATTCAAGTTTAACAGAACTTGTTAATTTAGCTTATTATAATAATAATCCTTGTTTAATAGCGCTTATTTATAAAGAACTTGAAAATAGAGTGAATCGTAACAATGATAAGAAAATGTTTCATCAAAATATAAGAAAAATTAAAGTTAGAAAGAGAAAAAGAAAATTTATATAAATATAGGGAGAGATAATTATGAATATTAAAGAAAATGAAAAATTAAGTATTATAAACCACTCTTGTGCACATTTACTAGCACAAGCAGTAAAACATTTATATCCAAATGCATTATTTTGGGTAGGACCAGTAATAGAAGATGGATTCTATTATGATATTGATTTAGGTGATGAAGTAATTAAAGAAGAAGACCTAGAAAAAATAGAAAAAGAAATGAAAAAATGCGCTAAAGATGGAAAAAGAATTGTTAGACATGAAATTTCTAAAGAAGAAGCACTAGAACAATTTAAAAATGATCCATATAAAATAGATTTAATTTCTAGAATGGATGAAAACGATACGGTTATTTCTTGCTATACTCAAGGTGACTTTACTGATTTATGTCGTGGTCCACATGTTGAAACAACTAAAGAGTTAAAATATTTTAAACTTTTAAAAGTAAGTGGTGCATATTGGAAAGGTGATTCTAAAAACAAAATGCTTCAAAGAATCTATGGAATTTGCTTTGACAATCAAGAAGATTTAGATGCTTATTTAAAAATGCTTGAAGAAGCTAAAGAAAGAGATCATAGAAAAATAGGAAAAGATTTAGATATATTTATGTCTGATGATCTAGTAGGAAGAGGACTTCCAATGTTCTTACCAAATGGTTATATAATATGGCAAGAATTAGAAAACTATATAAAAGAAAAAGAAAGAAAATTAGGATATCTTCATGTATTAACACCATGTGTAGGTACAGTTAACCTATATAAAACATCAGGACATTGGGATCACTATAAAGAAAATATGTTCCCAGCAATGGAAGTAGATGGAGAATCATTTGTACTTCGTCCGATGAACTGTCCACATCATATGATGATATATTCAAATAAATTACATTCATATAAAGATTTACCAATAAGAATTGGTGAAATAGCACATGACTTTAGATATGAAGCAAGTGGTGCAGTTAAAGGAATAGAACGTGGTAGACATTTCTGCCAAAATGATGCACATCTTTTTGTAACACCAGAACAAATTAAATCAGAGTTTAAGAATGTTGTAGACTTGATATTTGATGTATATAAAGATTTTAATATTACAAATTATAGATGCGTATTATCACTAAGGGATCCAGAAGATAAAGAAAAATATCATCAAGATGATGAAATGTGGAATAAAGCAGAAAATGAATTACGTGAAGTTTTAAATGAATTAGGAATTGAATATACAGAAGAAATTGGTGAAGCAGCATTCTATGGACCAAAATTAGATGTTAATGTAAAACCAGCAATAGGAAATGAAATAACATTATCTACTTGTCAATTGGATTTCTGCTTACCAGCTAAATTTGATTTAAAATATGTAGATAAAGATGGGGTTAAG
Source organism: uncultured Bacilli bacterium (assembly GCA_934141245.1). Classification (GTDB taxonomy): domain Bacteria; phylum Bacillota_I; class Bacilli_A; order RF39; family UBA660; genus CAG-710. The sequence goes on from CAKPCB010000001.1 coordinate 129,831, forward strand.
AAAACACCAGTAGTACTACATAGAGCAATTTTAGGTTCACTAGATAGATTTATGGCATACATATTAGAGGAAACTAAAGGTGCATTACCAACTTGGTTATCACCAGTTCAAGTAAATATTATTCCAGTAAATCCGGAAATTCATAAGGAATACTCAGAAAAAGTTTTAAATGAATTAAAAGAACTTAATATAAGAGCTGAACTTGATGATAGGAATGAAAAATTAGGTTATCGTATGAGAGAATCTCAAACTAAAAAGATTCCATATTCATTAATAATAGGTGATAAAGAATCAAGTGATAATCTTGTAAGTTATAGAAAATATGGAAGTGCTGATACAACAACAGTTTCAAAAGATGAATTTAAAAAATATATATTAGGTATTATAAGCAATAAAGAATAGTTTACGTAAACTAAACAAATTATTAATAACTTGTTTAGTTTTTTAATTTTATTAATCAAGATATAAGATATAATGAAGTAAATAGAAAGGAGAGTAAAATATGGAAGGTAAAAAGAGTAGTGGAATATTAGTAGTAATTTTAGTTTTAGTTGTAATTGCTTTATCTGGATATATTGCTTATGATAAGTTACTTGTTAAAACTGATAATAATAATAAGGATAATGCTAAATATGAGAAGGTAGTTGAGATTACAAATAAAGATAGTATTTTATTTTATCAAGGACTAATTGATAATATGTTTTATAATCTTGATCAAAATATAGAACAGGGAGTTATTTTTAGTTCTGATAAGGTTTTACTAAGTGATTTAACCTTAGAACAAAAACTTAAATTGGCTTATCAAAATGTTGATTATAGAAGATGTGTTCTAGATAAAGTCGATGGTACAGAGGATGTAAGTGAAAATTGTATGAAGAAAGCTTATAATAAACTATTTAATAGTGGTTATAAGTCTGGTGATTTTAAAACAGATCTATTAGATGTGAAATATGATTCAAAAATCACTAATGAATATAAGTATATAGTTAAAAAAACACCAACAGATTTTGTTGGGGAATACGAAAAAATGTATCATACTAATAACTCGGTAAAGAAATATGCGCTTGGAAAAGTAGTAATTGAAGAAAATGTATATTTTGTAAAATTCAACATTGAGAATTCTTCGGAAAAAATGAGGGTTACATTCTATACAGATGCAAGCTTAAAAACAGAACTAAAAGATATTCCTTCATTTGTATATAATTTGAATACTGCTGATGAAGATCTTGAAGACTATACTAAAAAATATATTGAAAAATATAAAGAATATGCACCTAAATATAAAGTAACATTTAAATTAAATGAAGAAACAGACGAATATAATTTTTATAGTTCTGAAAGAATAAAATAATTATAATAATTATAAAATAAAATGATTTGAGTATGTCAAGTTGACATGCTCTTTTTAATTTTGTGAAAAAAATATTTACAAAATTAAAATCAAATAGTATTATTATGGTAGCAGTGGTTGATAGTGGTGAAAAGTGGGGGATGTTTATGTTAATGGGTGAATATCATCATACTATTGATGATAAAGGTAGAATCATTATTCCTTCTAAATTTCGTGATGATTTAGGCGAAGAGTTTATTATTACTAGAGGTTTAGAAAATTGCTTATTTGTTTATCCAAAAGATAAATGGAATTCTATTGTAAATAAATTAAATAACATTCCATTCACCAAAAAAGATGCTCGTAGTTTTATGAGATTTTTCCTATCAGGCGCTACTGCAACTGAATTTGACAAACAAGGTCGAATTAATATTACCTCTCCACTTATCTCCTATGCTAATCTAAATAAGAATTGTGTAGTAATAGGCGTAGGAGATAGGCTTGAAATTTGGTCAGAGAAAAATTGGAAAGATTTTTATGATATTAATAAGACTGAGTTTTCAAACATTGCAGAAAATTTATTTGATTCAAATTGGGTAGTAGGTGATTAAATGCATATAAGTGTTTTACTTAATGAAAGTATTTCTGCTCTTAATTTGAAAGAAGACGGAACCTATGTAGATTCTACATTAGGGTATGCTGGACATTCCAGCGAAATATTAAAGCGGATAAGAAGGGGTTATCTTTTCGCCTTAGATCAAGATAATGAGGCAATTAATTATAGTCAAAAAAAATTATCAAGTATTTCTGATAATTTTGAAATAATTAAAACTAATTTTGCCTCAATAAAAAAAGTGTTAAATGAAAGAAATGTATATAAAGTAGATGGTATTTTGTTTGATCTTGGAGTATCAAGTCCACAACTTGATGAAGCTAGTCGTGGATTTAGTTATCATAACGATGCTAAACTTGATATGAGAATGGATCAAGATCAAAAATTATCTGCATATGATGTAGTTAACACTTATACCAGAGAACAACTTACTAAAATATTTTTTACATATGGTGAGGAAAAATATTCTAGTAGTATTGCAAAAAATATTGTTAAATATAGAGAAAATAAACCAATTGAAACCACGATGGAATTAGTTGAAATAATAAAAAGCTCTGTTCCAGAAAAGGTAAGAAGAGAAAAACATCCTGCAAGAAAAGTTTTTCAAGCCATTAGAATTGAAGTTAATAATGAATTAGGTGTTTTGGAAAAAGCACTTAATGATAGTTTGGATTTAATAGATGTTGGTGGAAGAATTGCTGTTATAACATTTCATTCACTAGAAGATAGAATTGTTAAAAACATATTTAAAAAAGCAACAGATATTGATTCAAAAGTTAAGGGATTACCAAATATTCCAAGTGAATATTTACCAGATTTCAGATTGGTTAATACAAAGGTGATTGAGCCATCTAAAGAGGAATTGGAATTAAACAAAAGAGCTAGATCGTCTAAATTGAGGGTTATAGAGAGAATAAAATGAAAGGTGATTTGCAATGAAAAAGAAAAAAGTGATGAAGAAACAACTTAAAATGAGCAAGTTTGAAAGATTATTGTATACTTTTACTATTTTGCTTGTGTTATCTTGTCCTTTTGTTATTGTTTTTTCGCAAGCAACACTTTCTAAGATAAATTATGAAGTAGAAAAATCTAAAAAATTACTAACTGTACAAGAAAAGAAAAACGAAAGCTTAATTATGAAGATAAGTGAGTTAGCTTCTCTAGATAAGATACAAGAGGTTGCTGATCAAGAAGGTTTGAGTTATAATAATAATAACATCAAAACAATTGGTGAAGAATAGAGGGATAGTATGGTTAAAAGAAAAGTTGGCAATGACATAAAAATAAACAAAGTTTTTATGCTTGTTTCTTTTCTTTTTTTTGTTGCAATAATAATAAGAATTAGCTATTTATCACTATCTAAAACAGTAGATGGAATTAACTTGCAACAGTTTGCTAGTAAAAGAACTACAAGAACTGATGTTTTGTATGCAAGAAGAGGAAGTATATTTGATAAGAATGGTAATGTTTTAGCACAAAATGTTTCTTCATATACTGTTATTGCTTATCTTAGTGAATCTAGAACTACTAATCCTGAAAAGCCACAACATGTTGTTGATAAAGAATATACTGCTAAAAAATTATCTGATATATTAGGAATTGATTATGATTCACTTTTATCACTTCTTTCCAAAAAGAAAGTTTATCAAACTGAACTTGGTAGTAAAGCAAGAGGAATAACTGAACTTACAAAAGAGGAAATAGAAAAGCTAAACTTACCAGGAATTGATTTTATAGAAACACAAAAAAGAAATTATCCTTATGGTAGATTTCTATCTTATACACTTGGCTATGCTAAAGTAAATGAAACGGTAGCTGAAGATGGTACAGTAGAAGATAAGATTGTTGGAGAGTTGGGAATAGAGTCAAAGTTTAATAAAGAATTAAGTGGTACTGATGGATATAATTTTTATCAAAAAGATAGAAATGGTTATAAAATTGCTGGTACAGATGAAGTAACAGTAAAAGCAGTTGACGGTAATGATATATATCTTACTATTGACTCAACTATACAATTGTTTTTAGAGCAAGCCATTTCTAAAGTTATGTCAAAATATAAAGCTGATTGGATTTCAATGATGGTTGCAGATGCAAAAACTGGTGCTGTTTTAGCATCTTCAGTATATCCATCTTTTGATCCAAATAAAAGAGATATAAAGAACTACTTAGATTACAATGTATCACTTGCATTTGAACCAGGTAGTACTATGAAAATATATTCATATATGGCTGCTATAGAAAGTGGCAAGTATGATGGAAATGCAAAATATAAATCAGGTGTATATACTACAAAAGATGGTACTCAAATAGGTGACTGGAATCGTAATGGATGGGGTTATATTACTTATGATCAAGGATTTGCATTATCAAGTAATGTTGCTGCACTTTCTTTAGTAAAAGATTATATTAATGCAGATTATTTAAAAGATTATTATAAAAAATTGGGATTTGGTTCTACAACTGGAATTGAACTTGCAAACGAAGTATCTGGTAAAATTAATTTTAAATATGAAACAGAAATATATAATGCAACATTTGGACAAGGTATAACAACAACACCTATTCAGAATATAAAAGCATTAACTTCTATATCAAATAATGGTATTTTATTACAACCGTATATAATTGATAAAATTGTAGACCAAGATACTGGTGAAATTATATATAAAGGAAAAAAGAAAGAACTAGGAAGAGTAGCAAGTGATGAAACAGTAAAAAAGATAAAAGATTTGATGGCGTCAGTTGTAAATGGAAATTCAAAAACATCGACTGGATATATATATAAATTAGATGGTTATAATATCATAGCAAAAACAGGTACTGCACAAGTTGCAAAGAAAACAGGTGGTTATGGTAATGAGGTTATAAGAGGTTTTGCAGGAATGTTTCCAAAAGATGATCCTGAAGTAATAATATATATGGCAGTAAAAAATCCTAGTAATATGAAAATCTTAACTGAAGTTATTAAGGAAATAGTAAAAAATAGTAGTAATTATTTAAATATATTTGATGGAAATACTAATAAAACAGAAAAATTAAAAAGTATAAAACTTGATTCATTTATTAATAAAGATTTAGAAAGGGTAAAAAAAGTATTAAACGATAATAGTATTCAGAGTATAACAATAGGTAATGGTAATAAAGTTGTTAGTCAATATCCAAATAAAGGTACTAATATAAACAAATTGGACAAAGTGTTTTTAGTTACTAACTCAGCTAAAGATGTGATGATCAATTTATCAAATTTAAGTAAATCAGAAATATTAACATATTCAAATTTAGTTGGTTTAAATGTTGAATTTGAATCTGATGGTTATTGTGTTGAACAGAGTATAAAACCTGGTAATAAGTTTAATGCTGGAGATACATTAAAAATTAAATTAAAAGATAAAAAGTAATTGAAGAGTATTTTAACATTAAAAAGGAATCATCTTTAATAAGAGATTCCTTTTTATATTGGTCTATACTTATCCTTGTCTTTGTATGGATTACTCTTGTCTATATGGTCTATAAACAAAATCCCATTTAGATGATCTATTTCATGTTGAAAAGCAATTGATAATTCTTCTCTGGCACGTATTTGGATTTTATTTCCATTTATATCATATCCTTCTACTGTAATTCTTGCATGTCTTGGAACAATTCCATCAACTGGTCTATTAACACTTAAACATCCTTCACCATCTTCTACGTATATTTTTTCTGATGAAGTAGATGTTATTTTAGGATTAATAACAACATAGGTTTCGAATTCGCCATCTTCAACTTCATATACAACAACAAAATATCTTTTAGGTATACCTAGTTGTATAGCAGCCATTCCCATTCCAGGTCTTAAATCATATTTTTTTGCTAATTCATCTATTTGACTATTTGTTAAATATTCAATTATATCATCTATTGTTTTTAAATCTTCCTTAGTTAGTGGAAAAACAACATCATTACTTTTTTTTCTTAATAATTTGTTTTTCTCATCTAAAATATCTTTGTTTCTAAGCATAATACCACCTCAAACAAGAGTATTTTAGCACAAAATATGTAAAAATAAAAGAAAAAGAGCATTACTGCTCTAAAATTAATGAGTCCATCTACAACCTATTACAATTACTAATAAAATGAATAATACCAAAATTATTGCATATGAAGAAGTATTATTATTAGTTCCATAGTATGGATATGCTTGATATCCATATGATGGATAAGTGGCATTTTGGCAACATGAATTAGTGTTTCCGCCTCCGTAATAATACATTAACATTCCTCCTTTTTAATGTTTTCTAATATAGTTTATTATAATTATTGGATTTTGCTACAATATGTAACTAATGTTTATTGAAAAAAAGTAATTGGTATGTTATTATTGAATAGAATAAGGGTGATTTGAATGAAAGATAAAAAAGGTTTTACTTTAACTGAAATATTAGCAACATTAGCTATTTTAGCAATTGTTATAGCAATAGCAGTACCTAGTTTAAATGCATTAATTAAAAGTTTTGAAAGAAAGTACTATGAAAGCTTGGAAAGTACTGTTTTATCTAGTGCAAAAAATTACTATAAAGATCATCCAGAAGAAAGACCAACTGGTATATTGTATTCATCTGCAATAACTATAAATGGTTTAATAAAGAATAAATATATAGATAGTGCAAAAGTATATAAAAAGAAGGATAGTTGTACTGGATATGTAGTAGTTGTAAATGAAGGAGAAGGTAATTATAACTACAAAACCTGTATGGTATGTAATAATGATTTAAAAGTTAAAAATGAAGACGATAAAAAATATTGTGCATACAATGATAAAGGTGAAATGAAGGATGGGAATTCTAGCGAAGTTAAATTGGTTACTACAAAAGATAATCAAACAGTTTTAAATGATGTTAATGATTCTATTTCAAATAATGCATCAGTTGTTCAAAATATTACTGCTGAAGATATTACATTACCAGTTTCATCAGAATTTACAATGAATCAGTATTGGAAAAAGTATATAGATGTTAAATTAACTAAAGATTTTTCGCTGGAAATAAAAGATGTTAAAAACACACCTTTGTTTAGTGTAAAAGTTTCTGATTATAGGCCAGTTAATATATCTAATATAACTTTAAAAAAAGAAGGAACTTATGAAATTAAATATAGTTCAAACAATATGAGTGTTACTAATGATAGTGTTAATGGGAAAGTAAATGTTATTCAGATAAGCCAACCTACCTTTAATAAAAACACTAAAACTGTATCTACTCCAGGTAATATTGATAGTGTAAATCTAAGTTCAAAGCGAGGAACCTTAGAAGTAAAAAATGGTTCAGTATGGGATAAGAATTCATGTAATGATTCAAAGAACTGTGATGTAGCAAAGCAATATAGATATAAGTATACTGACAAACTTGATGGTATTGATTATGACTATAATTTTTATAGTTTGGAAAGTGATATTGCTGCAACATATACTTTGACATTTGATTTTAATTATGAAGGAAGTAAATCAAAATACTATAATATGCTAGAAGGCGAACAAAAAGAATTGGAGCCGGTTGGAGAAAGGGAAGGCTATACATTTGTTGGATGGTATACGCAAAAAGATTCCGGTGAAAAAGTTGAAGGGAATTATACTATGCCAGCAAAAAATATAACATTGTATGCTCATTGGAAGACGAATCGTTTAACATTAAAGTATGATTTAAATTGTGATTTAAATTGTGAAAATCTGATAACACCTTCTAATAAAGAAGTTGGATATGGAAGTAGATATGATGGATTACTTCCAGATGAAACTACAATTGGTACCAGAAATGGCTATAAAATAAATGGATGGTATGTTCATCTAAAGACTGGTGAACAAAAAAGAACGAAAAATGATACAATTTCATATGATGATGCCGATAATAATGTGATTACATTATATGCGCATTGGGACTTGAACAGCTATAAACTAAGATTTAATACAAATGGGGGCTCACCAGCTATTGCAGACAGAACAGTTAAATACAATACTGCATTAACTGATTTGCCTAGTAATATTAAAAAAGAAGGTTATACGTTTAATGGATGGTATAAGTCTGATGGAACTAAAGCAACTGAAAGCATGCGTATGCCAAATAGTGATTTGACCTTATTTGCGAAATGGACAAAAAATACATATACACTTACATATTCTTCAACTTGCAGTATTAACTCTAAAAATAAAATCTTAAGTTATGGAGATAAAATTGGTGTCTTGCCAAAAAGTACTGATGCTGGATACAAAATTACTAACTGGACATATACTACTGGAAAGAATGATGCTGTTAATGAAAATGATACAATGCCAGCAAAAAATATTACTATATATTCTACATGTAAACTTAAAGAATTTAATTTAACTTATGATGCAAATGGTGGTAAAATTGTTAGGACAGGAGGATCCAAAACAACAATATCTGCAACGTATTCTTATTCAATTAATCATTTTGAAGAGGCAACTAGAGAAGACCATACATTTGATGGATGGGAGAAAGCTGATGGAACCAAGGTTAATCCAGGCTTTACAATGCCAGCAGAAGATTTAACACTATATGCTCATTGGGTGTCAACTGATTCTGAGGCGCCAACATGTAAAATAATTGTTACAAATGGTAGAGAAGGAAATAATGCATATTATACTTCAGATGTATCAATAGAATTAGAGACCAAAGATGATGTTGGGGTAACTAAGTATGGACTTACTACTAATTCAATTGCAACATATAATAGCGTATCGACTGTAACACTTTCAGAAACTAGTATTTATTATGGATATGTAATGGATGCTTCCGGTAAAAGAGGCGATTGTTCCTTTACAATTCCAATTGATAAAACTGCACCAGATATTCCAACATTAGAATACACAAAAGCTAATGGAAACTCATATACAACTGGAACATGGACAAATTCAACTATAGATAGGTATATAAAGTCGAGTGATAACGGTGGAAGTGGAATAGCTAAGTTTAGATATAAAAATGCTACATATTCAGAAAATGATGGGTGGACATGTGATGGTAGCAAAGGTGATGAAAGCATAGATGGCAAAAGTTCTAATTTTTCAGATAATGTATTTTATAACTTATCATACAGTCCAGATGCAACAAATAGGGCATGTTTTCAAGCAGTTGATAATGCTGGAAACGAGAGTGAGTGGACGAGTGTTCAGCACTTACTAATTGATAAAACTGCACCAGATATTCCAACATTAGAATACACAAAAGCTAATGGAAACTCATATACAACTGGAACATGGGCGAATCTAACTATACATAGAAAAATAAAGTCAAAAGATAACGGCGGAAGTGGAATAGCTAAGTTTAGATATAAAAATGCCCAATTAAAAGAAGGTGTATGGCAATGTATTGGTACCGGAGGTGATGAAAGTATAGTGGGAAAAGATTCTGATTTTTCGGATAATGTACTTTATAGCTTATCATACAGTCCAAATGCAACAAATAGAGCATGTTTTCAAGCGGTTGATAATGCTGGAAACATGAGTAATTGGACGAGTGTTCAGCACCTACTAATTGATAAAACTAAACCTTCTATAAATATTTATGGAAAGAAAATAGGAAATGGAACTGTAGGAGATCCAGACAGTGCTACTCTCAACTCTTTGAGTGGGTACTATAATTATAGTTCTGGTGAAAAATATGATGGTACCGTTTTTGCATTAGCTGTTGCAAGCGATACGGACAGTGGTATAAAAACGGTTAGTTGCACTACTTCTGGTGTAGAAAATAATAGAACAGCAGCTCCTTTTTCAAAAGGCAGAAACTTTGTTAGAAAAGGAGAAACTAATATTACTTGTACAGCTGAAGATAAAGCGGGTAATTCTAATTCTACAACGTTTAATATCAATAATATACATGATCATGTTTTTCAAGGCAGTATAAGTTCATCTAAAACATATAATGGAACAACATATCCATTTAGAAATTATATACTCGGTACATATGCTTACGGTACAATTGGATCAAATACGAGTGGTACATGGAGATGTACAGCTGGGCATTCTCATAGTTATAGTGGCTCAAAATATGCTGCACTAAGGGCTTGTATGAAATGCGGACAAACAGCGAGGGAAATAGATCAAAATAATAATAATGCATGGTGGTGCCCAAAACAAGCACGTTCTATTGATGGTTTACAAAATGTTTATGGATAGTTTGGGAGATGAATTTAATATGAAAAAGAAATATTTAATAATTATATTGATTACTGTACTTGGAATAATTAGTTTATTTATTGGAATAATTATTGTAAAAAATAATAAAATTATTAAGAACGATTTAAATCATAAAACGATTGAAAGTCAACTTCTCTCAACTTTAAGAGAATATGATGGACTAAATTATTCCGGGTTTACAATCGTATATGAAAATAAAAAAGGAAACATATATATGTATGTTACTAATGTAACTAATTCAACTGTAAAAAATAAGAATATATTGATTGAACTTTATGATCAAAATGGAAAAGTAATAATTAAGAAAAATGCATACATTGACCTATTGAATCCTAATGAAAGCAAGACGATTGTTACATCCACAGATTATGATTTGTCGAATGTATATGATTACAAAGTTGTTAATTAAATTTGAGTATGACATATGTTATACTCTTTTTTCTTGACAAAAAAATAGTTTCTTAGTATATATTTTAAATGAGGAGATGAGTTGATGACTAAAAAACTAGTAATAGTAGAGTCCCCTAGTAAATCTCATACAATAGAGAAATATTTAGGTAATGATTATAAAGTTGTTTCTTCTAAAGGACATATACGTGATTTAGCAACAACAGGTAAATATGGACTTGGTGTTGATGTTGATAATGACTTTGAACCAACATATATTGCAATTCCTGGTAAGAAGAAACTTATATCAGAATTAAAAAAAGATGTTAAAGATAGTGACATGGTTATACTTGCAACCGACCCCGATCGTGAGGGTGAAGCTATATCTTGGCATTTAAAAGATACACTTGGAATAAAAGATAATAATTATGAAAGGGTATTATTTCATGAAATTACTAAGAATAAAGTAATTGAAGCAATTAATAATCCGACAAAAATAGATATAAACTTAGTTAAGAGTCAGGAAACAAGAAGAATATTAGATAGAATTATTGGTTTTAGACTTAGTAAGTTAATGCAATCAAAAACAGGAGGTAAAAGTGCTGGTCGTGTTCAAAGTGTTACATTAAAACTAATAGTTGATAGAGAAAGAGAAATTGCTAAGTTTATTAAAGAAGAGTATTGGACTATAACATCATTTTTTAAAGATGTTAGTGCTGAATTGTTTAATTATGATCATAAAGATATAAAAATCAATAATGAAGATGAGTGTGATGAGATTCTTTCTAAGCTTAGTGATTCATATAAAATTGAGAGTGTAGAATCGAAAAAGAAAAACAAAAAGTCTAAACCTCCATTTATAACAAGTACATTACAACAAGATGCATCTACTAAACTTAATTTTCCAGCTAAAAAGACTATGAGTTTGGCTCAAAAATTATATGAAGGTAAAGATATTGGTACTGAAACAGTTGGTTTAATAACTTATATGAGAACAGATTCAATTAGACTTAGTGATGAATTTATTGGTGCAACTTATAAATATATTAAAGAAAATTTTGGTGATGAATACATTGGATATACTAAAAAGAGTAAAAATAAAGACAATGTACAAGATGCACATGAAGCTATAAGACCTACTAGTATATATAGAACACCGGAATCAATAAAAAAATACTTATCTAGTGATGAGTATAAGCTTTATTCTATGATATATTACAGGGCTTTAGCATCATTAATGGCAGATGCTAAAGTAGAAGCTACAACAATTATATTGGATAATAATAATTATCAATTTAAAATTAATGGTCAAATACTAATATATGATGGATATTTAAAAGTATATAAAGATTATGAATCTAATGAAGATAAAATATTAGATGATTATCTAAAAGTAAAGGATAGTACAATAATTCATGATTCAATTGAAAAAAAGCAACATTTTACTAATCCACCTGCTAGATATACTGAGGCTAAACTTATTAAAGAAATGGAAGAATTAGGAATAGGAAGACCTTCTACATATGCTAAGATAATGGATACTATTAAAGAAAGAGGTTATGTAACATTAGAGGATAAAAAATTTGTTCCAACAGAAATTGGTATAGAAACAACTGATAAACTTCAAGAATTCTTTAGTGATTTAATTAACGTTAAGTATACTGCTAAAATGGAAACAGATTTAGATACAATTGCTGATGGTAACTTAAATGAGATAAAATTATTACATGAGTTCTATGATAAATTTGAGCCGGAAGTAAAAAAGGCCTTTGGTGAAATGGAAAAAACACCTGCTAAGGAAACAGGTGAAGTATGTCCTGAATGTGGTAGTCCATTAGTTATTAGGAAGGGTAAATATGGGGAATTTACTGCATGTAGTAATTATCCAAATTGTAAATATATTAAAAAACAAGAAAAACAAATTATTGAAATTATGGACTGTCCTAAATGTGGAGGAAAAATAGTTGAAAAGTCAACAAGAAGAGGAAAAGTATTTTATGGATGTAATAATTATCCTAAATGTGATTATGCTTCTTGGGATAAACCAACTGGTAATATTTGTTCTAAATGTAATACTCCATTGGTTTTAAAAAATAATAAGGAAATTTGTCCTAATTGTGAAAAATAATTTTATATGTAAAAGTATGTTAAATGGGATTTTATTTTCCCATTTTTTATTGTAAAAAACACCATTTTGGGGTAAAATAATTAGAGATAATATAGAGGAGGATTGAACATGAATAGAAAGAAAAGAAATATAATTATTGCTACTTTAGCTTGCTTATTAATATTTATGGGCGTAGGATATTCAGTTCTTTCTGAGACTATTAAAATTAGTAGTAAAACAAATGTAAAAGGTAAGTGGAATATAAAAATAACAAACATTTCAGTTGAGAAAAAGGGTCTTGCTAAATATTCTGAACCAAATTATAGTGATTTAAGTGCAGAACTAGGACTTGAATTATATGCACCTGGTGACTCTGTTACATATACAATAACAGTTAGAAACGAAGGAAATATTAAGGCTTCATTAAGTCAAATTACATCTAGTGTTGATAAAAAATATGAGGAAGCAATATTCTCAACTACAGGTATGGGTCAAGGTGAAGTATTATCACCAAATGAAGAAAAGCAAATCGTTGTTAAGTGTGAATTTGATAAATCCGCAACTTCATTACCTGCAGATAATTTAACGTTAAATTATAAAATTGAATTATTATTTGCTCAATATACAGGAAGTAGTGTAGTTGATCCATCAACTCCTGATATTACCAATACTTGTTTTGCAGTTGATAATACAGGATTAATAACAGATTATGACTTTATAAATTGTGGATTAGATATAAATGTACCATATAGTGTTAACAACACAGTTGTAACAAAAGTTAACCAAAATTCATTCTTTAGCTCAGGTTATTTTAAATATCTAGAAGCAAATGGATATAAAAAGAATTTACAAGGTATATCATCAGATCCATATACTTCTACTATGCGTCAATACTATTTATTTGAAAGCGAAGAAACTTTAAATAGCTATATAAATAGATTTTATCCGAATGAGTCTAAAGCAAGCCTTGCATATGGATACGATGTAATATTACTGGTTGTTGGTGATTTATCAGATAGATCTAAGATTAAAATACCAACAAATATAGATTCGTTTATAGCAATAAATGATGATGGTGAAGAAGTATCAGATAGTAGTGCAACTGAATTAATATATTTATATTCTCCTGATACAAGCTATGGATTAGTAGAAAATGAGAAAGCACTTAGTGCTTGTAATAAATATATTGAAGCAGGAGGTTCTGTTAGCACTTGCTATATAATCGGAAGTGAAGAAGCTAATACAAATCTTGAAGAGCCATATCAAACAGCTTTGACTGATGAGAATATTTCAAATGATTTTACAGTAGGCTATTTTAATGATAGCGAGGATATTATAGCTATTAATCAGCACATAAGAAGCTTAGATTTTAGTAATGCAACTGGTCTTACTGAGATTGGAAGTAATATAACTAGAGATTGTTTGGAAAAAGTAATATTTAATAGCACTTTACAAAAAATTGGTAATTCAGCTTTTGTTAATAATCATAATCTTGGAAATGTTGATATACCAGCATCTGTAACTAGTATAGGTACAGATGCATTTGGCTCAATGGCAGAAGGTAAAACTATCATAATTAGAAGAAGTGATTCAACAGGTTTAACACTAGGTAATAATTGGAATGGTAAGGCAAACGTTATTTATAAACCTTAAGAATTAAATTATAGTACTAAATAATGATGAAAGGAAATGGCAGTATGAAAAACAGAAAAAAAAGAAATATAATTATAGTGTCTTTGGCATGTTTAATGATATTTATGGGAGTAGGTTATGCCATACTTTCTGAAAACATAAAAGTTGGTACTTCGACAACTGTATTGGGTGATTGGGACATAAAAATAACTAATGTAGCATTAAGTAAAAAAAGTGGAAGAGCGTATGATGTATCACACACATTTGAAACTTTATCTACAACACTAGTAGTTGATTTATATGAACCAGGTGATTCAATTGAATATGATATAACAGTTAGAAATGAAGGAAATATTAAAGCAACACTTAGTCGAATTTCAGCAACATCTAATACTGATTTCTCTGGTATTGTATTTTCAAATACCGGTATGAGTCAGGGTGAATTATTATTACCAAATGAAGAAAAGACTATAAAAGTAAAAATTGATTTTGAACTTTCAGCAACATCGCTTCCCGCAGGCAATAATGAATTAACTTATGATGTAGAATTATTATTTGTTCAATATACAGGAAGTAGTGTAGTTGATCCATCAACTCCTGATATTACTAATACTTGCTTTGCAGTTGATAATACAGGATTAATAACAGATTATGACTTTATAAATTGTGGATTAGATATAAATGTACCATATAGTGTTAACAACACAGTTGTAACAAAAGTTAACCAAAATTCATTTTTTAACTCTAGTTATATCAAATATTTAGTGACAAATGGATACAAGAAAACTTTAACTGGCTTTTTATCAGATCCTGATGGTGCTTCTACTCGTGAGCATTATTTATTTGAAAGTGAAGAGGATCTGAATAGTTTCCTTGCAGGGTACTATCCAGGTGAAACCAAAGCTGATGTAGCATATAACTATGATGTAGTAATATTAAATGTTGGTGATTTATCAGATAAATCCAAAATAAAGGTGCCAGCTAATATTGAATCTTTTATAGCAATAAATGATAATGGTGAAGAGGTGTACCCTGGAGCAACACAATTGATATACGTGTATTATGATACGAATAGTGGACTAGTTGAAAATGAGAATGCACTTAGTGCTTGCAATAAATATATTGAAGCAGGAGGTTCTATTAGTACATGCTATATAATTGGAAGTGAAGAAGCTAATACAAACCTTGATAAATCACATCAAATGAGCATTGGCAACAATCTTGGGATTGGATATTTTAAGGATGGTAATGAAATAATTGCTAGCCACAATAGACACATAAAAAGCTTGGATTTTAGTAATGCAACTGGTCTTACTGAAATTGGAAGTTATATAGTGGGTGGAAGCTTACAAAAAGTGGTATTTAACAATACACTGCAAAAAATTGGTAATTCAGCTTTTGGTAATAATCATAATCTTGGAAATGTTGATATACCAGCATCTGTAACTAGTATAGGAACTTATGCATTTAACTCAATGACATCAGATAAAACCATAAGAATTAGAAGAAAGAATTCAACTGGTTTAACACTTGGTGCAAGTTGGAATGGTAAGGCAAACATTGTTTATAGACCATAGACTATAGAAATTTTTCTATAGTCTTTTCTATTTCTTTATGATATTATTAAATATGTGGTGATTTAGATGAAAGTAAAATATAATTTATTACATAAAGATAAAAATACAAGTGCACGTTATGGTACACTTGAAACAAACTATGGAACATTTGAAACTCCAATGTTTATGCCAGTAGGTACAAAAGCCAATGTTAAGCTTTTAACTCCTGAAGAATTATATGAATGTAAGTGCGGAATAATATTATCTAACACATATCATTTATGGTTAAGACCTGGTGAAGATTTGATTGATAAAGCTGGTGGACTTCATAAATTTATGAACTATAAAGGACCAATCTTAACAGATAGTGGTGGCTTTCAAGTGTTTTCACTAGCAAAACCAAAAGATATAACCGAAGATGGAGTAAATTTTAAAAGTCATATTGATGGTTCAAAATTATTTTTAACACCTGAAAAATCTATTCAAATTCAGAATAAACTTGATAGTGATATTGCTATGAGCTTTGATGAATGTCCACCATATCCTTCTACATATGAATATATGAAAAATAGTGTTGAAAGAACTCTTAGATGGGCTAAGAGAGGAAAAGCGGTTCACTCAAATGAAAGGCAAAGCTTATTCGGAATAGTACAGGGTGGTGAATTTGAAGATTTAAGAAAAATGAGTGCTACTGAAACTGTAAAAATTGGTTTTGATGGCTATTCAATTGGTGGTACTAGTGTTGGAGAAGATAAGACTACAATGTATAAAATGATAGATTATTCTACTCCATATTTACCAGAAGATAAGGTTAGATATCTAATGGGTGTTGGTGATCCCATTGATATAATAGAAGGTGTAATTAGAGGTGTTGATTTATTTGACTGTGTACTTTCTACCAGAATAGCAAGACATGGTAATGCATTTACACGTAATGGAAAAATCAATTTAAGAAATTTAAAATTTAGGGAGGACTTTACACCAGTTGAATCATCTTGCGATTGCTATACATGTAGAAACTTTACAAAAGCTTATATACGTCATTTAATAACTACTGATGAACTATTGGGTGGAAGACTTCTTTCTATTCATAATACTAGATTTTTAATTAAACTTACTGAAGATATTAGATGTGCTATAAAAGAAAATAGAATTTTAGAATTTAGAGATGAATTTTTAAGCAAATATAAGCATTAAATATATTGTATTTGCTTATTGGAGGTTTTGGATTATGTTAGATAGCTTAGGCAATGTTTTAAGAAGTAAACTAATAGAAGTTGGTTTTAATAATGATGAGATTAGTTTAATGATTAATAACAACATATTAGGAGACTGTAATAATAAATATAAAATTATAGATATTGATTTATTTAACGTATTTACATTAAGAAAAGTGTTAGAATTTGAAAGAAATATATTAACACTTAGTGAATTGGATTATTTAGGTATATCTGATTATAACAAGGAAAGATTAATCTCTTATGGAATTATTACACTTCTTAGTGACGGAAGAATAAAAGTAACGGGAGATGTCAATAAATTATTATCAAAGCGTGATGAGATTGATATTTCAATATATAAAAAGTTATATATTGAAAATTTAAATAATGATAATATTAAGGCAAGAGAATATCTAGAAAAATATATAGATTTGTGTATAAACTTTGATATAGAAGATGGTTATTACTATGAATTATTTAATATTAATAATAAGATAGTAGAAGACTCAATATCTTATGAGATAATAAAAAAATATAATGAATTAAAGAATGATTATAAAAGATTTTCTGATTCTTTTAAGTTACATAAATCTATGTTTGCCGCAACTAATTTAAACAAACTTGTTTCAACATCATATACACTATTTATTCTTGCTAAAAGCAAATTTAATCTTAAAGATTATAAGAGTGCTATTAAGTACTTTAAAAGGGCTATAAAAGAAGATAATTATAATGTAGATGCATATAAGCTTTTAGGAAGATCTTATTTAGTAAGTGATGATTATAAAAATGCATTAGAATCAACAAAAGAGTATATAAAATTGGATAGAAATACAAAGTGTGATGCTTATCTTCAATTGTTCATTATATATTTAAGATTAAATGATATCAATAATGCATATGATGTATATAATTATGCTATATCTGTTATTCCAAAACATAAACTGTCTAAATTTATTGATGGGGCAAAATCAAAGTGCAAACAAAAAATATTTTCACTCAAAGAAAGCGAAAAAACTGATACAAAGCAAATTGATAAATTATCTGAACTTCTAAGTACAATAACTAAGGAAGTATATTTTGACTATAATGAATATAAAGAAGAAAAACTTAATAGAAAAACAGATTTCTCAATTAAAATAGAAGAATTATTACAACCTGATGAAAATAATAGTATTGATTTAAGAAAAATAGATGAGTATATTAAAACTGCTGATGTAGACTTAGAATCTAAAAATCTTATGTTTTTAGAGGCTTCATTAATATTAGCTAGAAACAATTATATGGATAAAAGTCTTATATATTTAAGACAAGTTGAACACTCAAAAAATAAATCTAGCGAAGTAAAAAATAAAATTTGTGATGTAGAAAAGAAAGTTAAAATTTTAAAACATAGATTTTAATTTTTTTAATTTTAAATGTAGTAAAAAAAGTATATAAAATTTTTTAACTGATGTTATAATTAATATAGATACTTGTTGGTACTCCAATAATGATCAAAAGATCTATTTATAATGGAAAAGTATCACATATTATGCATTAGGTAATACAACAGTAGTAGGAAATAATATTACTATGTGCTGGATCAACAGTAGAAGTTTAAGTAGTTATGTTGATATCCAAAAGGAGTATAAGTGCAACTAATATAAGTTTTAATTTTATTCGCTTAATGCATTAAAACAGGAGGATTTATGTTTAATGCAGTTAGATTGGTTGTTTATTATTTAATATTTTCTATAGCTTTCTTTATAATTAAGAAGTCAAAAATAGTTAATAAAAAAAGGATAGCTATAATATCAGGAGTAGTATTTATTATATTATTAAATATAAGTGCTTATCTTCCACCGATTGAAAACTTATTTTTAACTTTTAAAAGCCCAGAATCAGCAATTAAATATATGAATAATAACGTTAAAACTGATACTCTTATGGGTAAGGAATCAGCTTTAGTACTTTGCCATAATAAAAATGGTAAAGGAATAGGCGGAAATATAATAAAGAAAGTTAAAAATGGATGGAAATTTGCAAGTTATACTGATGTTAAAACTTATATAATAAAGTTAAAAAATTCTACGACATTAATAATCTCTAAATATAAAGATGATTATTATATGGAAGTTGATTCTTTTGAAGAAATTAATAGTATATCTGATAGTTGTGGTTCAACATTCAAATTGACTAAGAAATATCAAAATAAAACTATAGTGGTTAGTGAATATTATTTATATATAAAGAATTATGATGATAATTACAGTATAAATATAAATGGAAAAGATATAAAAATAAATATTAATACTCAAGAATAAAATAAAGGTGATAGTTTAATTTAACTATCACCTTTATTTAGCTTTTTTTCTATTTATTCCAGTTATACTTCCTAATACTGAGGAAATAATTATAATGATATAAAATATAATTGATTTAAAAGAAAATGATTTATCAAAACCTAAATAATTTAATAATATTAATATTGCAATTGCAGACAAAGATATTTTTAATCCTTCTAAATATCCTTTGGTTGAACTTCTTTTTCCGATATATAATCCACCAATTATAAATGATATTATTATTGAGATAATCTTGAAATATTTACATGTGTTTGTACTTATTATATTAAAGTAATTAAGTGTGGTTATAAAAAGTCCAAAAGCTATAATGCTTATTAATATATATAATAAACTTTTTAAATATTTTATTATAAACATATAAATCCTCCTATAAAACAATATGTTTTGAATAAAAATATATACATTAAATCATAATGATTATACGAGGAGATAACATTATGGATTATTTTGTTGTTTTATATAGATGTATGTTATTTTATGTATTAATTACTATAATTTATAGATTTATGGGTAAAAGAGAAATAGGACAACTAGGAATAGTTGATTTAATAGTTTCTATTTTAATTGCTGAGCTTGCTGCAATTTCAATAGACAATAGGGAAGAAAGTGTTTTTTTATCAATTTTGCCAATTTTATTACTAGCTGTTATTCAAATAGGTATTTCATATATTTCTTTAAAGAGTCCAAAAATAAGAAATTTATTTGATGGAAATC
The DNA here is from genome assembly GCA_934141245.1 of uncultured Bacilli bacterium. Lineage (GTDB taxonomy): Bacteria > Bacillota_I > Bacilli_A > RF39 > UBA660 > CAG-710. The sequence continues at coordinate 149,929 of CAKPCB010000001.1, forward strand.
CATCTGTAATTATAAATAAAGGACAACTTAATTTTAAAGAAATGGTTAAACAGAGATATAATTTAGAGGATTTACTTACACAATTAAGAGAAAAACAAATAAAAAGCATAGAAGATGTCGACTATGCTGTATTAGAAACGAGTGGTAAATTATCAGTTTTCAGGAGTCAAAACAAGAAAATTGGTAGTTATCCACTTCCACTTATTTTAGATGGTGTAATTGATATGGATACATTAAAACAAATTAAGAAAAATAGATTATGGTTGTTTAATAAATTAAAAAACGATGGTATAGAGTTAGAAAATATTTTCTATGCATTTTATAAAAACAATGATTTATATATAATTCAATATGAGGACCTGAGAAAATAATTAAAATATAAGTGTGCCTAATATTCTTTGTGTGTTTTTAAAGTTTAGTTTTGCTACAGAACTAAGCTTTTCTTTTCCATATTTTTCAACTATTTCTCTGCCAATAGAGTCAACCATAGGACCAGCTCCTTTTGGTAATGGAATATGTAATTCATCACTTAATTTATCAAATTCTTTTATAAATATGTATCTACTAATAATAGAAGCACATGCAACAGCTAAGTTTTTATCTTCGGCTTTTGTCATAAAAGTTATACCTCTTTGAATATTAGTAGATTCTTTTATATAATCATAATATCTATTTTCTCTTGCAAATTCATCAACTATTATATAATCATAGTCTAATGTTTCTTCATGTGTCATTTTCCATAAAACTTTGTTATGCATTATGGCTTTAATCTTATTTATATTATTGTCTATAGTAGAGTATTTTTGATTATATTCAGTATTAGTTAAAATAATGCTTTTATATTTAACAAGTTTAATTATTTCTGGTGCTAGTTTCAATATTTTATCGTCAGTTATTTTTTTTGAATCTCTAATTCCTAATTTATCTAGTTTATCAACATCATTGATGTTAACATAGCAACTTGTTACAACAATTGGGCCAAAATAATCGCCAGTACCAACTTCATCCGAACCAATTGATGATGTTCTATGATATTTTGAATAATCAGTCTCAAGTTCTTTTTTTGATGTCTCTATTGCAGTTTTTTCCATTGCCCAAATTGATGACTCTACATCAGCAGAAGTGCCTTGAAACATAACTTTATTTTCGCCCTTTTTATTTTTGTCATATATAGTTATTACAACATCTTCATTGACCGCTTGCATAGTTACATAAGGAATTTTTTTCCCTCTATCATTATTTTTATAAAATTTTAACATCTTTTCTTTTGTTTCATCATCTACTTTTAATACTATACAGTTAAATTTATCTTTTGCCATTTAAACACCTCTTTTATAATTATAACATGTTAATAATATGTTTTCCATAAAAACTAAGTGTAAAACATATGTAAAAATTTCTCTTTTTCCTTTTCAACATTAGTATTAAGACTTATAATTTAATTATATATTAAAGTTAAATAGAGGGATTAAAATGAGAGAAGAAGGTAGTGTTGTTTTTTATGATGGTCATACTGGAATAATAAGAAGTAATAAGGGTGTTGAATATACACTTCTATATAAAAACATTTATGATTCTTTTGAAAGGGATAGTATAAAAGCCGGGGATAAAGTTACCTTTGAAGTAAGTATTAACAATTTAAGTAATATTGGGTTTGGAAAAATAAAGATAGCACTTCTTGTTAAAAAAATATAGTATTATGTGGGTTAGGTGAATAGTAATGAATAATGTACTAATAGAAGAATTAAATAGGTTAATACGTGATAAAAAATATAATGAAATTGTTAGTAGTTTTACATTAGATGATAGAATAGAGTTTGTAAAAAACTATGAGATTTCAGCCAGCAGTTATTCAAATGAAATATTTAAAAGTATTTTCACTAGAGAAGAAGCAACATTATTATATAAGAATAGAATAGATGAGTTTGATGATGTATCAATTGTATATGTTATAAGTCCACTTGATGATGATGAAAAGGAAAAATATTTATCTGGTGTTAGGGAAACAGGAAGTAATGAGCCGATTATAAAAACATTTACTTCGGATGAAAAAAAGATAGAGCACTTAAGTGAAATATCAGAGGATTTTGATAAAGCATTGCTTGTTTCAGAATTTAGATTAGATGAAGATAAAATTAAATGCTTAGACTATTTAGTATCTATACGTTATTTAAAAAAAATTATTGAAAGCTTTATTAGCGAAGAAAATAAACTAAAAGAGCTATATAGAATTATTGATGATGAAGATAGATTATCTATAATAGAGGATTTTTCATCAGATGAATTAAAACTAATGGCATTAAAATATATAACTAATGATGAGAAAAAAATAGAAGTTATTTCAGGTTTTAAATCAGATGAGTTAAAGCAAACTTTGTTAAGTAATATAAGTAGAATTACTTCAGCAACTAAAGAAGAAATAAAAAAAAGTCCTAATGATTTATATAAATCTATTTTAATAAAGCAGTTAAAAACGGATGAAGAAAAGCTAAGCATGTTAGGTGAACTAGATGATGAATATTATAGATTAGGTATTATTAAAGAATTTAAAAGTGATGAGTTAAAACTAAATGCAATGAATTATATAGAAAGCCAATATGTAAAGGTAGAAGTATTACAAAGCTTAATTTATTTACCTTATGAAACTGCTATAAAATATATTTCTACTATGACATCAGATAGTCTTAAAGCACAAACAATATATTTATTATCAACAGATATGGAAAAGGAAAAGTGTTTAAGCTTGTTAACAACAGATTCTGCTAAATCCCATATTATAAGAAGATTTGATGAAGATTTATATAAGCAAAGAGCAATAGATAAAATAGAAATAGAAGGATATAAAGCAGATATTATTTTAAGCATAAATTCTAAGAAAATCGTATTTGATGAAACAAAAAAGCTAGCAAATAAATCTTATAAATTATTCATTGCCCAACACCACAGTCAAAACATTTTAAGTCTTCAAATTTTGGCATTATGCGATGTGCCATTCTCATATTTAAAAAGAGTAATTGATAATTATCAGTTTTTTCCTAATTATATAGGAGAATGTCAATCTTTTATTGATACATATTCAAAAGCATTAAAACTAAATCCAAATCATTTAACAACATTTATAGCTAAATTTGGATTAAAAACATTAAAGTATATAGATAATCATAATTTAAAATCATTAATTAATTTAGATGAAGAAATGTTTAATAAGTATATAGATTTACTTACTAGTCAAGATACAAAATTAAATATGGATGTTGTTAATGATATGATTAATTCATACCTATCATTTAAATTTAAAATAGAGAATAAAGATTTATATAATACTTTCCCAATGCTTAAATCTATAATTGATGATGGTAGAGAAGAAGAGCTTTCAAAAACAATACAATTTATTCTTGAATCAATTAAGAATTTTACAACACAAGAACAATCAAAAAAAATGACTAAAATAATGAATGAAATAATGAATAACTATACAAATTTTGATGGATTTATTAAAAAGTTAATGCAGCAGGATATTGATGCACTAAATAAACTTCATGAAATTACTAATTATTATCTAATGCAATGTAAAAATTATTATATAAATTGTGAAATGGATAAAACATTATCTTCTATGAAATTAAAAAAAATATATAATAAGAATGCCTTGATAAAACATTTAGTAGAAAAGCAAATTACATATAAGTCGTTATTAGAAGTAGTTAAATTAAATAAAGATAAATTGGATAAAGATTCAAGAGAATTAGTTGATGATGAAGAACTACTAAGAAAGGTGTTCGAATTCAAAAGAAATCCAAATGTTCAATTTGAGAATAATGCTATTCGTAGTAGAGTAATACAAAATCTAGTTGCATTCAATGGAATATTTTCTAGATTATATGAGTTAGATCTATTGCCTTCACCAAACTATGGAGATATAAAATTTGAATATGCTCCATATGATGCAACAAACGAAGAATATATTACGTTAGTATGTAATATTGATACTCAACATTTATGTAATTTAATGAAAGATTCAGATACTTATAATAGCTTAGTGGAAGTGTTAAAAAAATATAGATTTTTAGGTTTTGGTAGTATCTTTGATAAAAAATTAGAGAGTATGGGATTAATAGATGGTATAGAAGCTTCGTATATTTTGATTAATTACTATGAAGTAATAAAGGAATATGTAGATAGTCTTAACATTAATAATTTAAATATTCCTATAATAAATATGTTAAAACTAATTAGTGCTTATGGTGAAAGCTCAATAAAGTATAAAAAATTATTTGGTGAAGAAGATTATCTCTTAATAAAAAGCAATCCAGCACCTGAATCTGCTAGTAATATACTAGATGAAGATAGACTTAGAATTGCATCAAATTATGTTAAAAAATTGTATCAAAAAGAATACGTTACTATACCTTCATTTGATCAAGATGTTACACTAGAAAATGGAAAAGTAATTAACGTAGTAGTAGGTAATAATACAAACATTATTAATATAACTTATGGTGAACGAACTGGCGCTTGTATGAGAATCGGTGGTAATGCAGAGTCATTATTAAACTTTTGTATTACTAATCCAAATGGTTTTCATATTAGATTTAGTAATGAATCTAATCAATTGATAAGTCGTGTTAGTGGATTTAGAAATGGAAATACTGTGTTTTTAAACGAACTAAGATATTCTAAGGATAAAAACTATAGTGATGCTGATTTAGTTAATTGCTGTTGTAAAGTTTCTAATATGCTTATAGATTTAACAAAAGATAGTATGTACCCAATAGAAAATGTTATTATATCGAAAAGTTATGCATTGCTTGCTGATAAGAAAAGAGTTTACTTTCCTTTAACTGTTTCAAATATAAAGAGTGGATTGGGAGATTTTTATTCTGATGTTAGTTCCATGAATGCAGTAGTGCTTACTAAAAAGGACAATACAAAAGAATTAGAGATAAGACTTGGTCCACAAAATACAGAAAAGTATAAGCCAGTAAGAGATAAAATCTGTAGATATAGTGGAAGCGATACACAACAAATACAAGAACATAAACTAAAACTGGAAATAATTAATCAATTATTAGATGGCATAGACTTTTGTGATGTTATGTGTGAAGAAGAAGAAATGAGCAATTTAAAATCTGCAAGCTTTGGTGAAGATTGGTATGTCATAATAGATAATGATTGTAATATAAGAAAGTATGTTATGCCTAATTCATTAAATAAAACATATGCAGAAAATGAAATAAATGATGAAATAAAACTAATGTCAAAAAAAATACAATCAATTGATAGTGCAAGAAGCCATAAGTAGTTAACTAGCTTTTGATTGAAAAAACAAGTTTTATATGATATATTTTTATTAGAAAAGATAAGGTGATTAAGGTTGAAAAGTAAGAAAAATAGAAATATTGCTATAATGGTTTTGATATGTATGCTTGTTTTTATGGCAATAGGTTACGCCTTTGCAACAACAAGATTAAATGTGAAAGGAACTAGTAAAACAACTGGTAAATGGGATGTTGAAATAGAATCAATTAATGCAAGAGAAAATGAAACAAATACAAAGACACAATCTATAACAATAGATAGTCAAAATAAAACAAGTGCAAATATTGCACTTACAATGTTACAACCTGGTGATTATGTTGAATATGATGTAGTTGTTACAAATAATGGTAATATTCCAGCAAAGCTTGATGATATTTTAATTACACAAACTACACATGAAAATGAAATTAGGCTTACACATACCGCAGAAACAGGAATAGTAATTGATACCTCTAAACAATATAGTTTTGTTATAAAAATGGAATTTCCACTAACTGCTACAAAAGTAGTAACTAATGAGAAGTTAAACTATTTAGTTGATTTAACATTTAAACAAGTTTAATAAGTAAGACTGAGAGCTACCAACTTAGAAATGGTAGCTTTTTCTTTTTAAAATTCATGATGAAAGGTTGACTATCAAACAATTGTATTATATATTTTAAATGTAGAGTATGAATATATTAATGAATGCTTTTTAGAAAACAAAATATGTTGTATAATTATTCTGGAGGTATTAATATGTATGATTATATAAAAGGAGTTATAACTGGTATCTATTCTAATTCAATAGTAGTTGATAATAATGGTATTGGTTATTTAATATATACACCGAATCCATATTCATTTCAGGAAAATAATGAATATAAAGTATTTGTGTATCAAAATGTAAAAGAAGATGAGTTGTCACTATATGGATTTAAAACAATAGAAGAAAAAGAGTTGTTTTTAAAACTGATTAGTGTTAAAGGATTGGGACCTAAAATGGCTTTACCTATACTTGCAACAGGTTCAGTATCTGGTGTTGTTGATGCTATTGAAAGAGAAAATATTCTTTATTTAAAGAAGTTTCCTAAAATAGGTGATAAAGTTGCTAAACAAATGATATTAGATTTAAAAGGAAAACTTGGTGTTATAAATACAGATAGTATAGTAAACAGTAATTCTTATGAAGAGTTGATTGAAGTATTAAAAGGTTTAGGTTATAAAGAAAAAGAGTTTAAGACTATAATAAATAAAATAGATGCTAGCTTATCTATAGAAGATCAAGTAAAAGAAGCACTAAAATTATTATTAAAATAGAGGTGTAACATGGCAAAGATGCATTTTAAGTATGCAAGTATGAATTCAGGTAAAACCATTGATTTAATGAGAACTGCATATAATTATGAAGAAAATGGATATAAAGTCTTAGTATTAAAACCAGCACTTGATACTAAAGCAGGTAATAAAATTTCATCTAGAATTGGACTTGAAAGAAATGTTGATTTTTTGATTTTAAAAAATGATTCAATTGCAGAAAAACTTAAAAATCATTTAAATGATATAAATTGTATTTTAGTGGATGAATCACAATTTTTAACTTCATCACAAGTAGATGAATTGTGGATTATTTCAAAAATCATGGATATACCTGTGCTTTGCTATGGACTTAGAACAAATTTTATGTTGGAATCATTTGAAGGTAGTAAAAGACTTTTAGAAGTTTCTGATATATTGGAAGAATTAACTACACTTTGTAAATGTGGTAATATAGCAAGATATGTTGGAAGATGTAAGAACGGAGTTTTTGAAACCGAAGGTGAGGAAATAGTTATTGATGGAGCAAAAAATATAGAATATTATCCATTGTGTGGAGAATGTTATTTAAGAAAAGTTAAAAAGATAAATTTTGATAAATACAGAGGAGAAATGCAAAGTGAGAATAGGAATTGATATTGATGATACTATAACTAATACAACAGAAAAGATGATGGAGTATATTAAAAAAAGTGGAATGGATAGTGATCCTAGTGAAGATTATTGTAATTATACAACTGAACAACTTAATGATTACAGAGAATTACTTGAGAAATATATAGAACCGGTACTTTCTAGTGTAACTCTAAAAGATGGATGTGTTAGTGCAATAAACAAGTTGAAAGAAAAGGGTAATACAATATATATAATTACTGCTAGAAGTAATAGATATAGCAATAATATTTATGATTTGACAGTTGACTATTTAAATAAAAATGGTATTATTTATGATAAATTGTTATTTGGATATGAAAATAAAAGAGATATTTGTATAGAAGAAAAAATAGATTATATGATTGATGATAATATTAGTGTTTATGATTCACTTGTTGATACATCTACTAAACCAATTTTATTTGGAAAAGGCGATAATAAAAGGGAAAGAGTAGATAGTTGGACTGATATGTTATCTTTTTTAAATGAGGAGGGTTATGATGGATGAGAAAAAAATACTTAGTGAAGAAAAAATAGATGGTGATGATATTAATGAGGAATCTATAAGACCTGAACTTTTAAGTGAGTATATTGGACAAAAGGATGTTAAAGAAAATATAAAAGTTTTTATAGAAGCTGCTAAAATGAGAGGTGAAACACTTGATCATGTTCTATTATATGGTCCACCTGGACTTGGTAAGACAACCCTTGCATATATAATAGCAAATGAAATGGGTACATCTATCAAAACAGCAAGTGGACCTAGTATTGAGAAATCAGGAGATTTAGCTGCAATACTTTCATCGCTTGAACCAGGTGATGTATTATTTATTGATGAGATACATAGAATGCCATCATATATTGAAGAAATATTATATCCTGCTATGGAAGATTTTACACTTGATATTATTATTGGAAGTGAAGGAAATAGTAAAAATATTAAAATCAATTTACCTCCATTTACATTAGTTGGAGCAACAACTAGAGCTGGAGATTTAACTAGTCCATTAAGAGATAGATTTGGTATAATTTCAAAGTTAAAGTATTATGAAACTGATGAACTTGTGGAAATTATTAAAAGAACATCTAGAGTTTTAGGAGTTCCAGTAGAAGATGATGCCGCAAAGGAACTTGCGAGTCGTAGTAGAGGGACACCTAGAATTGCAAATAGACTATTTAAACGTGTAAGAGATTTTGCATTAGTTATGGGTAATGGTATTATTACACTTGATATTACAAAAGAAGCGTTAGGAAAATTAAAAGTAGATCAAGATGGACTTGATGAAACAGATCATCAACTATTACGTGGAATAATTGAAAAATTTAATGGTGGTCCAGTTGGAATAGAATCTATTGCAAGTGTTATTGGAGAAGAAGTTACTACCATTGAGGATGTTTATGAACCATTTCTATTACAAAATGGTTATATAAAAAGAACTCCTAGAGGAAGAGTTGTCACTGATAAGGGATATAAACACTTGGGATTAAATCCAAAGAGTGGAACAAGTATACAAATTGAGTTAGATGTAGGTGAAATAGATGAATAATAATAGATATTTAGGAGATATTTTAAGTATTGATAGAAAAGGTACAATGGTAAAAGATGATGCTTATAGTATAACTATTGATGAAAATAATAATTTTAATTTAAAAGTGTATATTGCAGACCCTATAACAGATAATAAATCATCATTATATTATGTAAAAATGTGGGCAAGAAGAGAAGAAGAAAAGGTTGCAAAGTTTTCACCTAAAGGTGCATTAAGAAATTATTCATTATGTGAAGAAGAAGAAAAAAATGCATTTTGTTTTTCTTTTAAAATAAACCAAAAGGGAGATGTTATTGGTTTTAATATCGAAAAGAAAAAAGTTCAAATTGATTTGGAGCTAGAACACGACGATGTTTTTGATATTGTTGATGAAGAAAGTGAACTTTGTGATTATATATGTTTAAGTAATCAATTGGCTGAACTATTATATTCAAAAAGAACTAATGGGAAAGAGTTTAAAGGCTACACAGATGATAATTCAGAATACAATTTACCTTTTCCTAGGGAGTTTAACTTATTATTAAATAGTTATTTAACTAAACAGATATATGATGTAGTTCCACTTATATACAACGTAAAAGAAGTTGCTGAGTATAAAGGTAATTATGAAATGTGGTATTATACATCCACTCCAACCAAAACTATAATCACAGGGGATTATTATGCATCGTTTACATCACCACTTAGAAAAGAAGAAGATTTTATTAATTTGAAAATATTAAATGATATTTTTATTGAAGATTTAATTGAAAGCAAAAAAGAAAATTTAATAGAAATATATAGAGAATATTTAGATGGATATATAAGAATGAAAGAAGAATCTTTAACAACAGGATATAAAAGGAGGGCAGTATGAAAACAGAAGATTTTGACTATTATTTACCAGAGGAATTAATTGCACAGACTCCTCTTTTAAAAAGAGATGAATCGAAACTTTTAGTTTTAGATAAAACAAATGGAAATATCTTTCATAAAAAATTTACTAATATAATTGATTATTTAGAAGAAGGGGATACACTTGTCTTAAATGATACAAAAGTTATTCCAGCAAGAATAATTGGTGTAAAAGAAGAAACTGGTGCAGTAATAGAATTGCTACTTTTAAAAAATACAAATTCTAATATCTGGGAAAGTTTAGTAAAACCAGCAAAAAGAGTAAAACTAGGAACAATTATTTCATTTGGAGATGGGCTATTAAAAGCAAAATGTATTGAGGAAAAAGAAGAGGGCATAAGAGTATTTGAACTTATATACGACGGAATTCTATTTGAAATATTAGATAAACTAGGTACGATGCCACTTCCTCCATATATACATGAAAAACTAGAAGATCAAACAAGATATCAAACTGTATATGCTAAGAACATAGGAAGTGCTGCTGCACCAACCGCAGGACTTCACTTCACAAAAGAGTTATTAAGTAAAATAAAAGAAAAAAATGTAAACATTGCATATGTAACATTACATGTTGGATTAGGAACATTTAGACCAGTTAATGTTGAAGATGTCACTAAACATAAAATGCACAGTGAATATTATGAAATAAAGAGTAGAGATTGTGATATTATAAATAAAACTAAAAATAGTGGAAAAAAAGTAGTGGTGGTTGGTACTACTACCGTTAGGGTTTTAGAAACTGTTATGAATAGATTTGGTACATTAAAAGAATGTAGTGGATTTACAGATATCTTTATATACCCTGGATATAAATTTAAAATAGTAGATAATCTAATCACTAATTTTCATTTACCAAAGTCAACATTAATAATGCTAGTAAGTGCATTATCAAGTAAAGAGATGATATTAAAAGCATATAAAGAAGCAGTAGATAATAAATATAGATTTTTCTCTTTTGGAGATGCTATGTTTATTACAAATAATGTAGATAAATAGGTTATAATACTAATACTTGTAAAAAACATTTCTTCATAATATTTAATGGTGATATTATGAAGAAATTTTTATTAATATTATTTGTTATTTTATTTTTTATACTATCTTTTTTTATGATAGAAAAGAAAAATAATGAAAAAGTAAAGGATGTAGTAGGGACAGAAACAAAAGAAAAAAGAGCAGTGTTTTTATCTTATTTGGAACTTGAAAAATATTTGAAAAACAAGCAACAAGAAGAAAGTAAACAAAATATAATAAATATTCTAAATAATTTAAAGTCAAGTAAATTCAATATGATAATTTTACATGTAAGAGCATTTTCTGATGCAATATATCCATCAAATGTATATCCACTTTCTGATACTGTTAAAGTTAATCAAAAATCACCTGAATATGATATATTGAAATATATAATAGATGAAGCAAAGAAAAGAAATATAGAAGTTCATGCATGGATAAATCCATATAGAATTTCAAGTAGTACTAATTTGTCTTCACTTCAAAATAATACAAAAATTGCCGAACTTATATCAAATAATGATGCAAAGCTAGTTGAAGGTAAAGGTATATTTTATAATCCGGCATCATCAGTTACAAATGAACTCATTATTAATGGAATTAAAGAAATAATAACTAATTATGACATAGATGGAATTCATTTTGATGATTATTTTTATCCAGACTATGACATTGATTTAAAAAATTATCAAGATTATATAAATAGTGGTGGAGATTTGTCACATGAAGATTATAAATATAGTGTTATTCTAAATATGATTAAAAATGTTTATTCAACAATAAAATCGGTTAATAGTAACATAAAGTTTGGTATATCTCCAGAGGGTAATATTGAGAATAACTATAATAAACATTATTTAGATGTAAAAAAGATATTAAGTAGTGATGGTTATGTTGATTATATAATGCCACAAATATATTTTGGATTTTTAAACGAAGTTAAACCATTTATAGAAACTTTAAACGAGTGGGATAATCTTATAAAAGTGGATAGTATAAAACTTATACCAGCGCTTGCATTTTATAAAACGGGTAGAGTTGATAAATATGCAAAAAGTGGCGAAAACGAATGGATTAATAACTCAGATATTATAAAAAGACAAATAGAAGAGATTAGGAAAATAAAAAAATATGGTGGATTTTCTCTATTTAGATATGATTATTTGTTTGACAATGAAAAATATTCTAGTACTAGTTTAGATGAATATAATAATCTAATTTCTATTTTAGATTGAATTTATTAACATTTCATAATATAATATATTGTATCTAAAAAGGAATTGCTTATTTAAGCAGAAGGAGATATTATGACAAAGATAAAAGATGCAATTGAAATTCATGAAAAAGTAGAAGCTATGAGAAACATGTTAGCTGAATTAGATTTGGCATCAGTTGAAAATAAAATAGAATTAGAAAATATGAAAGAGTTAAAAACTGCAATATTAACAAAGCTAAATGACTACTATCATATTTGCTCACACGATATATTAATTGAGGAAAATAAAAAAGAAGATAATACTTCTGATTTTGTTTGTCCAATATGTGGTGTAGAGTTAAAGGGATATTCGGAAGAGAGAATGCAACATTTATTTAATGTTTTTGTTCCTTCAGAAGAAAGTTTGAAACGTTTTGGAGAGCAAAGAGATATAGAATTAAATATGATTGCTAGAATGGCTAGATTTACACTTCGTAACAGTGAAGCAACTGTTGATGATTTCTTTGAAGTTATAAATGAAGAATATCCAGCAAAGTGTAAGAGAAAGTTATGGAAATAGATATAGTAAAAGTAGGTCAATTACAAACAAATTGTTATATTTTAACAATTAAAGAGAATTCAATTATAATTGATCCTGGTGATGACTATGATGCAATAATTAATAAAGTTGGGAATAAGAACGTTAATGCTATTCTCATAACACATAATCATTCAGATCATATTGGTGCATTAAAGGAAATATCAAACAAATATAAATGTGATGTTTTTTCTTATAAAAACTTAGTTGAAGGATTTAATAGTATTTCTGACTTTAATTTTAAAGTGATTTATACACCTGGTCATACTAGTGACTCAATATCTTTTTTATTTGAAAAAGAGCATGTTATTTTTACAGGTGACTTTATATTTAAAGATACAATCGGTAGATGTGATTTACCTACAGGAAGCTTTATTTCAATGCTAAAAAGTTTAAATAATATAAGTAAGTATAAGAATTTAACTATATATCCTGGACATGGTGATATTACTGAACTTGATTATGAAAAACAACATAATCCATATTTTTCAATTGAAATTGAATAGATAATATGGTATCATGATTAATGTAGGTGATAAGTTGTGTATATAGATTTAGCAATCGTTTTAATTTTATTAATTGTTGTAGTCGTATTTTTTAGAAAGTTTTCATCTTTTGTTTATGCTTTTGCAATAATAGATATTTTTCTAAGAATAATGACATTTATAAAAAATAATACTGTTCCAGAATTAAAGTCTTTAATCGATAAGTATTTACCAGAATCTATTGGCCAAATAATTGGTAAATATTCATCTGGACTTTTGTACACATTACTTATGTGGGCTTATGTAATTATATTTGCAATATTTTTATCATATATAATAAGTTACTTTATTCGTAAAAGAAAGTAGAAAGTATTTATACTTTTTTCATTGCCCTGTAGCCAAGTGGTAAGGCAGTGCGCTCTGACCGCACCATTCGCTAGTTCGAATCTAGCCGGGGCAACCATATAACTAAAAAAATCTCAATGTTGAGATTTTTTATTATGTTCAAATTAATTCTTTGTTAATTCACTAAAAACAGTTTTATCATATACATGTTGATTTGTTTTTAATTGTTCTAATTCATCAGTTGTTATTAGGAAGAAATTATATTCTAACACATCTGATTTATCGGATGTAACAGGATCGTCCCAAGTTAAATCTAAGTGATACCAATCTCCATCCAGATAAACAGCATTCCATATATGGTTTTCACTAATTATTTTGAAATTTGGTATATTATATCTATCAAGAAAGATTGCCATACTATCTGTGTAACCCCCACATAATCCATAACCTTGTAATAGGGGACCATATGCTATATTAGATTTATATTTATCAATATTTTTATCACTTTTTTCTGAATCGTATTTAGTATTATTTATTACATAGTCATGAAATGTTTTTATAATTTCTTTTTTATCTGTAATATCTTTAATTTCTTTTTTGATGATATCATCAATTTTTTTGTTAACTGCATCTATGTCATCTTCAGTATAGGCTTTATTTACTTTTAAAGTTACTCTTCCAAGAGTGTCATAATTTGTTTCTATATTACTAAAACTATTAAAAGGATTTACAAAGCTATTTATATCAGAAAGTATTTCTTGATTCTCAGCAATAGATACAACATCATTTATACAATTTTTATATTCATTTGAGCAATAAAAAGTAAATTTATCTGTTCCACTATTTATTATAGTGTAATATACATTAATTATTTCATCTTTTGTTTTTACATTAAAGTTATTAGTAGGTTTTACAAAATTATAATCATAGTCTCTATAATATTTATTTTTTTTATCTAAAGTAACATTTTTATCTACTGTAGAAAAGTGAGTTAAATAAAATGCACCAATATCATTCCTATAAAAATATACTGTTCCTAGTAATGTAACCAAGAATATAAAAGTTATAAATTTTTTCATATTTTCACCTCTTTAATTTTAGCAAATTTAAATATATAAGTAAACTAAAAAAATAATGATAAAATTTATATACAACACAAGACAAATAAAAAAAAGTAATTAATAATAATTACTCCATGTTGTTTTTTAGCTTTGTTAATCTTGATTTTTGTCTAGCAGCTTTGTTTTTATGAATTAAACCACTTGAGCAAGCTTTATCAATCTTTTTTATTGCAACATTTAACTTTTCAGCTGCATTATCTTTGCTACCGTGTTTTGCTTCTTTTTCTAGCTTCTTAACAGCAGTTTTCATACTTGAAACTATATCATTATTTCTTACTTGCTTTTTAGCACTTGTTAAAACACGTTTTTTAGCACTCTTAATATTTGGCATATTTTCACCTCGCTTTTTAAAGACTACCTACATTTTAGCAAAAAAAAATAAAAAAAGCAAATAATTTGTGTAGTTTTTGCTTATTTTTATTATTTTTAGGTAATAATAACTATAGGTGAAGAAAATGTCTCATGAAATTGATTTAAGTAAATATTCTGTAAGAACCGATTTGATAATTGAAAGTGATATTGACCAATTAACAGAAGGAATAACAAAAAGTCAAGTTGTTAATGAAGATATCACCATTGATGACATCACTATATCTAAGAAAGCCGAGGAGTATTGTAATAAGAAAAAAGGCAGATATATTACTATAAGTTTTAATGATATTACAGATATAGAAAATAGTAAAAAAGTGGAAAAAGTACTTTCTGATGAATTGAAAAAATTACTAATGCATATGAACATATTATCTAGTGATAAATGTCTAATAATAGGGCTAGGAAATGCCAATTCAACACCGGATTCACTTGGACCTAAAGTCTCTGAAAATATAATTGTTACAAAACATCTTTTTGACTTGGAGGATGTCTCTGTTCTAGATGGATATAGAAATGTTTCAACATTTAAACCAAGCGTTCTTGCATTGACTGGTATAGAAACCAAAGATACTATAAAAGGAATAATATCTCAAACTTCTCCAGATTTTGTAATAATAGTTGATGCACTTGCATCATCATCTATTTCTAGAGTGAATAAAACAATTCAGCTTACAGATGCAGGTATATTTCCTGGAAGTGGAGTTGGAAATAATAGGGGAGAACTATCAAGGGATACATTAGGAATTCCAGTAATTGCTATTGGCGTACCAACCGTTGTTGATGCAGTTACAATTGTAAGCGATACTATTAGTTATTTGATGAAAAAATTTAGTTATAGCAAAAAGAATTTTAATTCTTCTGTAAATAAGTTAAAACCTGTTACTTCAATTAATTATTTAAAAGATAATGATGACTTTTTAACTACAAAAGAAAAGAAAAAACTTTTAGGTGAAATTGGAATGTTAAATGATGATGAAATAAAACAATTAATATTTGAGGTGCTAACTCCAATTGGATATAATATGATGGTTACACCAAAAGAGGTAGACTTTCTAATAGATAAGTTATCCAAGGTGATATCTAATTCAATAAATAGAACTCTACATGAAAAAATCCATCCAATTGATTAATTTTAGTATTTATGATACCATATTAAGCGGTGATAAAATGAGAAAAATAATATTTATAATAGTTCTTCTTTGCATGTTTATTACAAATGTAAATGCTTCATCAATGTATAGCATTAACATTCCAAGCACTTTTACTTCTACTAAGGAAAATTATTATGAAAAAGAAACAGAAACTGATAAAACAAGTATTTATATATTTACAACAGATAATGAAAAAGAATTAAATATTAATAATTATAATGATAAAAGTTTAAAAAAAGCAAACTATGTTGAAAAACTAAAAAAGGACTTTAAGCCATTAAATAAAAGCCATTCTATTGATGCATCTGATATCAAACTAGGTTATATAAATAATTATAAAGCAATAATATTAGAGGTTACTTCTTCTATAGAACTAGACAGTAAAAATAGAAGCATGGTATATCAAAGACAATATGTTACATCATCAAAAAACTATATTTATTATGTTACAATTTCATCTACTAATAAAAACTATTTAGATAGTGATGAATTAAACAATATATTATCAACATTTAAAATAAATGATGAATTGTTAAAGAAAACATATGATTTAAAAAAATATTATATTGCTTTAACAGCATTAATTTTATTGGGACCAGTTATAGGATTTATATTTCATAAAAGAAAAATATAAATCTTTTTTTTGACAAAAAAATTAAATTAGATATCTTATAATTGTTATAGTGATAATATGAAAAATATATTAAAAAGGGTTACAATACTGACAATAATAATTATATTTATAGTGTTTATATATTCTAGTTTGCAAAATCATAAAATCTATATTGGAAATATAAATATATTAAATGCATGGAAAAAAGAGTTCAGTTATCTAGATAATGATTCCATTACGTCAAATAGAAAAAAATTAGATATAAAAAAGTTAATTAGTTTCCAACATAATGGGTTGATTTTAAATAAAGGCACTACTATAACTCCAAACAACACTAAAACTGAAACTGTTTCAACCAATAAGCCAAAACCACAAACTAAAGATCCAATTGTCTATATTTACAACACTCATCAAACAGAAAAGTATTCTTCTACGGAAAGTGATTTATATAATATTATTCCTACTGTTATGACTACAAGTTATATGCTAAAAGAACAACTCGAAAAATATGATATATTTTCAATTGTAGAAGAATCTAGTGTTAATAATGTATTAAATAAAAATAAATGGAGATATGGATATAGTTATAAAGTAACAAGAACTTTTTTAGAAGAGGCTTCTAAAAAAAATCCGTCTTTAAAATTTTATATTGATGTACACAGAGATTCTGTTTCTAAAAAAATATCAACTGTTGAAATAAATGGTAAAACTTATGCAAAGATAATGTTACTTCTTGGTCTTGAAAATAAAAAATATAATGATAATTTAAAAATGATTGAATATATAAATAATGAAGTTAACAAAAGATATCCGGGATTATCACGTGGAATATATAAAAAAAGTGGTCCGGGTGTTAATGGAGTATATAATCAAGACTTTTCTAAAAACTGTATTTTAATTGAATTTGGTGGTCAATATAATACTTTAAATGAAGTGTATAATACAGTTGAAGTTGTAGCAAAAATATTATCAGAATATATTGGTGATTATAATGAAGATTGATAAAATATTTAAATTTATATTTATAGTACTTATTATTACTTTTGCATTTATGATGTTTGCAAGCAGGAATGGTTATTATGAATATCAATTGTCTAAAAAAACACAATTAACCGAAGAATCTATAAAGAAGTTTGAAAAAGATATAGAAACAGGTAAAAATATAGATATTAATGATTATATAACTGATAAAAATAATAACTATGATAATAAAGTTTCTAGACTTGGAAATAAGATTTCAACAAAACTTGAAGATGGTATTTCAAAGTGTTTTGATCTTTTGTTTAAATACTTAAATAATCAAATTGAAAGCAAATAAATTTAGCACAACTTATAAAACAATAAAATAAATGTATTAACTAAAATAAACATAATAAGAGAAGGTATAAGTAAAAACTCTATATTAAATAAATTAGATATTAGTAAAACTATTAACATTATTATTATTTGGGTATATTTATAAAAAAATTTTCTTTTTATTAATGTAAATAATCCACTAGAAATATATATAATTGATAAACTTATTAAGAAAAACGAATCAAATATTAGTTTAAAAACTAAGATGTTTTCCATCCTATCAAAGAAGTTTAACAATGATATTTTAGATAATATAAATAATTCAGGGTAATTAACTAGTAATAATAATTTTGAGTCTATTATTGATAAAACTAATATAAAATTGAAAAAAATATATAATCCAGAAATAATATAGAATATTTTAATGTATTTAGTTAATTTTTCATTATGGTTAATTTTTGCTTTAGGAATTATTAATAATAAGAATAATGGAGATATAATTAATATTATATATATAAAACTACTATATAATGTTTGTTGTAAATTACTTTCAAAAAGAGGAAGAATTTTTAGTGAATTTACATTTGTTAATGAAAACATTATTGATATTGCTTCTAAAATTATGAATATTAAAAAACATATTAAACTTGTTTTAGTAAGCGTATTAATGCCTTTTTTAGATACATAATATACAGATGACATAATGAGTATGCTTATGGGTAATATATCTACATTACTAAGCAATGCAAACTGCACAAACAAAGAAAGACTATATAGACTATAACTACAAAATATTAAAACAGGAATTAACAACAATATTTTAATTATTCTAGAAATGTTTTTTGAAAACAAGTGATCAATTTTTTCAAATATATTATATTCAGGTAATATCTTACCTATTTTTGTAAATAAAAATAATATTATAGCACCTAATAAAAAGCCAACTATAGAACTTATAATTATATCTGCTTTATTTATTTTTAATAAAATATTTATACCACCAATTAGTAAGAAAGATTTATATAAAAATGTTGATAGAATTGATACTTCTAATGAGGATGTATTTTCATTATTCATTTTCTTTTGCCTCCTCGTTAACTTTACTTGTAACATTTACTTTAAATTTTGGTTTTATATTTTTATTTTTTTTATAGTAACTATAATTATATTTTTTTATTAACTGAGTAAAATAGTTTGTATTATTGTTTTTTAAGAATTCTAATATGTAAGATTTAATTAAATTGTTATAGGTTTTGCTAATATTTTTATTCTTACTATAATCAGTTATTGTAGAGTTTATATTTATTTCTATATTATTTTTATTTATGGAAGTGGTTGTGACTGATTTATCTATTTTTAAATTTAGGTTTTCATCTATTAAATTGGCTTTTAATATTTTATTAGTCAAAAAATTATAAGTAATACTTTCTTTTATTGATAGTAATTTAGACTCTGAATAGACAGCTCTATATCCTAAAATCTCAATTTTATCTGATATAGATATAGTTGGTATATAACTAATGCTTAAATTTAATATGTCTTCCATAATTTGATCAAAAGTTTTAGGACAAACTATACCATCATCTATATGGTTTGTATTAATTAAAGAATTTATTTCTTTATGATCAAATTTGAATAGATTATCATTATTATAATTTTCAAGTATCACAACACTAAATGTATTTCTGGAATCATTTCTATTCAAAAAGAAATCTTTAATCGAATTATAATCATTTTTACTTAAATTGGGGCTTAATATTAATAATTCTAAATGGGATAGGTTTATACTTTTAGCAGTTAAAAGATATAGTTTATCAAATGCTTGTTCAATAGTAGGCGCATCTACTTTATAATTTTTTCTTTCTTTTTTTTCATCTTTTATACTTGGGTTTAACATATTGATACTTACAAAGTAATTTTTTTCATCTTTTGCAATACATATAACATCAATTATTCCAATATCATTTAACTCTATATAGTTTAGACATCCACTTAATATAATGATAAGTATTGGAAGTAAAATAATTAATTTAATTTTTTTCATGATTTATACCTCGCACTAAATTCTTTTTTGCAGTAAGTGGATTTCTTAATTTATACTTTTTACTTCTACATTTTATAAATGAATCTTTTATTCCTGACTTTATGAAAGGTGCAAAAGGGGCAGTATAAGAAAATCCAAATGATGTAATGCTACATAATTTAATAATTAGAAACATCATTCCAACAAACATCCCAAAAAGTCCAAAGAAAGCAGATAATATTAATAATAAAAATCTATAATATCTTATAGTGTAAGCTAGAGAGTTAGAGGTAAATAATAAACCACTAATAACACTAAGTGCTATAACAATTATCATTATTGGAGACACTAATCCCGCACTTACAGCAGCTTCACCAAGTACAAGTCCACCTAATATTGATACTGATGTACCAACTTTTGATGGAATTCTTGCATCACTTTCTCTTAGTATTTCAAATGAAATAATCATTACAAAGGCTTCTATAAAACCTGGAAATGGGACGTCAAGTCTTTGATATGAAAAATTAATTAATAAATTAAGTGGAATTGATTCAGGATTATGCGTTGTTACACTGATATAGTAAGCAGGTAGAAATATGGATATTAAAAAAGCTAAAAATCTAATTATTCTAACAAATGTTGTATTTAATGATTTTTGATAATAATCATCTGGTGTATGAAAAAAATCAATAAAGAATGTTGGGATTATCATAACAAAAGGAGTATTATCAACAACAATCGCTATTTTGCCCTCTAATAATGCTTGACATACAGTATCGGGTCTTTCTGTTGTGTTTACAATAGGAAATATACTTTCTTTGGTAATAATAACTTCTCTTATATAACCAATATCTGTTATCCCATCAATATTTATTTGTAATATTTTTTCTTCAACGTTTCGAATTAAATTCATATCTGCAATTGTTTTCATGTAGCATAAACCTATCTTTGTGTTTGATTCAGTTCCTAATTCATATGTATTAATCATTAAGCTGTTTGATCTGATTCTTTTTCTTATTAATCCAATGTTTTTTCCAAACGATTCTGTAAATGCATCTTTTGGCCCAATTAATGATACTTCATTTTCACTTTCGTTAATCCCTCTATCTAAGTTTGCTTTAGCTTCAATTGCAATATATTTATCTTCAATTATTAAGATACAAAATCCTTCAAATATTAGTTTTACTATTTCATCATATTTAGTAACTTCTTTTAAATTAGCAGATGGAATAGAATTATACAACGTATTAAATAGGTCATTGGTATAAGAAATAGTAGTAATTTTTTTTAGTATGTAGTTATTTATATAATTAACATCAGAAAGCGTATCACTAAAGATAATATATATTGATTTATTATCTATACTTATTTCTCTATATATAATATCAAATACATTATTTGTATCTTTCTTTAATCTTTCTACTATATTATTCATAATCTCACCATTATTTATATTATTAATCAGAATTGACTTAATTATTCTACTTAAAATATGTTAAAATTAATTTGGGAGAAGTTTATGAAAATAGAAAATGTAAAAATAGAAAAATTAGATAATCTCGGAAGAGGAATAGCAAAATTAAATAATAAAATTGTTTTTATAGATAATGCATTACCTGATGAACTTGTTAATATTGAAATAGTAAAAGATAAGAAAAATTATTCACTTGCAAAAAATAATAAATTATTAAAAAAGTCTATATATAGAAGAAAAGTTTGCCCTTATAGTGAATTTTGTGGTGGATGTGATTTAATCAATCTTGAATATAATAAACAATTGGAATATAAGTCAAAAAAGATTGAAGAACTTATAAAAAGAAATTTTAATAATGATATAAAAATTAATAGTATTATTTATGACAAAGACTTTTCATATAGGAATAAAATTTTATTACACATATCACAAGATAAGTTAGGATTTTTTGAACAAATGAGTAATAATATAATTGATATAGAAAAGTGTCTACTTGTTAACGGCAAAGCAAATAACTTAATAAAATCTATAAGAAAATTTATCAAAAATAATAAAAAATTAAAAAGTGTTGTTATAAGAATTAGTTCTAATGGTGATACTATGTTAATATTTAATGGTGATTCATTAGAAAATAAGATTTTAGAATATTTTTCTATGGTAGATGTTATAGTGTTAAATAACAAAACAATAAAAGGTCAATTTATAAAAGAAAGGTTAGGAGATAAAGAGTTTTTAATCTATCCAAATTCATTTTTTCAAGTTAATATGTTTAATACATTAAATCTTTATAATGAAGTTAGGAGAATGACTTATAATAAAAGATATGATAACATTCTTGATTTATATTGTGGAACAGGTACAATAGGTATATTTTTATCTGATATTGCAACTTCTGTTGTGGGAATAGAAATAATAGAGGATGCAGTTATTGCAGCAAAAAGAAATGCGGATATTAATAATATAGAAAATATTAAATTTATTTGTGGTAGAGTAGAAGATTATATAGATAGATTTAATAATATTGATTTAATAATTGTAGATCCTCCTAGAAGTGGTTTAGATAAAAAGACTATTAATAATATTAAAAGAATAAATCCAAAAGAGATAATCTATGTATCATGTGATCCAATGACTCTAGTAAGAGATTTAAAAGAGTTAAAAGAAGATTATTTAATTAAGGAGATAACTCCAGTAGATATGTTTCCCAATACTCATCATGTGGAGTGTGTGTGTTTGCTATGTAGAAAAGACTAACCAAAACCCTTATAAAATAAGGAATTTGACTTTTTTAGGTAAATACAATATAACACATTTTTTGTAAAAATACATACCTATAGTGTTCATTTTATAATAGGGTAGATTGTGTTTGACATGTTCCCACATACCGGCTTGGTATTTTTTGTATGAATATAAAAGAAGACTCATTTTAAATAGTAGATTGGTCTTTTTTGATGCCAATATAGAGAAAGGATGTAAGAAATGGGAAAAGAGTTTTGTTAGTTGATACTGATCTACAAGGAGATTTAACAACATATATGGGTGGTACAATAAAATAAATCTTTTATATTAATTATTTACGATACTCTTTGATTTATGCTATTATGTTAATGTAAATAAGCCATATACGTTAATAATAAGCTTATTAGGGAGATACTTTTTATGAAAAGAAAAAATGAAATTATAATTGTGTTTATTGTATTGCTACTAATATCTTTTTTGATTTTTTCTTTAGTTCATAGCTGCAGTAGTATAGGATTAAGAATCAATACAAATATTTGGTTGGAGCCAGCTTCGAAATCAAAGACTTATTTTGAGGGAACAACAATTGGAGGAGAGTCCTATTTAGAAATATGGGAATATAAAAAAGATATAAAAAAAGTTATTAAAAATAAAGGATTTAAAATGATTACCGAAAAAGAATTGTCTAATATAAATAAGTATATTGAGGAATTTTATAATGGTGCAGCGCCTGAAAATAAAGAAATATTTGACAAAGTTGTCTCCGTTAATCAAATTAATAAAGAGGGAAATTACTATTATTACGAACCTCATTATGTTAATTATAAGAATAGGGAAGGTAACAAGAAAAAACAATTGTCTAGTTTTATCCTTTTAATTGCTGACACATCAACCAATAAATTATATTATTGTATTTATGCACAATAAAGCTAAGTTTGTTTTTTCTTTGCTTTGAATTAATATTGTGTTACTATAATAATGTACAGGGGGCATATATGAAAGAAATAACTATTCAATTAAACGATTTTTTTAATAATGATTTTAGATTTCATAGTAAAGAAGAGATCATTAAAAAATTAAATTTAAAAGGCGAAGAAGATGAAAAATTATTAAATGCAACTTTAAAGGTATTTGTTGAAGAGGGAATTCTATTTAATGAGAACGATTTATATAAAAAATTTCCTATCAACAAGGGATATGCATTTGGTAAAATTCAAATCAATAAATCCGGAACTGGTTTTATACATACTAAAGATGGATATACAATATTAGTGGATAATCACAATCTAAATGGTGCACTTGATGGTGATAGTGTTATTGCTACAAATATATTTAATAAAAGACATGATTATTATGATGGGGAAGTATATAAAGTAGTTAAAAGGAAAAATGAAAGTATAATTTTTCAGGTCGTTGGTAATGGTAAGCATGCAAGTCTTGTACCATATAGTCAAAATGAATTTATAAATATAGACATTAATCCAAATGAATTAAATAAGCTAATAGACGGAGATTTAGTAAAGGTAAATATTTCAACAGAAAGTTTTGAGGGTGTGTATTTTGGAAATATAGTTGAAATAGTAGGAAATAAAAATGACATTGATGCTGATATAAAAGTTATTGCATCAAAATATAATGTTCAAACTTCTTTTACTGATGAAGTTGTTGAAGAAATTTTGAATATACCTGAAGAGGTTAGACCATGTGATATAGAAGGTCGTGTTGATTTAAGAAGTGAAAATATATTTACTATAGATTGTGATCAAACTAAAGATAGAGATGATGCTGTTGGTATTAAAATATTAGAAAATGGTAACTTTTTACTTAAAGTTTCAATAGCACATGTTAGTCATTACATAAAACCTGGTATGAAAACCTTTGATGATGCTATAAATAGAGGATTTAGTCATTATCTATTATCGTATGTAATTAATATGTTACATCCAAAAATTTCAAATGGAATATGCTCACTTAATCCAAATGTAGATAGACTAACTAGAACTGTTGAAATGGAAATCAATTCAGAGGGTGAAATTGTAAATTATAACATATATGATAGCGTTATTAATTCTAAGAAAGCAATGTCATATAGTAAATGTAATTCTCTATTTAATGGAGATATTATTGATGACTATGAGCCTTATCGTAATGACTTACTTAACATGTTAAAATTGTATAAAATCATGGAGAATGTTAGGCAAAAGAAAAACTATCTTGATTTTGGATTAATTGAGATAAAAGAAAAAGAAGATGAACACAGAAATATAAATGGTTTTGAAAAAAATGATTATGGTATATGTGGCAAGATTATTGAAGTATTTATGGGACTTGCTAATTCTATAGTATATAGTAATTATTCATGGCTTACACTTCCATTTAGAGTACATGAAGAACCTGACGAAGAAAAAGTGCAGGATTTGCTAAAAGTGTTGAGGCAATCTGGTTTTAAGATCCCTAAATATAACAATATTGACTGTAAAGCATTAAATACTATACTTGGTTCTTTAAACAGTACAGAAGCCGATGTAATTGCTAGAGAGCATTTATTAAGAACAATGAATAGAGCTAAATATTCAACAGACAATATTGGACATTATGCTACTAGATATGATTGCTATGGACATTTTACATCGCCGATAAGAAGAGCACCAGATTTAATAACGAATGCTTTAATTGATAATTATGAAAAGTTTGACTACGACCCTGAAAGTATAGAATATATGCAAAATGCAATGAATAATGTGTGTGAAAAAATAAACAGATTAGAAAAAATATCAGAGGAAATGGAAGCTGAGTCTTTAGAAATGGCTATGGCAGAATATATGGAAGATAAAATAGGAAATGAGTATGAGGCATATATTACTGATTTGGGATTACATTCGTTATTTGCTAGAACAACAGAATATATTACTGGACGTGTACGTTATGATGACATTGAGTCTGATCAATATCACTTTGATGTACAAAAGCATATTCTAATAGGAAGAAATGGAACTATTTATAGAATTGGTGATAAGATAAATGTTGTTGTTAAAAGTGCATCTAAAGGTAATAGAACTATTGATTTTTCAATTCCAAAGCAAAAAAAATTAATAAGATAGTGAGAGGAATTTTATGAATAATAGTGTATTTGGTGATGTGGATTTGATAAATTCCAGTATAGATTTTAAAGGCAATGATAATGTTTTTATATGTAAAGGTAAATTGAAATTAAAAAATTGTAAAATTAGATTTACTGGTAATAACTCATTAGTATTTATTGATGAAAACTTATATCCAATGTCTTTAAATATAAGAATTGGTAATGATTCAGTTATATATATTGGAAAGGACTGCTATGTTAATAAAACAACTAATTTATACGCAACAGAAAGAAAAAATATAATTATTGGAAATCAAATAATGATATCGTTTAATACATATTTTAGAACTGCTGATCCTCATCTTATTTATGATGCTAATACAAAAAAGAGAATAAATTTTAGTAAAAGCATTTTAATTGGAGATAGAGTTTGGATAGGGCAGGAGGCTTTAATTCTAAAAGGATGTGTGATAGGATCTGGAAGTATAATTGGTGGACGTTCTGTTTTGGCAAATAAATGTCTTAAATCAAATACACTATATGCTGGTAATCCTGCAAGGAAAATAAGAGCTGGAGTCTTTTTTGGAGAATTTAGAGCTACTCATGATTACGATTTAGAAGAAGAACTAAAAAGTGGAACATTTACTTCGGAAGATGAAAACCAGTTTATATATGAAGAGGATGAAAATACACTATCATTTAAAGCTATAGATATGGATTTAATGAATATTAATAATGTTAATGAAAAAATAAAGTATATAGAAGAAAATATTTCAAAAAATAATAATAAAAATAGATTCTATAATAATTAAGTTATAAACTCAAAGAATTAATAATTGCGTAAAATTTTTCATATTGTATATTAATGGAGGCACTATGCAATATGAATTTAAATGATATGGAAGTATATATATATTCTATCTATAATATAATAAACAAATTAAGAGGGCAAATTAAATTTGATTTTAGTCTGAATGATGATAAAAATATTTGCTTAGAAATTGTTGATTCAAAGATTGCTGATATTAGACCACGTGACTTTATAATAGAGTTTGATAAAAACCTTGGAAATTTTACTATTATAACAAATATTGAATTAGAAGATATTAAAAGAAGGGAAATTGTTAGCTTGGTTAGTAATGCTATAAACATAAGTCAAGTTGCTTCATATACTAATCATAACTTGAATTTAAACTTTGATTATTTTATATATGATAAAACTAAAACAAAACTTAATATGAACTATTTAAATAGACAGGGAATCGAAACAAGTAGTTTGAAATTTTATGAAAATGATAAAAAAAGAATGTTAAAAAAATGAATTTTAATGTTAATAAGATTATGTTATAATATGCTATATAAATAATATTTTAATTTATATGGAGTGAAGTATGGGTGGAATAAGCGTTTTTGTTATGCTAGGAATGTTTACATCAGTATATTTAATATTTTTAATAATGTTTTTAGCAATTATATTTTATATTTTGCTTAATTATATATTTGAAAGTATATTTCTATATAGTGTTGTAAAAAGAAAAAATTATGATAAAAAGTTTCTTTGTTGGATTCCAATATATAATAAAGTTATATTTGGTGATATTTCCGGAAATAAAAAGATTGGAATATGGCTTGCACTTATTGATGCACTTATAATGATTTTAATAATTGGTATGAATTTTATTTTTAAAGATACAACATTAATATCGTTAATAACATTATTCCTTTTAATTACAGATTTTTGTTTAGAAACCCTTTTGGCACATTCTGTAATCAAAAAAGCCGTTTCAAAAATCGCAGATATTTTAACTTTATTAAATGTTTTTACACTTGGTATTTCAAGACCAGTGATATTATTTATAATAAGGAATAATAAGAGTATATAGGAGTAAGAAGTATGAAGGAAAAGTATAAAAGTTATTTAGATAATGATCATTCTTTTGACAGGACTATGCTAATTGGAATATTTGCACTTGTAGTAGTAATAGCAGGATGCTTTGGTTGGTTTTATGAATTTATATTTTATTTTTTTAATGGTGGTATGAAACAGTTTTATTGGAGAGGTGGTAATTTTCTACCTTGGATTAATATTTATGCTACTGGTTCACTTATGATATATTTCTTAACATATAAATATAGAAAGAAACCGCTTAAAGTTTTTTTAATAAGTCTAATATCAACAGGAATTTTAGAGTACTTTTCTGGATTAGGAATGTATATAATTGGTAATGGATTGAGATGCTGGGACTATAACAGTGAAATATTAAATTTTGGTAATATTCACGGATTTGTTTGTTTAAGAAGTGTGACTTTTTTTGCTTTATCTGGTTTATTACTTATATACGTAATAGTACCATTTTGTTTTTATTTAGCTAAAAAGATGAATAGGAAAGTCTTCTTAACTATTAGTTTTACCCTTTGCAGTATAATCTTAATAGATGAGTTTTATAATTTAATATTTGCAAGAATTCTTAAGTGGCCAAGGGCAACTGCAATTTATAGAAAATGGGGTATGCATTTTGTTAGTTTTAAATAGAAAAATCACTTTACGTTAAGTGTTAATATATTTTATCTGATATGTTGACACATAAGGCTATAAATGATATTCTAAGTTTGATGAGGAGGTATAATTATGAGTAGTTTTTGTTCAAAATGTGGTAGTGAAATAAAGGATGGAGGTTCTTTTTGTCCAAACTGTGGATCTCCAGTTAAAGAAAGCGAGAAAGAAGAAGTAAAAGTAGAAAGTACTGTTGCTAATAATAGTACACCAGCAAACATGACAATTGAAAAAAGAGAAATTGCACTTGCAATAATACTTTCAATTATTACATGTGGAATTTATGGCATTATTTGGTTTATTGGAATGACTGATGATGTTAATAAACTTACAGGAGATTATAAAACATCTGGTGGAATGGCATTTTTATTTTCACTATTAACATGTGGTATATATGGAATTTATTGGTCTTATAGAATAGGTCAAAGATTAAATGAAGCTGGAAAAATGCATGGCAAAAATATTGAAGATAACTCAATACTTTATTTAGTATTAACAATATTCGGCTTACAAATTGTTAGTTGGGCATTAATACAAAATGAAATTAATGGTTTTGCTACAAAATAATAAAAATAAAATAATATTAATATTAATAATATCCATTGGATATTATTTTTTAAACTTATTCTATAATTTTTCAATACCTTGTATTTTCAATAAAATAACTGGTTTTTACTGTCCTGGTTGTGGTATAACTAGAATGCTTTTTTCAATTATGCAGTTAAGATTTTATCAAGCATTTAGATTTAATCCTCTTGTTTTTATACTACTAATATTATCTATAATATATTGCTTCTTTAAGTTAATACTTAAAAAAGATATTTATATTTCAAATAAAACATATATTATATTATTAATTATTACTATATTATTTGGGATTCTAAGGAATATATCTTTTTTTAAATTCCTACAACCAACTTTATTATAATAAATGTAATTTATTTAAGAAAAATATTGAAATATATTTCTATTTATGATAGACTAAGTGAGTTGAAAAACTTAATCCGCTGAAATTTTAATATTTTAAGATTATTTAATAAGAGAAGGAGAGAGATATCGTGAACGTAATTGATAAGATAACTGAAAAGCAAATGAACCCAAATATCCCAGAATTTAGAGTTGGATATACTGTTAGGGTTGATGTAAAAATTGTCGAAGGAAAAAGAGAAAGAATTCAAGCATTTGAAGGTGTTGTAATTGCACGTAAAGGTAGTGGAATTAGTGAAACATTTACAGTTAGAAAAAACTCTTATGGTGTAGGAGTAGAAAGAATTTTCCCTGTTCATTCACCTAACATTGCAGCAATTACAGTTATTAAAAAAGGTAAAGTAAGACGTGCTAAGCTAGGATTCTTGAGAAACATAGTTGGGCAATACAAAATAAAAGAAAAAGGACAAGAATAAGGCTTAAGCCTTATTTTTTAATTACTTATATGAGAAAAGTATTTAAAGAAATTTATCCATATATAATAATTATTATTTCTGTTTTGATAATCAGAAAGTTTATTGTAACACCAATAAGAGTTATAGGACCATCTATGATGCATACTCTAATTGATGGTGATATTATGATATTAGACAAAATTAGCTATAGATTTAAGAACATAAAAAGATTTGATATAGTAGTCATAAGCTCTCTTGATAAGCCAATAATTAAAAGAGTTATTGGATTACCAGGTGATATAGTTGAATCTAAAAATAATAAATTATATATAAATGGTGAAGAAATAAAAGAAGATTATTTAGATGGTGATGCAATTACTTCTTCTTTCTCTGTAGAAAGTATAAGTGGTGTAGAAAAAATTCCAAAAGGTTATTATCTAGTGTTAGGTGATAATAGAGAAGAATCTCAAGACAGTAGGGCAATTGGGCTTATTAAACGAAGTCAAATAGAGGGAAAGACAAGTCTAACTGTATTTCCATTTAATAGAATAGGATTTAAAAAATAATAATAATATATTTATAATTATTTTTTTATTATGATATACTTTAACTATGGAGGTGTCTGAATGAAAAAAATAGTATTTGCAACCGGTAATCCTACAAAGGCAAAAAGGTTTTCAAAAGGATTACATGATAAAAATATTGATGTTATTTCATTAAAAGATTTAAATATCGAATTAGAAGTAACTGAAAATGGTAAAACAGCTATAGAAAATGCATTAATTAAGGCAAGAGAATGTTATAAAAAAACTGGTATGCCAAGTATTGGGATGGATGATACTTTATACTTAGAAGGTGTACCCGAAGAAAAACAACCAGGATTATTTGTAAGAAGAGTTAATGGTAAAAACTTAAGCGATGAGGAAATGATCAAACACTATACATCACTGGTAAAAGAATATGGATGTGAAAATAAACTCCATTGTAAATGGATTTATGGTTTAGCAGTAATTAATGATGATGGAGTTGAATCCACTTATACTTGGTTTAAAGATGGCTTTTATATGGTTGATGTTCCATCAAATAAAATAAATCCGGGATATCCATTAAATTCAATCTCTAAATATGAAAATATTGATAAGTATTTTACTGATATCACAGAAGAAGATAAGAAATATATAAAAACAGATGAAAGTAATGTAGTTGATTTTATATCAAAGCATGTGTAGAAAGATGAGAAAAAAACTAATAATTACTATAATTATAATTGTTATTGGAATTGCAGTAATATATTTATTATATTACTTTAACTTCATTACTCATAAAAAATATACAAACGCTGATTTTAATATACAAACTTACACCAGCAAGGTTGACAAGGATAATGATGGTATAGATGATCAAACTGATATTCTAAATGGTGTTAAAAAATATATAAGCACTAATCCTAAGTATATGAGTAAATATTATAGTGGAGGATATCCAAATGATGGATATGGAGTTTGTACTGATGTAGTTGCATTTGGACTTAAAGAGGCCGGTTATAATATTATGGAATTGGTAAACAAAGACATAATAGAAAATTTTGATATGTATAACATAAAAACAATTGATAAAAATATTGACTTTAGAAGAGTAAGAAACTTAAAAATATACTTTAATAATAATGCAATTAAACTAACAAATAATGTATATGATATAGATAAATGGCAGGGTGGGGATATAGTTATATTTAAAAAGCATATAGGAATTGTATCTGATAAGAGGAACAAAAATGGAGTGACTTTTGTTATTCATCACGCTAATAAATATCAAAAAAATTATGAAGAAGATATATTGGAAAATAGAAAAGATATAGAAGGACATTATAGAATTAGTTAAAGGAGAAAAATATGAAAAATATATTTATTGGAGGAGTTGCAAAATCTGGTAAGTCAACTTTGTCTAAAATTATTTGTAAAGATAAAAACTACAATCATATTCCTATTGATTATTTTACATCTAGTTTGAAGCATAACTTTCCGGATTTAAAAATTACAAGTAATGTTGTAATTGATGAAGTATCAAGTAAAAAATTAAGTCTTCTTCTTTCAAGGGTAATAGATATAATTAATGATACAGATGAATTGTTTATTATAGATTCTGCTCATATCTTGCCGGAAGATATAGATAAGTATTTAGATAGAGATAAATGGTATGTATATTTTCTTGGATATCCTAATACTAC
This sequence comes from uncultured Bacilli bacterium, assembly GCA_934141245.1. GTDB lineage: Bacteria > Bacillota_I > Bacilli_A > RF39 > UBA660 > CAG-710. The sequence goes on from CAKPCB010000001.1 coordinate 181,816, forward strand.
TCCTAAGGAAAAATTTAATGAGATAAGAAAGTATGAAACCTGCAATGACTGGACAAGTAAAAGAAGCGATGATGAGTTAATTAATACACTTGATTCATTAATAAAACTAAGTAAAAAAATTGAGAATGATTGTAACAAGTTAAATATTGAATTTATTGATACAAGCCATGAGCTAAAAGATAAAATTAATAGTATAAACTTAGAAAAAAGTGGAGAAAAAGCGAAAATTTAATCTTCACTTTTTTAATGCTAAATGCATATTCTAATTTAGGTGATAGATATGAATAGTAATTACTATTATAATAATTATGAAAGAAATATAAGTGAAGAATTAATAAGCTTGAATGATGCAATTAGCTTAATTAAAAAATCTGTTAGTGATGAGAAGGAAGATGAACTGTTTTATGACACTCTTATGCAACTGGCTCCAACAGAAAAAGACAAGAACATTATAATGAGTATTAGAAATGATGAAGCAAAACACAATAGAATATTAAAAGACTTATTTTATTACTTTACAGGGCAAGTGTTAACACCTGATTATTCTACTTATGATATGAAAAGCAATTTATCATATAATTCAGGTTTAGAAAAAGCTTTATTTGGAGAATTAGATGCAGTTGTAAAGTATAGAAAAATTCTAGGTGCTATGCCAAATAGATATAGTTATACATTATTAATGTCTATTATGACAGATGAATTAAAACATGCTGATAAATATAATTTTTTAATTATACAAGCAAATAAAAATACACAATAACTATTTACATTAGCATTTTTATGCTTTGACTACATAAGATTTAATAGGTGATGTATATGTCTAAGGATGCATTTAAATTATTTGTAAATCAAAATCCATCTTTGGTTAAGTATGTTAATAATAATACAATGACTTGGCAAAAATTCTATGAAATGTATGAATTATATGGAAGTGATAATACAGTATGGAGTACATATTTAAAAAATGACACTGCAACAAGAAACACAAACAAAATTTCATCTGCAGAATCTACTTTTAAGGAACTTATGTCTGTTGTAAAAGGAATAAATTTGGAAAAAGTTCAAAAGGGTATAGATAGTATTCAAAAAACAATATCTTTAGTACAAGAACTTGGAAGTGGAAATAGTAATAATAATACTTATGAACAAAGACCAATATATAAGAAATTTGAGGATTAATGAGAACAGACATAGTGCTTAGAATAAGAGCTAATCCTAACTTAAATAATTACTTAAAATATCATTCATATTGGTACAAAGAGCTGATTAGAAATCCAAATAGTATTTATAATTTAGAGCAAGAGATGAAAAAAGAATATAAGCTTACCACTGGAGATAAAATTGAAAGAATGGCAGACAAAATAAGCATGATGAGAACTTTTTTAGAAGTATTAAAGTAATTAATAGACCTTTTTATAGGTCTTTTTTTTGATAATGATTTGTGTTAATATATAATTGCTTTATTTAAGTAAATTTAAGTTGGTGATTGGTGTGAAAAAAATAGAATTATTATCTCCTGTTGGAAATATTGAATGTTTATATCAAGCTATACATAATGGGTGTGATGCTGTATATTTAGGGGGTAAAAAATTTGGTGCAAGAAACTTTGCTAATAATTTTAATGAAGAAGAGTTAGTACATGCTATTAAGTATTGTCATTTATATGGTGTTAAAATATATGTAACTGTAAATACAATTATCTTTGATGATGAAGTAGATGAGTTTTTAGGATATATTAAATTTTTGTATGAAAATAATGTAGATGCAGTTATAATGCAAGATTTAGGAATGATAAAAAGAGTTAGAGAATTATATCCTTCCCTAGAGATTCATGCTTCTACACAAATGCATAACCATAATGCTGAGGGAGTTAAATTATTAGAAAAACTGGGTGTAAAAAGAGTTGTTTTTGCAAGAGAACTTTCTATTCAAGAGATTAATAATATACCTACAAATATGGAAAGAGAAGTATTTGTTCATGGTGCATTATGTGTATGTTACTCTGGATGTTGTCTATTTAGTGCGATGACAACAAACAGAAGTGGTAATAGGGGTGAATGTGTTGCATCATGTAGATTACCATACTATTTATTAAAAAACGGTAAAAAACAAGACATAGAAGAAAAATATTTACTTAGTACAAAAGAATTAAATACAATTGACAACATTAATGAATTAATAAAATCTAATATATCAAGTCTAAAAATAGAAGGAAGAATGAAAAGCCCTGAATATGTTGGATTTATAACAAAATTATATAGAAATGCAATTGATGCATTTTATAATAATAAAGAGTTTAAACTATCAAAAGATGATTTTAATAAAATGAAACTTTTATTCAATAGAGAATTTACAAAGGGTTATCTATTTGGTGACTATGGACAAAAACTAATGAATATAAAAAGCCCTAATCATCAAGGACTAGAGATAGGTAATATAATATATATAGATAAAAATAAAATAAAAATTAACCTTAAAGAGGACTTAAATCAAGAGGATGGTATAAGATTCGTTATTGATAATAAAGGTATGATAGTGAATAGATTATATAATGAAAAAGGTCTTTTAACTTCATCCGTAAAAAAAGGCAATATTGCAGTAATTGATAATAAAATAGGAATCAAGCAAAAACAAAATGTTTCAAAAACAATCGATAAATTATTGATTCAAGAGTTAGGTAACTATAATGTCAAGAGGATTCCAATTAATATAGAGATTAAAGCAAATGTCAATAAAAAGCTATCTTTAACGATTAGTGACTTAGATGATAATACTGTATCTATAGAGACTTGTACTGTTGAGCAATCTATAAATAGACCTACTACATATGATGATATAAAAAAGCAGATATTAAAACTAGGGAATACACCATTTAAAGAAAATAGGGTAGATATAGAGGTTGATAATAATGTATTTATACCATTAAAAGACCTAAATGAGATTAGAAGAATTGCAACAGAAAAACTTATAAGTATAAGAGAAAATAGAAAAATAACTGGTAAAGAGAATGTATTCATCTTAGATAAAAGAAATGTCAATAAAGAAAAATTTAATATTAATGCACTTGTAAGGAATGAAGAACAACTTAAAGCATGTATAAGCAATGATATAGATAACATTTATGTAACCGATTATACTTTATATAAAAAATATAAAAATAATAATATCTACTATGTATTACCAAGAGTAATTAGTAATTATAGAGAATTTACTGGAGAAAATCTGCTTGTAAGAGAACTTGGTAGTATAGAAAGGTATAACAGACATAATAACTTGATTAGTGATTATACATTAAATGTTAGTAATAATAGTGCTATAGAATTATTAAATAATTTAGGAATAAATAGAATTTGCTTATCTCCAGAAGTAAATATAGACTCTATTTCAAAAACTGAATATAATACTGAAATAGTTGTGTATGGGAAGTTAGAACTTATGATTACAAAGTATTGCATTCTTAATATGTTAATAAATAAAGATAATAAGAAATGCAATATATGTAAAAATGATAACTATTCTCTTATGGATGAAAAGGGTAGAATATATAGTATTAAAAATGAAAACTGTATTAATATCATCTATGACTATAAAAATGTTAATTTAAGTGACAGTTTATACAAAATAAGGAAAAAGGTAAACAATATAAGATTAAACTTTTTAGATGAAAATCAGGATCAAGTGATAGAGATTATAAAAAAAATTAGGGGTAACATTGTATGAGTGATGAGATAAATAATAAATTAAATGAATTAATTGATTCCATTGATAATAATGAAAGTGTTATTAAAATGAAAAGATTAAAAGAAGATATGTATAATGATCAAAACTTAAAAGAGTTATTAGATAAATTTAGAAATTTAGATAATACATATACAGATGAATATATTAATCTTAAAAAAGAAATTTTAAGTAATCCAACTGTGAAGGAATATAAAGAGTTGGAAAATCAACTTTATTTTACGGTTCTTGAAATAAACAAAAGATTAAACACATTAATAGATAGAAAGAAGTGTTCTTTGTGAAAATAATAAGTGGATTTTTAAAAGGTAGAAACATAATCGGATTTAATATAGAAGGTACTAGACCAACAATGGATAGAGTTAAAGAATCTGTATTTGGAAGCATACAAAATTATGTTAAGGATGCAATTGTATTAGATTTGTTTGCTGGGAGTGGAAATCTAGGAATAGAAGCTATAAGTAATGGTGCAAAAGAAGTTTATTTTAATGATATAAAAAAAGATTCTATAAAGGTTATAAACTCAAATATTGAAAACTTTAATATTAAAAATAAATCCAATGTTTTAAATTTTGATTATAATAAATGTTTAGATTATCTTAAAAGTCAAAATGTTAAATTTAATATAGTGTTTTTAGATCCCCCATATAAAGATTTTGTTTTAAATGAAGTTATCGATTATATGTTAAAAAATGATATGCTTTTAGAAAATGCAATAATAGTTTGTGAAGTTAATAAAAATTATTTAAATGATTATAAGGAATTATTGATTAAAAAATCAAAAAAGTATGGTGATAAGCAAGTTGTAATATATGAAAAAACATTGTAAAACTAGTTACAATGTTTTATAATGATCATAGGTGAAGAATATGAAGTTAAATAAAAAGGGTTTTGCTATATCTACTATTTTATATGGATTACTTGCTTTAATTATTTTATTAATAATGTTAATTTTTGCAGTTATGCGTTCTAATAACACAAATAATAAAGAGCTTGGTGAGCAAATTGAAAATGAATTATCTGAAAATAGAGAGTGTAGAATATGTAAAAATAATTCAGATGATCCTAAATCAGAATGTCATTATGTTTGCCCACCATTAGAAACTTCAAAATAGAATGTGCTACCTTTGCTATTAGAAATAACACCATATTTATAATTATGTAATTCAAATATATTTTTTACTATGGATAAACCAAGACCGGTTCCAATCATATTTCTTTTATGCTTTTTGTTGCTTTTATAATATTTGTCCCAGATGAGATTTATCTCTTCTTTTTTTATACCTTTCCCTGTATCAGTTATTTCAATTCTTACTTTATTTTTTGTTTGATTAATATTTATGATTACTTTTTTATCATCACCAGTATAGTTAATTGCATTATTAATTAGATTATATAAAACTTGTTCTATTTTTTTCTTATCTGCACTAATAATTATTTCATCCTTATTAGTATTAAATATAAATTTATATTCTTCAGTAAAAGTAAATATTTTGTATCTATTAATTATTACTTTTGTTAAGTTTACTATATCAAAGTCTTCAATATTTTTTTCATATAGTTTTGATTGCATCACTGATAAATCTAGTATATCTCCAACTAATAAATTTAATCTATCAACTTCTTCAATTATTACATTTAAATTTTCTTCTCTTTTTTTCTTGTCTTTATATGTTATATCTCTAACCATTTCCGAGTATGCCTTAATCATTGTAAGCGGAGTTTTTAAATCATGTGAAACATTTGCAAGAAGTTCTCTTCTTAATTCATCTGTTTTAGATAGTTCATCTTTTGCATAGTTTAGGGTAGAGGTAAGTTCTTGAATTTCACATATATTACTATTTGATTCAAATGTTTCATCATATTTACCATCTGCTACCTTATGTGCCGATAAGTTTAATGCTTCAATTGGCTTTGATAGTTTTTTAGATATAAATGATGCGATTAAAATTGACAATAGTAATATTACAAAAGATACTATTATAAACTGATTTTTTAAAATTGTAACAGTAGAATCAGTTGGCTCTATAGTAGTATTTAGAAAAAAGTATGTATCATCAATTACAAAGGCATATACTTTATTTTTAATATTATATTTTTTTATATCTGAAGTAAATAATATATCTTTGTTTTCATTCTTTATTAACTCATTCTTATAATTGTTGACATCACTTATAGGTACACAACTTTTATTCATATTATTATTGTATGAAAAGAGTGTATCATTTTCTAAAATGTTTATACATATCCCTTTTTCAAATAAAATTTTATTGAGTGTATCCGAAATATCACTGTTTTTATCATATTTTTCTTTTATGATTAATGCTGCTAACTTGATATCTTTAGTTTTAAACCATTCATAGTATTTATCCAAAAATAAAATTTGAAATATCCAAAGAAATGATAATATTAAGATTGAAAATATTGCTAAGTAGGCCCATATAGTATTTTTCAATGTAACGTTTTTACTTGATTTCAAGTTTATATCCCAAACTTCTCACAGTAACTATTAAATTTCTATATTTGCCTAGACTATTTCTTAACATTTTAATATGAGTATCAATGGTTCTATAATCACCATAGAAATCATATCCCCAAATTTTGTTCAATAGGGTTTCTCTTGAAATTGCAATATTTTTATTTTTGATAAAATATGATAATAATTCAAATTCCTTTGGCGTCACTTTTATTTCTTTATCATCTATAGTGATTACATGCCCCATAAAGTCAACTTTTAGTGTTTCGTATGTAAAGCATTCAATTAAATTTTTGTCATTTCTTCTTAGTATTGCTTTAACTCTAGCAACCAATTCTTTTGGAGAAAATGGTTTCGCTAAGAAATCATCTATTCCCAAGTCGAATCCAAGAAGCTTATCATATTCTTCGCTTCTAGCAGATAGGATTATTGTAGGAATAACTTTATTTTTTCTTATTTCCTTATATGCGGTATATCCATCCATGTTTGGCATCATTATATCTAATATTATTAAATCTATATTGTTTTCTTCTGCTAATTTTACTGCTTCAACACCATCTTTAGCTTCTATTACTTCATAATTTTCATTTATGAGATATTCTCTTATTACATCTCTAATTAGTTTTTCATCATCTACAACAAGAATTTTCATAACTACCTCCAATAATTATTATACATAATAATGTGTTCTTTTTGTGAAAAAAAAGATTAGGTAGCATTTTTTTTAAGTGCTTCTAATCTCTTTACTTTTGTATTATTTTTAACTAAAGTTTTGTCAAATTCTTTTTTGTTTTCTGTTGCGATATCTTTTTGTTCATTAAGTTTTTTTGCCATATCATCTATATTATTAATTAATTTACTGTATTCAGGAATTAAACCTTCATATTCTTCTAAATCTTTTTTGAATTTTTCTTTTAATGCTGAAATTCCACCTTGAGCTTTATCAATTTGGTTTATCATTGAATCAACATCTTTTATTGATTGTCTTATAGAATTAAAATAATCTGTATAGCTAACACTTATTACTTCTTTTTGTTTTTCCTCTACATTTACTATGTTAGTCATTGCACTAAATGCACTTAAAATTAATGAGGTTTTTAAAATCATACCAGTAGGAGTAGGGGGGATTTTTTTTGACGCTGTATAAAGTATTGTGGCTTCCATAAATTTTGATAAGTCTAGTGTTCTTTTTGACTCTGTTTCAATTCTTTTTGAAATCTTTTCTGAGTTATTAATTTTATACTGTAAATCCTTTAATATTTTATCTTGGGCTTTAGTAAAACTTTCTATATCTTTTTCAACTTTCTCAGTATTTTCATATTCTTTCTTTAATAATTCAAAATTGTCATCTCTAATATTTAAACTTTCTTTTTTTTCATCCGTATCTTTTTTTACTTTATCTATATTTTTTTCTACAAGTAGTATTGTTTCAATAACTCCAATATATTCATTTATTACTTTTATATCATTATTTATTTCTTCAGTTTTTATAACTTCTTTATCACTTATACTAATTTTATATTCTTTTAGCATTTTATAAATAATTTCTTCATCTATTTCATAATTTTTCTTAGATTTATTTAATGCATTTTCATACCTTTTCTTTATTTTTTCAAATTTTCTAAGTAAATCGTCTAATTTCTCTTTTAATAATTCTACTTCTTTAATTTCAAATTTTTCCTCAGTTTTTTGACTTATAACATCAATTTCGAATTTTATATTGTCAAGTTCATGTTGATCTACACGTATTATTCTTTCAATAGCGTTTATAACAGAAATCTCTAGTTCTGGCTCTTCTATAGATTCTTCAAATTCATCAACTTCTTTTGATGTTTGTGGAGTTAAAATTTCTTCTTTTGATTCAGTTTCTTTTTCTTTAATTATAGTTGTATCAATTGTTACATCATTGTTTTCTTTATTTCTTATTTCTTCTTTATCTACTGTTTGTTTTTCTTCTACATTAGAGGTTGGAGGAGTAGGGATAACCCTTACTTTTTCTTCCTTAATGGCGGTATCTATACTTATATTATTTTCCTTTTTTATATCCTTATTAGTACCTAATATAACTTTTTTTGGTTTTTCTTCTATATGTTGTTCATTATTTTCTTTTTTATTATTAAATATTTTATAATATTTTCTAAAAAAGTTAGATTTATCATTAACAGCCACTTTTACTCAATCCCTTTTTTTAATAATTCAATATTTTGTTTCATAAGAGTTATATAGTCTTCTTTATTATCTCTTTGTTCATCAGTTATATTATCTATTTTATCTATAGTTAATGATGTTATTTTCTTATCACTTTTAAGTTGCTCAAATATTTTACTTTCTTTATCATTTTCTAATATATAGATATATTTTATAGAATTATTATCTATTAATTTTTTTACTTTTGCTATGTTATTTTCTGTTTCTGTTGTATCATCTATAAATATAACATCAAATCCATATTTATTTAAATATTGTAATGATTTGGATGCTACTACAATAGTTTTATTTTTGGCATTCTCACTTAATAGCTTTATATCTGCATCTAGTTCTGATAATTCAACTTTTAATTCTTCATATGAAGAGTTTATTTCATCCTTTATATATTTACTATCAATTAATTCAGATAAACTATTCTTTATGTTTTGACTTATCATTAATAGGTTAGATGGATTTAACCAAAGTTCTTCAATTCCATATTGAAATTCCATTCCAAAGTTTGCATCCATTATTAATATATCTTTATTCTTATTTAAAAGTTTTAGTGCTATGTCTCTATCAGTAGTTAAACCATTATATATAAATAAATCCTGCTTGCTAAAATCTTTATATTCTTTTGATGATATTTTATATTCTTGTATATTGATTCCATCTGGGTATATTGAATTAATAACAGAATTTTCACCATATAATCTTGTTGAAATATATTCAAGTGGATATACTGTAGTTATAATATTTATACCCTCCATATTATCCCTTTTAAAGCAACCAGCAAATATTAATACACAAGTAATAATTAGTAAAAACGTTTTAATCTTATTTTTCATATTTCTCTCCTTTGATTGGTACAGGATCAAATCCTCCTTTAAAAAAAGGATTACACCTTAATATTCTTTTTATTGTTAAATACCATCCCTTAAAAAAACCATAAGTATTTATTGCTTCTAATGCATAATCAGAACAAGTAGGAATATATTTACAATTAAAGTGAGTTGATATTGGAATTATTTTGTATTTTTTTATCAAAAATATTGATAACCTCTTCATATCATCACCCGGTAATATTTTACTATTAAATGTAGATTTTATCAATAAGTATTAAAAATTAATTATAAAATTGGACATTAAATAGTTGTTTTGATATAATGCATATATGGAAGGATGGTGCATCAAGTACTATACTTGAAAGAATATGAAAGAATTATTTAAAAGATTAGATATTGAACCTAAAAATTTAGCGTTATATAAAACTGCATTTTCTCATTCTTCTTATGTAAATGAACATCATTTAAAAAGTGATTATGAAAGATTAGAGTTCTTAGGAGATGCGGTATTAGAATTAGTAATGAGTGATTACCTATATAATAAAATAGAAATATCTGAGGGTGAAATGACTAAGTTAAGAGCTAGTTATGTTTGTGAAAATGCATTATATGAATATTCTAAAGACTTAAATTTAAGTAATTATATACGAGTTGGCCATGGTGAAGAAATAGATGGTGGAAGGTATAAAAAAGTTATTCTGGCAGATATATTTGAGTCATTAATGGGAGCTATATACTTAGATTTGGGCTTTGATGTAGTTAGAAGAGTAATAGGAAGTATTATTATTCCTTACTTTGAGGACCCAAATATAACTTTCTTTAGTGATTACAAATCTGCTTTACAAGAATATATTCAAACTAAACAAAAAAGTTTAGAATATGAGGTAATTCAAGAAGAGGGACCCTCTCATAATAAGTTATTTACTACAGTAGTAAAAATTGATGGTATTGTATATGGAAAGGGAAGTGCAGGCTCTAAAAAAGAAGCTGAACAAGAAGCTGCGCGAGATGCACTAAAAATACTTGCTAAGTAGAAAAATAATATAGTTGAAAAAATGGAAAAGATTTGGTATAATGAGCTAGGTCTTTTTCTTTAAATATGAAAGGAGAAAAAATGAGTAAAATAAAAATATTTAGTTTAGGTGGACTAAACGAAAATGGAAAAAACATGTATGTTGTAGATGTTGATAATGATGTATTTATATTTGATGCGGGTTTAAAATATGGTAATGATAAGATGTTAGGAATTGATTATATACTTCCTGACTACACTTTTATTAAAGAAAATAAAAATAGAATAAAAGGTTTATTTTTAACACACGGACATGATAGTAACATGGGAGCAACAGCAGATATATTGTATGATATACCTGACTTACCGGTATATGCAACCAAATTCACAATGGAAATATTAAAAGCAGACTTAGATGAAAATAATATAAAAGCTACAAATTTAAAAGAAATTAGACCACATTCTAAGCTTACTTTTGGAAAATTATCTGTATTTCCAATAAGTGTAACACATTCTATTCCTGATTCAGTTTGTTATGTTTTATATACTGAAGATGGTGCAATTGTATATACAGGAGATTTTGTATTTGATTCAACAATGATGAAAAATTACAAAACAGATATTGGTAAACTTGCATATGTTGGTAAACAAGGAGTTTTATGCTTAATGAGTGAATCCATATATGCAGAAAAACCAGGTCATACTAGTCCAAATAATAGGGTTAGTGATTTTATAAAAGATGTTCTTTCTAAAACAGATAATCGTATTATTGCAACTATTTTTACAGCACATATATATAGAATACAAGAGATATTTAATGAAGTATCTAGAACACACAGAAAAGTTGTTATAATGGGTAAAAATCTTAAAAATATTATAAATAAATCAATTGATATGGGATATATTGATTTTGATAAGAATAGAATAGGTGACTTGTCAAACATAAATGATAAAGATGTAGTGATATTAATAGGCGATGAAAAAGAAAAACCGTTTATGAATCTTGAAAGAATAATTAGAGGTTTTGATAAATATATTAAATTGAAAGAAACAGATACTATATTTATAACAGAACCTAGTTATGAGGGAATTGAAAGAAGAATGGCTCTTATAATGGATGAAATAGCAAAGATTAACGTAAATGTAGTAACTCTTTCTGCTAAAAAGCATTTATTACATCATGCATCACGTGAAGATTTAATGTTAATGATTAACTTAATGAATCCTAAGTACTATTTCCCTGTTAAAGGAGAATACAGGCATCAAGTTATGAATGCTGAACTTGCTGAGGAAATAGGTATTCCAAAAGAAAATATTATCTTAAAACAAAATGGTGATGTTGCTACTTTTGAAAATGGAAAATTAGTAGATGAGTTTGAGCATATTGATACAGATGAGATATTAATAGATGGAAAAAGCCAAGGTGATATAGGAGACTTAGTATTAAAAGATAGAGAAATGCTTGGTGAAAATGGAATAGTTATTATAAGTTGTACATTAAATAGAAAGACTAAACAAATACTAGCGGGGCCTGAAGTTTTAACAAGAGGCTTTGTATATGTTAAAGAAAGTGGAGATTTGATAAAAGAAACTCAAGATATTTGCTTAGAAATAATAAAAAATAATATTCAAACAGAGGATTCTAGGGTTGACTATACTAATATAAAAAATGAAGTAAGGGAAAAACTAGGGAAATATTATTACAAGCAAACTGAGAGTAAACCTATGATTATTACTGTAATACAAGAGGTTTAGTCGAAAAATGTCGAAAAAAATCAAAAAAATATTGAGTTTACTGTAAAGTTATGATATAATCGATTCTAGTTGAAGACGGAAGGAGGGGAAAGTTGAATGATAAGAGTACCTGTTAAAAATGGTAGTTTAGATGCATCTTTAAAAAGATTTAAACAGAAATTAGCAAGAGATGGTGTCCCTTCTGAAATTAGGAAAAGAGAGCATTACGATAAGCCAGGAATTAAAAGAAGAGAAGCAAAAAAAGCAGGAATAAAAAATGCTAGAAAAAGAAATAAGGCTAATAGAGACAATTAGTCTTATTTTTTTCTTGTTTTGAATAATAAACATATTATATAATATATATTGGAGATGATATTATGAATTTATTAGATAAGATGAATAAAGACTTGATAGATGCAATGAAAAATAAGGATAAAGATAAGTTAACTACCCTTAGAATGGTAAAAGGTGCAATGCAATTAGAAAGAATCAATAATAAGAAAGAAGAAAATGAAGAATTATTAATTGAAACTGTTTCAAAACAAATAAAAATGAGAAAAGAATCTATTTTAGAATTTGAAAAAGCAAATAGAGAAGATTTAATTGCTGCAACAAAAAAAGAGATAGATATATTATCAGAATATTTACCAAAACAGTTAACAGAAGAAGAGATAGATAAGATAATAGATGATATCTTTGATAAAGTAAAACCTACAAGTGCTAAAGAAATGGGAATTGTTATGAAAGAGGTAACTCCACTTTTAAAAGGAAAAGCTGACATGAAAGAAGTTAGTAATAAAATTAAAGAAAGAATTAGCTCTTTATAATTCTTTTTTGCCGATATAGTTTAGTGGTAAAACAGGTCCTTGGTAAGGATCAGAGGACAGTTCAATTCTGTCTATCGGCACCAGATTGATAGGAAACTCGAACTTTTCGAGTAGTAATAAATATTAACTAGAAGTACCGTCTAGTTTTTTTGTTATTATAAGGAAAGTGAGGAGTTTTAATGAAGAAAGTAAAAATATTAGAAGTTGAAAAGGAAGTTTTAAAAAGAATTGATATGATATGTAGATTTGCTTGCCAAAAATACACTATTAAACAAGGAAGTATTATTAATATTAAAGGAAGTAATATTGCTTATGTAAGTCCACATATTATAACAATCAAGGAGAATAATTATTTAATATTTAATGGAAGTGATAAAGTTTTTATAAATGATTATTCTAAATGTATTAAATTAAAAGATATGGGAGTTCATATTAAAAACAATTAAATGTTTTTAAACTAGGCGTACAAAAAGGAAGTAAAATACTTGAGGTTAAAAGTATGGACTTTTTGTGCTTTTAATCTCTTTCAAAAAAATAATAGAAAGAGAGATGAAATTATGAACGATGAAAAGAAAATTGCAGATGTTTATATTAGAGTTAGTACACTCGACCAAGCAAGAGAAGGTTTTAGTTTACCTGAGCAAAAAGAAAAACTAATTGAATTTTGTAAATCTAAAGGATATGAAATTCACAAAATATATGCTGATGAAGGAATAAGTGCTAAAGATGATAAAAGACCAGCATATCAACAAATGATAAATGATATTAAAAACGGTACAGTTAATGTCATAGTAGCTTTAAAGTTAGATAGATTAACTAGAAGTGTTTTTGATGTAGAAAAACTAATGAAATTGTTAGATAAATATGGTTGTGATTTAGATTGTAAAGATGATGATTCTAATACATTAACCTCTAATGGAAGAATGTATATAAGACTAACAACTGCATTTAGCCAAAATGAAATTGAAAGATGTTCAGAAAGAACTAAATTTGGTATGGTTGGTGCAATTAAAGCAGGACACATTCCAAATAGAACTCCAATAGGTTTTAAAAGAATTGATAAAAAATTAGTACCAGATGAATTAACAAAAGATATCATAATTAGAATGTATGATTTATATTTAGAAGGAAAAAGTTATCAAGGTATTGCTAATATTTATAACAAAGAAGAAGTATTAGGTAGAACTAATTGGCTAGATTCTACTATTCAAAAGATTATGACCAATGAACTTTACAAAGGAGATTTTGTTCATGGAAAAAGAACTAAACATTCCATATATTATGAAGATGTTGTAGAACCAATAGTGTCAAAAGAAAAATGGGATGCTTGTCAGTATCAAACTAAGAGAAATGCTAGGCACTATGAAAGAACTGCAACTTACCTTTTTACTAATAAATTAAAATGTTCTGTATGTGGTAATTTCTTAGGTGGTAAAGCTACAACTAAAAGAAAAAGTGGTAAAAAATATTATTATTATAAATGCGAAAAATGTAGAACTAACTACAAAGAAGATACTATAAGAGATGGATTACTACTTCAATTATATGACCTAATAAGAAAAGATAATTTAATTAATAAATATTACACACCATTTATAAAACACAAACAAGAAGATATTACAAAAGATTATAAAACTGAATTAAAAGGACTAGAAAAACAAGAAGAAAGAATTAAATGTGCTTATTTAAATGGGGTTGTTAAAATGAATGAGTTTGATAACGAATTAAAAAGTATTAGATATAAAATTGATAATATTAATAAAAAGATTAAAGAAATAAAACAATGTGAAAACTTTAACTTTACTACTAATGATTTATTAATTTTAGAAGATACAGAAACTATTGATACCTTTGTTAATCCTGATATATTTTTAACTAATATTTTAAATTTAACTAATGCTTCAAGAGAAGAAATGAAAAGAATAATTGGTATTTATATTGATAATATTGAAGTTAATAAAGTTGGAGATAAAATAGAATTATTAAATATAGAATATAGAAAAAGTTTTCTAACTGATTTAGTAAATTATCATAATAATTATAGTGTACCTTATAACTTTAATATATTTAGTGATGAAAAAGGTTTTAAAATACCAATGAATCATGAAGGTAAAACAAGTTTAGAAGCAAAAAAATATTTTAATAAATTACAAGAAGTTGTTTCACAAAATAGTTTAAAACTAAATTACTATGAAACTGAAGCAGATAGTAAATTAGAAGATGTTAGTTTTGAACCTAATGGAGATTATGAACAAATATTAAGATTAATAGTTTTATCAGATACTAAAAACTATAATGATAAAACATTAAGACTAGGAGTTATTACCTTAAATTTAGAAAGTGTATTATATTCTCGTTTAAATAGAAAAGAACACCCAAATGAGCTATGCAATATTTAGATGTAAAAGTATTAATACATTAAACGATTTATCCCATATTGGTAGTCATAATAAACGAGAAAAAGAATCTTATAAATCTAATCCTGATATAAGAAAAGCAGATAGCAAAAATAATATACAATTAGTTAAGTGTGATAAAAAGTATAGAGAAAAATTTTATGAAATAACTAAAGAATATCGAAAAGAACATGAAGAAAAAATGAAAACTATTAGACAAGATAGATATAAAGATTTTGATCAGATGGTAGATGATTCTAAAAGTTGTGTGGCAGATGAAATGATATTTACAAGTGGATCAGAATTCTTTAAAGATATGTCAAAAGAAAAAATATTAAGATGGGCTAATGGATGTATGGAATTTGTTTATAAAGATTTAGGTTATACCAAAGAACAAGTAATACAATCAGTATTACACTTAGATGAGAAGACACCACACATTCATTGTGTAGTAGTTCCTCTTGTTAAAAAGTTTGATAAAAGAGTTAATAAAGAAAGATATTCTATTTCTAAAAGAGATTATATTAAAGACCAAAATTATTTAAGTATATTACAAGATAAATATTGTTTTAGATTAAATAATCTAGGTTTTAAATTGGAACGTGGAGAAAAAGGAACTAAAATCAAAAATCTTTCTTTAGGACAATTAAAAGGTATAACTAGACAATATGAAAGACTTGCTAATAAGAGTAAAAAGAATATTGAAAGCGAACATTTAAAAATTATAAATATGTTAAAATTTTCAAAAAAGAAAGCTTTTTCAGATTCAATTATTCTTGATGGTGAATCATATCACATCTTACTAAAATATCTAGATTTATATACTAAAGAAATCCAAAATCAAGTAATATATCAAAACTTTTTTAATGATTTAGATGACTATATTTTTAATTATAAAGAGTTAGAAAAAGAATATAATCATTCACAAAAAGTAATAGAAAATTTAGAAGAAGAATGTGAAAAGTTAGAACAAAATAATAATAACTTAATTGACTTTATCAAGAATATACTAGAAATGTTAAAAGACTTTTTTAGAAGAGTTCTACTTTCTAAAAATGAAGTTGATAAAAATAAAACTATAAACATTTTAAAAGAATGTTATGAAAAAGATTTTTATAATTCTTATGATTTAATAGATATTTCTAAAGATACAGATAAAGAAATAGAAGTAAATGATTTTATTAAAGAAGAAACATTAGAAAAAGAATACGACTACTTCGATTAGTCGTATTCTTTGTTTATACTAAATTTTTGATAATTTAGAAACACACTTGCAAATTGACATATCAATTAGCGTGTGTATTAATTATTTTATTACTTTTTTCTTAACTAAAGTAGGTATAGTTTGCAACATATATACACATTGATCATTTAGCATTTGATAATTTGATAATTCATCCCAAGAATCTCTCCTATTAGAAGATGATTCTACTTGGCTTTCAATTGATAATAATTTTTTAACAAGTTCATCTTTAGAACAATTAAGTTCAATTTTATTTTGAGTAATTAAGTTTGCAACATTAAGTTCTAATTGTTCTTTTAACTTTGCGCTATCAAATATTTCTTGCATTCTTAACAATTGTTCTCTTGTATAGGAATGTTTTCTTTGAATACATCTATCAAATGAAGTTAATAAGAAATCAATTTGACTAACATCCAACAATCCGTTTTGAATCATATATGAAGCAATTTCTAATTTTTTATCAATCATATCATATCTTTTATAAAAAGTATCTTGGTCATCTTCTATTCTAGCAAATGAACGAGCCCAAAAATCAAATATTGTATAACCGCTATCATAAGGCTGAACAGTTAAATCAATTTTATAATTCTTTAAAATGTAATCCATTAATTCCAATCCAATATTTTGTGGATTCATAGAAAGGTTACCAACTACTGATTCGTTTCTTTTGTAAGTATCACGTATAAATGTTTCAGTATAAGATTTAACACTATTAATATCAAAATCCTTATCTAGCATAGAATTTTCAGAAGCTAAAATTAAAATTTTTAATGATTTTAGTGCATCAATATCAGTTTGTTTTGCTAAATATATTCCAAGTTCATTTAAATTTTTTAAATCTTTAGTGGTATCATTTAATATAGCAATTCCACTTTTTACATAACAATTCATAAAAAACTCCTTTCCTAGTGATTGATATTATAACATATTTTGCTTAAATATGAACATTATTTAATGTTTTTTTGAAAATTTGTGTTATACTTATATTAGTTAATAGTTATTACTAACTATTTCTTTTGTCCTAAAAGTTGTTCTACTTCTTCCCTTAGGGCACCATTGGGAAATCTGCCCAGACTTTTATAGTTTTGGTTTTAATATAGAGAATATCAATTTCTAAAAGAAATTGGTATTTTTTTGTTATAATCATTATAAAATGTCGAATTCTATGATATAATTTATTATAGAATAGAGGTGTACTTATATATGAAAAATAAAAATATAGTATTACTAATAATGTCCATATTATTAATACCCACAATGGTTTTTGCGAGTAATGGTGATAATGATTTTCCTGTTGTGGTTGCTTTAGCAATGGAAGCTTTTGTTTCTATCCACATGTCACTTTTTGTATTAAAGCCATTAGCTGAAATGTTTTCAAAAGAAAATAGTAAAAAGACATTTTGGATTTTGTTTGCAACACGTGTGTGGATTTTATTACTCTGTGACTTTTTTGTCAGTCCAGGTATTGCTATTATTGATTTTTTTGGATTATTCGTGGGAGTCTTAATAATTGTGCCAATTTGTTCTGCAATAACTAAAACACCAGTATTTGGTGCTAGCAATCAAGCTATTAGAACAAATACAAATGCAGAAACGACACAACCTACTAATCAAGTAAATGGTATTGAATTAAAATGTGCTAAGTGCGGTGCTGCTTTGCAAATAACATATAAATTTTGTACTAGTTGTGGCGAACCGTTTGATGGAAATAATGTGGTTGTCACTGAAAATGCGAATGCTGCAATACAAACGCCTCCGAAAGTTGCTGTGCTTCCTAGCAATTTTGACAGTATGTATAGTTTGAGCGAAGATAAGATGTTAGAAGAATTTATCAATAGAGAATTAACTAAAGCTGGTGTAGATAAAACATCAAAATTAATTCCAAGCGATATTTTAAAAAGAAAAAAGATTTTAAATATCATTTTTTCTATTTTAATTTTTGTATATATAACTTTGATATTTTTCCATTTTCCAATATACACTTATATAATTGGAATAGTAATATTATTTATTTACTTTAAGGTTACAAGAAAATATGATTTAATTAAATATTTGAAAAAGCAATTAAAAGCAAGACCAGGAGAAAAAGTTTCAAATATTGTAATGAATGTAAAAAATACATTTATTACTGATAATTCAAAAAGTGTTATTATAATAGGTATACTAGTTGCGGTTGTTCTACCTTTGATTATTTTTTCATCACCTAGAATCTTATATGAGAAAGTGGAAGGTGGCTATGCAGTAAGGTATTATATTTTTGGTTTAACTAATTTTAAAACGGCTACGATTCCTGAAACACACAAGAATAAGAAAGTAGTTAGTTTAAGAGGTAATACATTCTCAAATATGCCATTTTTGAAAAGTGTAAGTTTGCCTGATACTGTTACTGAAATTAGAGGGCAAGCTTTTAAAAATTGTTATAAATTGACAGAAGTTAATATTCCAAAAAAATTAAAATATCTTGGTGGAGGAGCGTTTTATAATGCAAAGTCTATAAAAAAAGTAGAGTTGCCGGATACATTAACATATTTAGGTGGAGAATCATTCTATGGTGCAAAATCTCTAGAATATGTTAAATTATCAAATAGTCTTACTGAAATAAGAGGAGATAGTTTTGAATATTGCACTTCTTTAAAAAGTATAACAATTCCTGATAACGTAACGAGAATTGGTGGACATGCTTTTTATGGAGATACTTCTTTATCTGAAGTTTCAATTAGTGAAAATAGTAAATTAATGGAAATTGGATCATCAGCGTTTAGACAATGCTCAAGTTTATATAATATAACTATTCCTTCTAAAACTTCTGTAAATGAGAGAGCATTTAAGGAAAGCCCAACAACGGTTAATAAATTTGGCTATAAAATTTATGATATTGATTCTAGCGTTATAGATGATTCGAATAAAAGTGTTGAGGATTATTGGTTAGATGATTACAAAAAGTTAGCGAACAAATCAAAACATACAAGTGAAAATTATTATGTGTTTAAATCTGGTGAAACTGTTGTTTTTGACAAGTATGAGATAATTATTTCAGTACTTAGAATAAGTCAAAATGGTGAGATGAATTATGCTGTCAACACTAGAACTAAAAAATTTGGTGCCGGTGTTTATGATAGTAACAATGTTGGAAAGAGTGGTAATAGCTATTTCTATTGGAATAATTGTAAGATTTCAATTATTGATACTGGAAGTCTAGATGAATTAAAGATAGAAATCCAAAGCGTAGATGAATTAGCTGAAAGTTTTAAGAATGCTGTTCAGATAAAGTTAACTCAAAATGAGAAATATATGATAAATAATAATACAATTGAATTAACGTATACAAGTCATAGTACAATAGCTGAGCATGAAGAGTTTTATATGTTGTTAGATGGTGTAGAAAAATGTAACATGTTGAAATGCAATCAATTTATATTGAGTAATTTACATGGCTTTGAGGAAATAAATGACGATTTTATGGTGAAGTATGTTAGTGCTGCGTGGGATTACTTGGTGTTAATAGTTTATTACAATTAATGGGGGATTTTTATGGAGTATAAATATATACATTTGTTGTATGTTCCTACAATGGCGTGTAACATGAGTTGCAAATACTGTTATTTGGAAGATAATACGATTGATGAAAGAACTGAATATAAGCCATTAGAAACATTGGAATATGCTATAAAAAAATTTAAGGAAAGCAATGTTATACCATTTAATATTTCCCTCCATGGCGGAGAGGTTACAACATTATCAAAAGATGACTTTCATGATTTAATACAATATATTAGTAATTATTATAGTAACAATAAACAAATAATTGTTGATGGTGGATTTAAAATAGGCAGTCCACACATAAAAACAAATATGTATAATTTAGAAAAGCATATAGAAACAATAAAAGAGTTTAATGTTTCTATATCTGGTAGCTTAGATTTGCCATTATCACTTCATGATGAATATAGAATTACTAAAGGAAATCAAAAAACATTAAAAAGAATACTTGAAAACATTGAGTTATTAAAAGACATTCCAAATAAAAAGAAAGCATCAGCTACAATCTTTAAGGAACATTATAAATATATTGATAAAATAATAGAAGATATTAAATTTTTACATAAAAATACTTGTCTTGATATGAATGATTTTAATTTTATGATTGGTTTTGACTATAATTCAAATGGTATACTACATCACATGACAGAAAAAGAACAAGTTGAATTTTATAAAAGAATGCATAAAGAATTTGATGGAACTGATTTAGATTATGGTGTAAATGGTCCTTGGTTTGATGAGTTTGGACCAGAATATTGCACAAATTGTGATAATTGTGGAGAAAAGTTTTTTTTACTTGAAAAAAATGGTGATATATATTCTTGTGTTAGAGGTCAAAAAAATCCAGATTACTATTATGGAAATATATATAAAAATTCAGTTGAGGAAATATTAAATACAGCTAAAAGTAAAATATTTCTTAATCACAATAAGCAACCATTGAATGATGAATGTACAAAATGTGGTTATTTATATATTTGTAAGACAGGTTGCCCATTTGTAAAGAATAATTATAAATCAAACAAGAGTTATACTTGCAAACTGCAACAAGTTATGTATAAAGATAGAAATTTATCAAAAGATGAATATAATGATGAATTTGTTTACGAATATGTAAAAAAAATGCGATTAGAAGATAAAGATAAATATCTTCCAAACAAAAAACAAAATGATTATTTGTCTTTAGAAGAACTTGTTGAACAAGATAAGAACTTAAAATATATATATGATGATAAGAGTTTCATTTTGAAAATTGATAATCAAGAATATCAATTAGCTTCACAGATTATAAAAAAATCTAGAGATATTATATATGTAACTCCAGATAGTAAGATTGAAATATGGATGAAGAAAAATTTAATTAGAGAGATGTGTGACTATCCAGAAAATAATTCATTATACATAATGTTACTAAGTGGAAATATGGTAACTTATGGTGATGAAAATAGAATGAAACAAAGACATGTTGCAACGCATCAAATATATAAAGGCACTTTAGATAATGGTAAAAAAAATAATGAATATTATATCTATGATCTAAAAAACATGATTGAACATTATAAAACAGAATATTCTTTTGACAAACCAAATAATATATTTTTCACAACATCATCTCTTAGAGATTATCATTATTTAAAACAAAAAAACAACGCATATTATCATATACAAGCAATTAATTTGCCATTTCAAAATATAGAATTTTATTATTTAGATAAGGAGCTGAAAAAATGAATAAAGAACCTGAAACCTATGAGGAATTAATTCGTTATAAAAGATGTGTGGATTTAACTTCACATTATAATTTATCACAAAAAGAATTTGATAAAATTTATAATTATTTAGCAACATATCCACAAGCTGTTATTGTTGGTAATGAAAATACTTTAACACTTAAAGTTAATTATAAACCAGAAATCCAACCAGAAGTTATAAATGCGAAGTGTATAGATAGTAGCATAGATGGGATTAAATTATCTAATGATGCATTTACAATAATTCCTCATTATGTATCATCAAGTAGTGGTGGATATAGTGGTGGATCATCTTCAAATAACAACAACAACAATAATAACAATAATAATAGATAGGAGGAACTATGCCTTTAATATCAGACAATTTTCATAAGAAAAAATTAAAAGATTTTGGAATAAATATAAAAACAAAATATTTTGTTGGTAATAAAGTGTATGAACGAAATACCGATGATTCAATAAATGATGATATTACATCTGGAATAAGATGTGAAAAGGATTATTATATTGGAAAGAAATTGGTCCATAAAGAAACTGAATTTGATTCAAGAATTGAATATACATTTATTTCAAAGGAAATAGAAAATAAAGAATATAAGTGTCCTAACTGTGGTATGCAATCCAAACTAAAAGACTTTGTTGATGGTTGTCCTTATTGTAGAACGTATTATAATATTGATTACACTGATAAAGATTTAGGAAGTAAATATCACTATGATAGAGTATTGAGAAATAACTCATATAGGATTATAACTGGAATTGTTGACTTGATTATAAGTATGATTTTATGTTTTTTCTTTATCAAATCAACTTCAAGGACATTCAATGGCATTGATATTTCAAAAGTATTTATATATGGTTTGATTTTGTCTATGGTACTATATTACTTCTTTTATATTTTAGATGCTTATATTATTCTTGGTCCAATAAAAAGATATAAAGATAAACAAAATCAGAAGCAAATTGATTTTTGGGAAAAAACAAAAATAGATAAAAAGATTTTTTTCAACAATTTAAATTATGAAGTAGGGAAATATTATTATTCTAAAAAAAATATTATTGATTTTGACGTGTTGGATTATATTGAATTTGAAACCTTTACAAAAAAAGACATACAATATGTCAGAGTTTTAGCAGAAATTAGAATTGTATATTATGATATGGGGAAGTTTAAATCAAAATTTAGTAAAGAAGAATTTATATTTAAGAAAAATCCAAATAAAGAGTTAGAATTAAAAGATGGTGCTAATATGATAAAATGTCATAATTGCGGTGCCTCAATTGATGTGACAAAGGGAGTTTGTTCTTATTGTCATACTGAAATAAAATATTTACAAGAATGGATTCTTATCATTTAACCAATATATAAGTATTATTTTTGTCATAATTGGATTAATTATTTATTATAAAAATATAAAATGTACAATATCAAAAAAGGTTGATGACTAATTTGAATACAAATAGATATTACCTTTATATATAATAATTAGTATATTTATTTATATACTTGATGTTTTATAATGAAGTGCACAATATTTTAAAATATTGTGCATTTTGTTTGTTATTTATTAATAATATTTTATGTATATAGGATTATAAAGAAATTTAATATTAACAAGCTTATTTTGCTTGAAAGGTGTGAAAAATGTGCTTGAAAATTATTTAGAAGACTATGTAAACGATTTATATGAGAAACAAAATATAGGTGTAAATAAAAAACAACAAGGATTATATACAAAAAAAGATTATTTTGAACTACTAAAACCAGTAATTGAGTTAGTTTTAAAATATAAAGATTATTCAATAGATGAGTTGAGGACTATTTTGTATGAAAAATCTAATATTAAAAACAATCTAATTGACTTTGTCTATAAAAAAGGGATGTCTCCTGGGTTGGTATTTAGTTATGGAACGAAAAGCTATAGAGAAACCATTTTAATAGGAAATAAGGAAGAAGTTTCTATAAACGAAAAAGGTGAAATTGTTCCTTCTTTGGAGGAGATGACCGAAGATACGATTTTTGACTTAGCATCAGTAACTAAAATATTTACAAGTTTGAGTATATTAAAATTAGTAGAAAACGGTATTATTAATTTAAATGATGAAATAGTAAAATATGATTCAAGATTTAAAAATTTAAAAGGAATAACTGTTTATGATTTAATTACATTTTCTGTGCCATTAAAAACAAATAAAAGGATTGACAAAGCTTATTCAAGAGAAGAAGCAGAGCAAATATTATTTGATATAGAAATTAATCAAGCGTCAACAAATAAGAAACCATATACTGATATGGGTGCAATGATATTAAAATATGTTATTGAAAGTGCTAGTGGAACAAATTATTATAATTTTATTTATGAAAATATATTGAAGCCATTAAATATGAATGATACACATGTTATAGTTCCTACTATGAAATTGAATAGAGTCTCTAGTACTAATTTGGATGGAAAATACTATAAAGATGGTAGTTTTACAATAACAACAAACATAAAGAAAGGCGTTGTATATGATTCTAAAGCTCGAATAATGGGACAGCAAGAAGGCATTTTAAGCGGACATGCAGGTCTGTTTTCTACTGTAAATGACATGACTAATTTAGCTAAAGGAATAATCTATGAACAAGTTATAAGTGATAATAGTTTGAAAATGATGATAAAGAATAGAACTGGTAAAAAATATATTGAAGATAATAAAGAAAAATATGTTCAGTATTTAGGGATGCTATGCTATAGTAAAAACCCTATATTATCAAATTCAGAATTATTTCATGCGATGAGTGGAAAATCATTTGCTTCAGCAGGATGGACGGGTACACATTTAACTGTAGATTTAATAAATGAATTATATTTCTTTATGGCTGCAAATAGATCACATAATAGAATGACATTTATTGATTCAGCACAAAGAAACAAAATTAAAATAGATGAAAATGGTAAGAAAACAATTTTATTACCTAATGGAGATATAAAAATAGATGCAACTAGATTTGCTTGGGATAAAGATAATGCAATTGTTCATCCAGTACTAAAATTATCTATTCAATATAAGATGTTAGGGGATGTTTATTCATTAATCAATAATATAAATTTACAAAAGCAATATAGTATTAAAAAATTATAACATAGAAAGAGATGATATTTATTAAACCAATAATAGGAGTTATTGGAAGAATAGATGTAGCTAGTGATGATGACAAAGTAGTTTGTATGTGGGAAAGTACTAGAAGAGCAATTGTAAAAAAGCACTGCATACCATTTTTGATATTGCCAAATCAGGATCTTGAATATGGACTTTTGGAGCCGAAAGATATTCCAAATCTAACAGAAATAGAAAAAGAGGATTTAAAAAAGATTGTTGATATGTGCGATGGCTTGCTAATTCCTGGTGGTTATAAATGGTATGAATTTGATGAATTTATATATAATTATGCATTAGAAAAAAATATTCCCATTTTAGGAATATGTGTTGGTATGCAAATGATGTGTAGGATAGATCAAAATAGAAATAGTGTTTGTGAGGATACTACTATTAAAAATAATACTAAAATTAATCACAATCAAAGAGATAAGAAGTATGTACATAGTGTAAGTATTGTTGACAATACAAAGTTATCAAAGATTATTAATAAAAACAAAATAGAAGTAAATAGTAAGCATAATTATCATGTAGATAGAATAGTTAATTTAAAAATATCTGCATATTCATTTGATGGCTTAATAGAGGCGGTAGAATATGAAAATAAAAAATTTGTAATAGGAGTTCAATGGCATCCAGAAACAATGCTTGATTATGATGACGATGCAAACAAAATCTTTGATGAATTTATAAACAAGTGTAAAAACAATTAGTATCATATTAGTGATAATGTTTGTATCTATCTAAGTATGTATCTATCTTTTTATTAACTCTAGTTTTTTATCTTCAGTAGATTTATTATTTTCTAATTGGTTTTGTCTAATCTTGTATAATTCTTCTTGACACCATTTTGGGCAATCAGAGATTCTAACAAAAGTGTTTTTGAATAGTTCCTCTTTTTTTCTAATTGATGCTAGGTATAGTACAAGTGAGTCACATTTAAGATGATATTTATTATTAAACCCATCAGCAATTAGTCTAAAGTCACTTGCAGATTCATATTTGTTAGACAGTATTTTTACGAGACAGCTATTTATATCAGCAAAAAAGTTTGAATTTGACGCCCTTATACTTGACGAATAAGAACCTTTATATTCCATGAATCTATACAATTCATCATATAAATTAGATAATTCTGAATATAATAGTTGTAGTATTTCATCTGTATGAACGCTTTCTGATTCAACAACGCATAAATTATCATCTTTTTTAGTAAAGCTAACCTTTTTGTAATCTCCATAATCTTCTATTAAAGTAATATTAAGACAATCAAGATTATAGTCAAATTCATCAATTATTACACCAATGTAGCCAGAAAACTTTGATTTTATTGTATCATTAAAAAGTGATTGGTATTCTTCAACAATTTCATAATAATCATCATTAATCTTGTTTATTAATCTTGAAATGTCGTATAGAGAAATGCAATTTATGCCTTCATTATTATTAAATGTAGATAGTGATTTTATTTCATTGAGTATTTCAACATTTGAATTTAATAATTTATATTCAACACTTTTATTTTTTTCATTAGCAACCATAATCCACCTCATATAAATTTAAAATATGCCACTTATTATAACAAGAATTTAATATTTTGCAATAGGTGTTTAAGTTGATAAATTGATAGTGGTTTTTTTGTTTTCTTTAGTGTATAATACAATTTGTTGGAGGTATATTATGGATAATAAAGCTATTATTAATGAAATTCGTAGTAAAATTGATATAGTTGATTTAATCAGTGAATATGTTCCTCTAACCCAAAAAGGAAAGAATTATTTTGGGGTTTGTCCATTTCATAATGATACAAATCCATCGATGAGCGTATCAAGAGAGAAACAAATATATAAATGTTTTTCTTGTGGCGCAAGTGGAAATGTATTTACATTTGTTAGTGAATATGAAAATATTTCATTTAGAGAAGCATTAGAACTTCTAGCAGATAAAATTGGATATAAGTTGGATCACATAAAGCATAAAGAAGTAAAAAGCATCAATACTAAATATTATGATATGTATGATCTTACTGCTAAGTTTTTTCAAAATAATATAAATTCATCAACTGGTAAAAAAGCTCGAGAATATTTAAAAAAGAGAAATATTTCAGATGAAATTATTAAAAAATTTTCAATAGGACTTTCTTTAGAAAAAAGCAATGCATTAATTGAGATATTAATAAAAAAGGGATATCCTATAAAAGACATAGTTAATTTAGGATTGGCAGTAGAGGATCATGACGTATTTATAGATAGGATAATGTTTCCACTTCATGATACAAATGGTAGAATAGTAGGATTTAGCGGAAGAATATATGATAATTCATCAAAGAATAAATACCTTAATACCAAGGAAACAGAAATATTTAAAAAGGGACAATGCTTATATAATTATCATATTGCAAAGGATGCTACTAGGCAAAAGGGCTATTTAATAATTATGGAAGGTTTCATGGATGTTATAAGAGCTAGTACAATTGGATATGATAATGTAGTTGCATTAATGGGAACAGCACTTACTTCCAATCATTTGACATTAATAAAAAAGCTTTCTTTGAATGTAATTTTATGCTTTGATGGTGATGCTGCAGGAGAAAAAGCAACAATAAATGTTGGAGAGCAGTTAGAAAAGATCGGTATAATACCAAAAGTTATAGTTTTAACGAATAATGATGATCCTGATACATATATATTAAAATATGGGAATGCAGGTTTTAGTGATCTTGTAAATTCAGCATTAAGTTTTAATGATTACAAGATAAATAGATTAAAAAATGGAGTAAATTTTAGTAGTGATGTTGAACTTTCTAACTATGTAGATAAAGTTTTACAGGAGACAAGTAATATTAATGATGAAATTCGTAGAGAGATAATTGTTAAAAAACTTGCAATTGATACCAATTTGAGTTATAATACCCTAGAAAAAAGGTTAAATGAGTATTTACAACAAAAAAAAGACACCAAAGTTTTAATTAACCTAGATAAAAAAGAGACAAAACGACAGAGTAGATATGAAAAAGCTGTATATGCACTTGTTTATAATATGATGCAAAATTCAGAAGTGATTGAAAAATGTAAAAAAGAGAATCTTTCGTTTGTTGTTTCAAATATTAGACATTTGGTAAATGAGATTTTAGGTTATTATGATAAGTTTGGTACAATCAGTATTGCAGATATGTATACTTGTTTAGCAGAAAAAAAGGAATTATTGGCTATAGTAAATGATGTAATGATAAAAGATGATTATGATTGCAGTAGTGAAGCAATAGATGATTATATATCAGTAATTAAAGATTATAATTCTACTCAAGAAATAAAACGCTTAGAGAATATAATGAAAAATGAAATTGACTTAACTGAAAAATCAAAGATTGCAGAGCAAATCAGAATGCTAAAGTTAGTAAAAATAGGGGAGAGTAACCATGGTTAATGAAATAAAAACAATAGAAGATAGAAAACAGGCATTAATAAAAAAGGGTAGTGAAAATGGATACATTACTTATGAAGAAATGGCTGAAGAACTAAAGGGACTTGAAGTCGATAGTGATACACTTGATGATTTATATAATACATTGGTTGAAAACCATATTGAAATAATATCTGAAACTACTGATAACTCAGAAGATGATGATGAAGATCCAGCAGGGTTAATTGTTGAAGATTTAACATTATCCAAAGATATAAAAATAAACGATCCAGTTAGAATGTATTTGAAAGAAATTGGTAGAATTAATTTGCTTACAAGTGATGAGGAATTTGAGTATGCTAAACTTGCTGAGCAAGGTGATGAATATGCAAAGAAAATGCTTGCAGAGTCAAATTTACGTTTGGTTGTTTCAATTGCTAAGAGATATGTGGGTCGTGGGATGTTGTTTCTCGATCTAATTCAAGAAGGAAATATTGGTCTTATGAAAGCAGTAGAAAAATTTGATCCGACTAAAGGATATAAGTTTTCTACATATGCAACATGGTGGATAAGACAAGCGATAACACGTGCTATTGCTGATCAAGCAAGAACTATACGTGTTCCTGTTCATATGGTTGAGACTATTAATAAATTGGCAAGAGTTCAAAGACAATTAACACAAGAATTGAATAGGGAACCAACAGAAGGAGAAATAGCTAAAAAGCTTGGTATAACAGTTGATAAAGTAAGGGAAGTCTACAAAATAAGCCAAGATCCTGTTTCACTTGAGACTCCTATTGGTGAGGAAGACGATTCCCATCTTGGAGATTTTATTAAAGATGATAGAACTATGTCACCTGAAGAATATGCAACTGTAGAACTTTTGAAAGAGGAATTGGCAAATGTCCTTTTGACATTAACTGAAAGAGAAGAAAAAGTATTAAGACTTCGTTTTGGACTTGATGATGGTCAATGCAGAACACTAGAAGAAGTTGGACAAATATTTGGTGTTACTAGAGAAAGAATACGTCAAATTGAAGCAAAGGCTTTAAGAAAGTTACGTCATCCATCACGTTCTAGAAAATTAAAAGATTTTCTTATTGATTAATTATGAAATTAAATAAAAGATTAACTGCAATTGCAAAGTGTGTAGGTGATAATTCAAATGTAATAGATGTTGGCTGTGATCATGCTTTGCTAGATATATATTTAGTTTTAAATAAAAAAAATGTAAATTGTATCGCATCAGATGTAAAAGAAGGACCGCTAGAACAAGCTAAAAAAAATATAGATAAATATAAGCTTTATGATAATATAAAGTTAAGATTAGGTAATGGTATTGAAACTATTGATAATACAATAGATACTATTGTTATTTCTGGAATGGGTGGTAATACAATAATTGATATTTTATGTGATGGTAAAAGTTTGCTTTCTCATGTGAAAAAAATTATTGTATCACCTAATAGTGATATATATAAATTTAGAAAGTTTGTTAATAGAATTAATTTTAGGGTAGACTATGAAGAAGTAGTTGAGGATAATGGAAAGTTTTATCCTATTATCGTTTTAAAAAAAGGTAATCAAAAATTAAATAGGTCTCAATTATTATTTGGTTATAATGTAGTAAAAAATAATGATTATTCTAACTATATTTATACAACTAAGCAAAAAGTATTAAATGAGTTAGGCAATATTCCTAGAAAATATATGCTTAAAAGATTAAAATTAAAAAAACAGCAAAATATATTAAATAAAATATTAAAGGATTCTAATTAGAATTCTTTTTTCATGTAAAAAAAAGAATTGAATAATATAAAATTTCATTATATAATGTATTATATGATATGGGAGAGTAAGATATGAATACAAAAAGAAGAAAAACTATAATGATAGTTGTTTTATCGATATTAGTTACGTTTATGAGTGCTGGTTTTGCTATACTTTCATCCAAAATAAATATTAATAGTTCTAATAATTTTAAAGGAAAATGGGATGTACATATTAAAGATATTAGTGTTTCTAGTAAAAATGGTATAGCATCATCTAATTTTATTAACATTCAGGAAGATAGATTAGGAGCTAACTTATCGGTTAATTTATATAATAATGATGATTACATTGAATATTTAGTCGTTGTAGAAAACTCTGGTAATATTCCTGCTAAACTTACTAATGTTACTGAAGATAAGTCTTTTTCAGATGATACATATCTTTCTATTACTAATGCATCAAAAGATTTAATTAACACAACTATAAATCCTTCATTAACTATGCAATTTTTATTAAAATTTAAACTTAATAATCCCAATAATGATGTTTTAACAGAAGTTATAGGGGGACATTATAATTTTATACTTGATTTTGTACAAGATACAGGGGTATAAATTAAATTTGTTATTCGAAGTAGTTTTATTTTTAAAATGTTAGAATAGAGGGATATTATGAAGAAAAATAATACAAGTAAAACTAAAGAAAATAAAAATCAAAAAAGTGTTAAGATAATTACTGCTTCTAAAGAGCAAAAAAGTTCTTATAATAAAATATCTATAATCTTAACCTTAGTAGGTATTGCATTTTTCTTAAGTTTTATTTTTAATCCCACTTTTTTTAGAACAAGTTATAAAAATAAAAATATAAGTCTTGATATTCCATTGTTTATGTATTTTATTAAAGATAATAATAATGTTATTACACTTAGAACATGGAGAAAATATAACTATATTGAAAACTATTTTAATAATTATTTAAGTAATTTGGATGGTTTTTCTTTCTATGAATGTAAGAATGGAAAAACTTTATATTATAATGAAAGCAAAAAGTTTGCGATAGAAAAAATAGAATTAAAAACTAAGGGGATTTTAAAAGAAATTAATATTTATTATGATATTTTAAATTCTAGTGAGGTATGTAAATGATAAAAAAAATTCTTAGAATATTATTAAATCCAATCCTTATTGCTTGCTTATTTGTTTTATATTTATATTTTATAATATATTCAACAATGAGTTATTTTTCGCTTAAAGATGTTGTAAATAAATTTGATTTTAGTAGTTTATATAAAGAGACGATTAACCTTAATTCATCTAAAATGTCTAATATGATTAATGATGTTACAAAAGAAATTATAATTAATTCACTATATAGAGATAATTATTCTTCCAAAGATGTACTAAATTTAGTTGATGAAAATATGAATAAAAGTTTAGGACCATTACTTTCCTCACTACCTGCTGCTAATGAATTAAAAAGTAGTGTGTATTTAGAACTTAATAATTTGAAGAATGGAATTATTGATGTAAAAGAAACAAATGAAGTATCGACAATAATTAATGTTACAGATAGCTTATTTTCAAGAAAAACTTGTAATATTTTTATTGGTATAACCTCTGTTGTATTAATGATTTTACTTATATTAAATTCGTCGTTTAAATGGGTTAGAATAAATAGTATAGTTATGCTTTTATCTTCACTATTTTATATAGCAATCACAAATACTATTTTAAATAATATTCCAGTGTTAGCAAAAAGTATTAATATTGGAATATCATCACAAAATGTTATTGTTAGTGCATTAAGTGATGTTTTGACAATAGCTAAACAGGGTATAAGCACATCTGTATATTTTATTATTATTTCTATAATTACTTTTGTGTTATATATTACAGTTTTTAAAACAAAGGTAAATAAATTAAAATAATTTACATATTATATATTAGGTGATAGTAGTGCGATTATCAGATTTACAAAATAAAAATATAGTTAGTGTAACTGATGGTAGAAATATTGGAAACATTATTGATGTAAAGATAGATGAAGAAACTGGTGAAATTATTTCTCTTATAATAGAGGGAAATAAAGGATTTTTTACTTTTTCAAATAAAGGATTTGATACCGAAATAAAATGGAAAAATATTTCAAAAATTGGTGAAGATGTTATTTTAGTAAATATTACTTTATAATATCTTTTTTTTTTGATAAAATATTGGTGGTGATGCACGTGAAGGCTAAAAAGAGTATGCTTTTGATAATTGTTTTATGCACTCTAATTGATCAAATTAGTAAAGTGATTGTGTCTTCTAAATTGATTTTATATAATAAAGTAAAAATAATTAATAATTTTTTTTGTTTGACCTATGTCAAGAATGATGGTGCTGCATGGAGTATATTAAGTGGCAATAGAATTCTTCTTATAATAATCACTATACTTGCAATCGCATTAATTACAAAGTATATAATAAGTGAAAAAGAGCTTAATAAATATGATATTATAAGCTATGGAATGTTACTTGGAGGAATAATAGGGAATTTTATAGATAGATTAGTTCATGGCTATGTCATAGATTTTTTTGATTTTAATATTTTTGGATACAATTATCCAGTATTCAATTTTGCAGATATCTTTATAGTTATTAGTGTTATTATGATGACTATTACATATTTAAGAGGTGTTGTTAATGAAAATAATAGTAGATGAAGAAAATATAAGATTAGATCATTTTTTGGTAAAAAAATTGGAATTTTCACGTAGTAAAGTTCAAAAACTTATAAAAAATGGATCTGTTACTGTCAATGACTCAAAAAAGAATAACAGTTATTTAATTAGAATTGATGATGTGATAGAAATTAATGAAAAAGCTGATGAAAATACAATGAGTATGAATTCTGATATAGATGTTTGTGTTGTTTATGAAGATCCATATTTATTAGTTATAAATAAACAAAGTGGATTAGTTGTTCATCCTGCTAATGGTCATTATGATGATACATTAGTTAATGCTTTATTACATAGATTTAAGCTATCTGATATAGACAGTGAAAGACCTGGAATAGTACATAGAATTGATAAAGATACAAGCGGGCTAATGTTGGTTGCAAAAGACAACAAGACTCATGAGTTGCTTGCCAATATGATTAAAAATAAAGAAGTAGAAAGAGTGTATTGGGCTTTAGTAGATGGTGTTATAAATCATAATACTGGTACAATAGATGCTCCAATTGGTAGAGATCCTAATAACAGGCAAAAAATGTGTGTTACAGATAAATTTAGTAAAGAAGCAATAACTAATTTCAGAGTTTTAAAAAGATATAAAGAAAATACTTTGGTAGAGTGTAAGTTGGATACTGGTAGAACTCATCAAATAAGAGTACATTTTAATTATATAGGTCATCCTGTATATGGTGATCCAGTGTATGGAAGAAGAAAAAGCATAGATTCCTTTGGGCAATACTTACATTCTAAAAGTATAAGATTTATTCATCCTATTACTAAAGAAAAAATGTTTTTTGATTCTGAACTCCCTGAGGAATTTAGAAAAAAGCTTGAAGAGTTAGAAAAATAATATTTTAAATGGTTCTATAGAGATAGAGCCTTTATTTATTTGTCAAAATATTATATAATACAAGTGCAAGAGGTGAAGTTTTATGGACAGCGTGTTAGATAAGAAAAATGTTATGGTAATGAAACTACTTCATTACTTTATTACCGAAAAAAACTATAATCCTATTATATTGCAAGGTGCTGATAATGAAATCTGGCTTGAGAATATGAATAGTGATTATAAGATTGTAAGAATTGTATCTAATCATATTCATAATGATGAACAGTTTGAATTTGATATGTTTAAAACTAAACATGTTGTAAAAAAAATAAAAAGAAAGACACTAACATTTAATATAAATGTTTTAACTATATTTACTGATGTAAGTGATTTCTTAACAATTCAAAATACAAAAAATTATGATTGTATATATCTTTCGAGTGAAAAAGACTTGAATAAATATAAAAATGTTATTGAACACTTTCCAGATATAACAAAGAAACTAAAGTTTAATGAAAAGGGAATTGATTTATTCATGAAGATGACTTCTGATATTAATAATAAAAATCAAAAAGATCAAATCATGGCAGAAGAAGTTTTTAAAAGTAAAAAACCAGTAATTACTTGGATTTTGATTGCTATAAACGTTTTAATATATTTATTTATGGTACTTACAAATAATTATCAAAATATGATTAATATGTTTGCTACATATGGACCTGCAATAATATTAAGAGGTGAATATTATAGGTTGATTACAGGTGCATTTTTACATGCTGGAATATTTCATTTAATATTTAATTGTTATTCACTTTATATAATAGGAAGTCAAATAGAATCATTTATGGGCAAGTTTAAATATTTAATTATTTATTTGTTTAGTGGTCTTACTGGAAGTTTACTTTCCATTGTATTAGATAAATATGCATCCGTTGGTGCATCAGCTTGTATTTTTGGACTTTTAGGCTCTATTTTATATTTTGGATATCACTATAGAGTTTATTTGGGAACAGTTATAAGAAGTCAAATTATTCCATTAATATTATTTAATCTTCTTATAGGTTTTGTAACTCCAGGTATTGATAACTATGCTCATATTGGTGGACTTATAGGAGGAGCTATTATTACAGCTGCATTAGGGGTAAAGTACAAAAGTTCCAAAAGTGAAATGATTAATGGTGCAATATTGTCAATTCTTTTTGTTGTTTCTTTACTTTTGATAGCATTTAAAGTAGTTGGTTATTAAAAACTATTGATAACTTTTAATTAGTTTGGTAGAATTAGTATATAGATAATTGAGGTGAAATATGGATACAAGTGAAACACAAGCGTTTTCAATTGATGTTTTTGAAGAACAAGTTGTTAAAGATGTTATAAAAGATGTATATGCTGCATTGGAGGAAAGAGGATACAATCCTATTAATCAATTGGTTGGTTATATAATGAGTGGTGACCCTGGATATATTTCTTCACATAATGAGGCTAGAAACAAAATAACAAAAATTGAGAGGAGTAAAATCTTAGAAGTTTTACTTCAAGAGTATATTAAAAATATATAATGAGATATATAGGATTGGATTTAGGTAGTAGAACTCTTGGTGTTGCCATTTCGGATGCAACTGGACTAATCGCTAGCAGTTATACAATTATTAGACATAATGAGGAATATGAAAGATTAGTAGAAGAAGTAAAAAAAATAATTGATGAAAAAAAAATAGATGCAATTGTACTAGGACTTCCTAAAAACATGAATAACACACTAGGAGTAAAAGCTGAGCTCTCATATAAATTTAAAAACATGCTAGAAAATGCAACACATTTAAATGTGTTTTTAGAAGATGAGAGACTTACAACTAAACAAGCAACAAATATTCTATTGATGAATGATACTAGCAGAAAAAAGAGAAAAAAAGTTATAGATAGTATGGCTGCTACTATAATTTTGCAATCATATTTGGATAAGGAGAATGGTTAATATGGAAAACAATACATTTAAAGTAATTAATAATGATGGCGTAGAAGTAACTTGTGATATTTTGTTTACTTTTGATTCAGAGGAAACAAAAAAAAGTTATATAGTTTATACAGATAATTCTAAAGATGCAGAGGGAAATGTTCAAGTTTTTGCTTCAATTTATGATCCTAAACAGGAAAACCCAAAGCTTGAACCAATTGAATCTGATCAAGAATGGAAAATTATTGAGACAATTCTTAATACATTGCAAGAAGAAATTAAGAAAAAAGTCGATAATGAAAGCGAAAATAGCGAGCAATAATGCTCGTTATTTATTGTGGTGATGATTATGAAATTAAAAAAGAAGTGGAAGGTTGTAATAGCATTAATACTTATTTTTATTATAATACTATTAACAAATATAAAAATTTACAGCTATCAAATATCATGTATAGACAAGAATGACAAAACAGATATAGTATTTACAATAAGAAGTGGAACTTCATCTAAACAGATTGCTAGTAATCTAGAAGATAGTAAGTTGATACATAGTAAGTATTTCTTCATGTTATATTTAAAACTTAATAAAATTAATAATTTACAAGCATCTACCTATAAGCTTAACAGATCTATGTCTGTTAAAGAAATAGCTGAAGTACTTAGCAAAGGTAAGGGGTATAATCCAGATGAAATAACACTAACATTTAAAGAAGGTAAAGGTGTTAGATATATTGCTAAAGTAATTGATAAAGCTACAAATAATAGTTATGATGATGTCATTAATAAAACTAATGATAATAATTACATAGAAAAATTAAGAGAAAAATATTGGTTTATAGAAAATGATATAAATAAATCTGGAACATTCTATAAGTTAGAGGGATACTTATTCCCAAATACTTATATATTTGAAGGAAAAGATGTAACTGTTGAAGCAATATTTGATAAAATGCTTAATGAAACAAATAAAATATTGTCTAACTATAAAAGTGAAATAGAGTCAAGTTCATTATCAGTAAGAGATATAATTACGATGGCTTCAATTGTTGAATTGGAAGGTGTAAATTATACTGATAGACAAAATATTGCAAGTGTGTTTAACAATAGAATGAAGAAAGGTATTAGCCTTGGAAGCGACGTAACTGCATGTTATGCTCAAAAAATTGATGATACCGCATTGTGCCACAAGAATGCTAATTTTAATTATAATAGCAGTTACAATACAAGATTAACCTCAAATTTAGGACTTCCAACGGGACCAATATGTAATCCAGGTGAAGAAAGTATCAAGGCAGTATTAAATGCACCTACTACTGATTATTTATATTTTGTTGCAGATAAAAATACAAAGACATATTTCTTCAAAACAAAATCAGAATTTGATGCCAAAATAAAAGAATTAAAGAAAAATGGTGATTGGTTATAATGAATGACAAATTGCTTAAATTGAAAAATAATTCGTTGGATGATGATATTCCGATAATGCAAGATGAAGGGTTAAACTTTCTTATAGAATTGATAAAGAATAAAAAAATAAAGAAAATACTTGAAATAGGCACTGCAGTAGGATATTCTGCAATTAAAATGGCAACTGTTAGTAGTGATATACAAATAACTACAATAGAAAGAGATAAAGCAAGATATGATTGTGCTAAAAAAAATATAAAAGATTTTAACTTGAATAGCAGAATCAATCCTATATTTGCAGATGCAACTGAATTAACTATTGATGATAAGTATGATTTAATTTTTATAGATGCAGCAAAAGGAAAAAATACACTTTTCTTTGAAAAATTTAAGAATAATTTAAATCCAGATGGCTACATAGTAACTGATAATCTTAAGTTTCATGGTTGCGTTGAAAAACCTCTTGAAGAAATTGAAAGTAGAAACGTAAGGGGATTAGTTAGGAAAATCAGAAACTATATAGAATTTTTGAAAAATAACAAAGAATTTGAAACTGAATTTTTTGATGTAGGTGATGGAATATCTGTATCTAGGAGAAAATAAGTATGAGAGAAGTAAAAGTTGGACATTTATATAAACATTTTAAAGGTAAAAAATATAAAGTACTTATGATTGCAATAGATGCTTCAACAGAAGAAAAGTTGGTTATTTATCAAGCCCAATATAAAGATAAATCTATATGGGCTAGGCCCTATAATGAATTTATTAGTGAAGTGGACCATGTTAAATATCCAAATGTTAAAGAAAAGTATAGATTTGAAGAGATTAATTAGGGATTTATTCTCTAATTTTTTGAATTTTAGTGTTTAATAATATATAATACTAAATAAGAGGAAGTGACTAAATTGAAAACATTAGTAAAGATAAATCTAAAACAAAATATAGATAAATATATTGATAAATGTGGAGGCTTAATTCTTGGAATGAAACTATTTTCTGTTGGATTTAGAGAAACATTTAGCATTGAGGAAATAGAAGAAATAGTAAAAAAATATCCAGAAAAGGATATATTTATATCATTAAATAAGTCTATATTTAATAATGAATTAGAGTCTTTAAATAAAACACTTATAAAACTAGATAATCTAAAAATAAAGGGTATTTTGTTTTATGATTTATCAATTCTTTATATGAAGAAGAAAAATAACTTAAAAATGGATTTGGTTTGGAATCAGACTCATTTGGTTACCAATTATAATACTTGTAATTATTATTATGGAAATGGTGTTAAGTATGGCTTTTTATCGGGTGAAATTACTAAAGATGAAATCTTAGAAATAAATAAAAATAGTAGCATGGATTTTCTATTAACAATAGTTGCTCACCAAACAATGTCATTTACTAGAAGGAAACTCCTAACAAATTATTATACCAGTATAGATAAAGAATATGATGGGGAAGAAAAGAAAATAAACGAAAAAGAAAGAGAATATTTAATTATGGAAAGTAGTGATGGTACTGAAATAAAAACTGGAGAAATATTTAATGGAATAGAAATTTTACCAGAATTACTTAATAATAATTTATCGTATGTTGTTGTTGAAGAAGCATCTATAGACAGTGATATAATAAGTAAGTTATTAACAATAATTAACAATATTATAAGCAATACCAATGTAGATAGTAATATAATAGATAGTTATAATCTTATAGGCAATAATACATCATTTTTATTTAAAAAAACTATATTTAAAGTAAAAAAAGAAAGTAAGGAGATTTAAAAATATGAAGAGAATAGAACTTTTATCTCCAGCAGGTGATTTAGAAAGGCTTAAAGTAACACTTTTATATGGTGCTGATGCTGTATATATAGGGGGTAGAGAATACAGTTTAAGAGCAAATGCTACTAATTTCAGTTTAGACGAAATTAGAGAGGCTTGTTCGTTTGCACACAAGTTGAATAAAAAAGTATATTTAACTCTTAATATTGTATTTCATAATGAAGATATAGATGGTGTTGATAAATATATCGATGATGTTGTTCATTGCGGTATTGATGCATTTATAGTTAGTGATCCGTTTATAATTAGCCATATAAAGAGTAAATATGATGTCGAGGTACATCTTAGTACACAACAGTCTACAACCAATATAGATAGTGTTCTATATTTTAAGAATGAAGGTGTTGATAGAGTTGTACTTGCAAGAGAATTATCGAAAGATGAAATAAAAGAGATAATTGATAAAACTGGTGTCGATATAGAAGTATTTATACATGGTGCAATGTGTACTTTTTATAGTGGCAGATGTGTATTATCAAACTACTTAACTAACAGGGATTCTAATAGAGGTGGATGTAGTCAAGTGTGTCGTTTTGCTTTTGAACTAGAAAACGGTTGTGACAAATTTACTATGGCTACAAAAGACTTAAATATGTCTAGTTACATTAAAGATTTAATTGATATTGGGGTTAGATCATTAAAAGTAGAAGGAAGGATGCGTTCTTTATACTATTTAGCTACAGTAATTGGTACATATAAAAAAATAATAGATGCATGTTATGATAATAAATTAACAGATGAATTCTTAAATAAGCAAATTAATATTCTTAATAGAGTTGCAAATAGAGAAACAAGTACACACTATTTTTTAAAAGAAGCTGACTATAATGATCAATATTATACTGGTAGGCAAGAATTATCTAATCAAGATTATTTAGGACTTGTTTTATCATATGATAAAGATAAAGGGCTTCTTACATTATCAGAAAGAAACTATTTTGAAAAAGGATGGGAGGTTGAATTGTTTACACCAAATGGTGATGTTATTTCATTTATAATAGACGAAATATATGATGAATCAATGAATCCGATTGGTGTTGCTAGACATCCAGAAGAAGTATTAAATATTAAACTAGATACTGATATAGAAATAGGAAGTTATTCAATGATTAGATTGAAGGTGAACAATAATGAATAGCAATTTATCAAAATATGCATGTAATAATAGTGATGCTCTAAGACTAAATCCAGAAAAAGAGGATAGTCGTCCACCATTTTTTCATGATGCAGATCGCATTATATTTTCTAATTCATTCTCAAGATATATAGATAAAACTCAAGTATTCTCATTTAATTCAAACGACCATATAACAAGAAGAATAACTCATGTTATAATGGTTAGTAAAATATCAAGAACTATTGGTAGATATTTAAGACTTAATGAAGATTTACTAGAAGCAATTGCACTTGGTCATGATGTTGGTCATTGTCCACTTGGACATACTGGTGAGTCATTTCTAAATAAAATAATAAATTCTAGTATAAATGAAGCATTTATGCATAATATACAAAGTGTTAGAAACTATATGATATTAGAAAAAAATGGAAAAGGTAGTAACCTTACAATTCAAGTTTTAGATGGAATTATGTGTCATAATGGTGAAGTTCTTAATAATATATATAAGCCAGTAAAAAAGACTAAAGAAGAGTTCTTAGAAGAATATAATAAAGCACTTAAAGATAATAGTGTTTCACTTTCAATGAGACCAATGACTCTAGAGGGCTGTGTTGTAAGAATATCAGATGTTATCGCATATATTGGAAGAGATATAGAAGATGCTATAGGACTTGGAGTTATAAAAAGAAGTGATATTCCAGAAGAAATTACTAGTGTTTTAGGAGATAACAACAAAGATATAATAAATACTATAATATTAGATATAGTAGAAAATAGTATGGATAAACCATATATTAAGATGAGCGATAAAATATACAATACATTAGATAAACTAAAAGAGTTTAACTATAGTAATATATATAATAAAGCAAATAATGAGTTTGGGAAAGAATTTTATAGTAATGCATTTTCATCATTATATGAAAAATATTTAAATGATTTAAATACTAATAACAAAGAAAGTAGTATATATAAAGTATATTTAGATAATATGAATAATAACTATATAGAAAACACTAAAAAGGAAAGAATTGTTGTAGATTATATTGCTGGAATGACTGATAATTTCTTTATTAGTGAATACAACAATTGTATTAAGTGTTAACAAAAATATATTGACAAAATAAACTTTCTATAGTATTATGGTGTGGATATCGCGAAAGAGGTGTAATTTTATGAAAGAAAAGAAAATTTACTTAACTCAAGAAGGCTATGAAGAGCTAAAAAAAGAGTTAGATCAATTGATAAATGTTAAAAGGCCAGCTAATATTCAAGCTATAAAAGAGGCAAGAGCTTTAGGGGATTTGTCTGAAAATGCGGATTATGATGCAGCTAAAAATGATCAAGCAGAGATTGAAGGAAGAATTAAAAAAATCGAAAAAATGCTTGAGAATGTTGAAATAATTGAAAAAAGTAGTGATGATGTTGTAGGACTTGGTACAACTGTTTCTATAAGATATGTTGATGATGAGGATGAAACAGATGAATATAAAATTGTTGGTAGTCATGAAGCAGATCCATTTATGAGCAAAATTTCAAATGAAAGTCCAATTGCAAAAGCAATTATGAATAAGAAGGTTGGAGATATCGTTGATGTTGAAAGTCCTAATGGAGTATATCAAATAGAAATTATTGATATAAAATAATTTAAAGTTTAAGCAGGCAACTGCTTTTTTATTTTGCATTGACGCATTGTTTTAGAATTAAATATATGATATTATTTACTAGTGTTAGGAGAAATTATATGAGTAGTGATATAGAAGATTATGGGTATTTGATTCCTAGACGAGTAAAAGATAAAATATATTTGAGTGAGTATCAGATATCAGTTTTAAAAAGATTTAATATTGATTACAATTGCTATAATAGTTTAGAAGGAATAATATTTGATATAGAAAATATATTAAATGAAGTTGATGATCCGGAATTAGAGAGTGTTTCTTTAGAGATTTCTGAATTTAATTACTATAATAATACTAACAAGTAAAGGAGGAATATCTTGAAATCATATATAAAAGGTAACTTAAAAAAAACGATTTTTTCTGGTGACAATGGATATGTAGTAGGTTTATTTAAAATTAAGAGTGCAAGTGAAGATTTTGAAAAATTTATTAATTCTACTATTACATTTACTGGATATTTTCATGAGTTAAATGAAAATGATATTTATGTATTATATGGTGATTTTTTGATACATAATAAATATGGGGAACAATTTGCTGTTACATCTTATGATAGAGAAAAACCAGAAGGAAAAGACTCCATAATAGAGTTCTTATCTAGTGGACTATTTAAAGGAATTGGTAGAACAACTTCTGAAAAAATTGTAAATGTATTAGGTGATAATGCACTAAATATAATATTGGAAAACCCAGATAATTTACTTTTAATACCTAAAATAACAAAAAAGCAAATTGACATTCTTCATAATACATTATTAGAATATGAACATAGCTATAATACTATTTTGAATTTAAATGAGATTGGATTTAATACAAAAGATAGTATGATAATATATAATAGATACAAACAAAAAACGGATTCTGTTATACAAGAAAATCTTTATGATATTTATAAAAACATTAAAGAAATTAATTTTAAAACTATTGATAAAATAGCACTTAATAATAATTATAGTCAAGATGATAAAAGAAGAGTAGTAGCATCTATACTTTACACGTTTAATGAAGCTACTAATTTGATTGGTAATACTTACTTTTTTATAAAAGAGATATTTGACTTTACACAAAATGTATTAAACATAAGAATTTCAGAAGAACAATTTATAGAATGCCTTAATATTCTTATATTAGATGGTGACATAACAAAAGTATCTGAAAAGTACTATTTAACTTCTATATATGATGCAGAAGATTATATTACAAGAAGAATAAAGTATTTAAATAACTTAGAGGATAATAAGATTAAGAACTTAGATAAATATATTAATGATATTGAATTACTTAATAACATTGTTTACGATGAGTCACAAAAAGAAGCAATAAGAAATTCTATGTTGAAAAACTTTATTGTAATTACTGGAGGACCTGGAACTGGTAAAACTACTATAATAAAATCTATTGTTTCCTTATATAAAGATATATATAAAATAGGAGCTAATAATTTTGAAGAGAATATAGCACTTTTAGCTCCTACTGGTAGAGCTAGTAAAAGAATGAGTGAATCTACATTACTTCCTGCAACTACTATACATAGATTTTTAAAATGGAACAAAGAAATGGATAAGTTCGCGGTTAATGAATACAATAAGAGTAGTGTTAAATTAGCTATTATAGATGAAGCTAGTATGATTGATGTTAGTCTTATGTTTAATTTGTTAAAAGGACTTAAAACTGATACAAAAATAATATTAGTTGGTGATCATAATCAATTACCAAGTGTTGGTCCTGGGCAAATGCTAAAGGATATAATTGATTCAAATACAGTAGATGTTGTTTTTCTTAATAAGCTTTATAGACAACATGAAAATTCTAATATAATAACATTAGCACATGATGTTAATAATGGTGTAGTGGATGAAGATCTTTTTAATAGCGAAAGTGATTTAGAGTTTGTTAGTACAAATGATATAGCAAATGAAATCCAATCTATTTGTCAAAAATATTCCTATGATGATTATAAGAATTTTCAGATTTTAGCACCAATGTATAAGACAATTGATGGCATTGATAAAATAAATATAATTGCTCAAAATATTTTTAATCCAAAATCAAAAGACAAAAAAGAAATAATGATTGGTGATGTTTGTTTTAGAGAAAACGATAAAGTATTGCAGCTTACAAATATGCCAGATGAAAATGTTTTTAATGGTGATATAGGATTAATACATTCAATAGAGAAAAAAGATGTAATAGTTGATTTTGATGGAAATTTAGTAAAATATAGACCAAGTGAATATAAAAATTTTAAACATGGTTATGCAATAAGTATACATAAATCTCAAGGCAGTGAATTTAAAACGGTTATATTACCCATTAGTTATTCTTACTCAAAAATGCTTTATAGAAAACTTTATTATACAGCAATTACTAGAAGTAAAAATAAGCTTATATTGGTTGGTAGTTTTAATGCTTTTAAAAAAGCAATTGATAATAATATGTATAATGATAGAAGAACAACTCTTAAAGATATGCTTAAAGAAAAAATTAATATTTAGTACATAAAATATGAATAATTTATTAATTAATACTAATACTAATAATGGTAATTAAATAATTATCTGTTAGGAGGATAAAATATGAAAAAAACAAGTGGTTTTTTACTAGGAGCAGCTGTTGGTATGGCATCACTTGCATTGTATCAGAAGTATAGTCCAGATATGATGAGAGAACTAAAAAAAACAGTCAATAAAATGAATAAAGAAGCCAATAAATGTATTGACGATATGATGTAGTTTATGCACCTTAAAAGGTGTTTTTTCTTTGCACAAATATTTAAAATTATAAATAATTTCAATTAATCATATAAAAAAGTAAAAAATATGGTATATTATATATATGATGGTAGGTGATTACATGAAGAAAAATGAAAATGAAAAAGTAGATATTCCCAAATTAAATGAGGTTATAAAGACAGGCGGGAATATTCTTAAAGTTGCATGGGTATTAATGATAATATCATTGGTGGTATTACTAACATATTTGTTAAAAGAATGGAAGATACTACATTTTGTTGGTAGTGTAATATCAATAATTTCTCCACTTTTTATAGGTGTTATAATTGCATGGCTCTTAGATCCACTTGTTGGGTGGCTTCAGAAAAATGGAGTTAAGAGAGCAGTTGCAACAGTTATTGTATATTTAACATTCCTTAGTATTTTGGTACTATTCTTTGTAATCATGATACCTGCTTTAGCTGAACAAATTAATGAATTTATAGGATTTGCGCCAAACGTACTTGACTATTTAAAATCTACTGCAGAAGATGTATTTTCTAAAATGACTAAA
The DNA here is from genome assembly GCA_934141245.1 of uncultured Bacilli bacterium. Lineage (GTDB taxonomy): Bacteria > Bacillota_I > Bacilli_A > RF39 > UBA660 > CAG-710. Next base: position 226,715 of record CAKPCB010000001.1, read on the forward strand.
ATATATGCATATGATTTTACTAGTGTTAAAGAACAACTATATGCTTCACTTTCGGGTTTATTTGAATCTATAACAGTTGGACTTCCAAATAAATTAATTTCATTTGCATCATCATTCTTAAGTGGAGGTTTGAATTTTATATTTGGATTATTTGTAGGCTTCTATATGTTATTCGATTTTAATAATGTTAGAAAACATCTGTTAAATTTATTGCCCAAAAAATTATATAGTGATGCAATAACACTAACTGATGCATTGGATAAAACATTAAAAAGTTATGTTCAAGGGACCCTTTTGATTATGCTTATGTTATTTATATTTCAATCAGTAGCATTAGCAATTGCGGGACTTTCTTCACCAATGTTATTTGGATTATTCTGTGCAGTAACTAATGTTATTCCGTACATTGGACCATATATTGGTGGTATTCCTGCAGTTATTGTAGGTTTTATGATAAGCCCTATGACTGGTGTTGGTACATTAATTGCAGTTGTTTTAGCTCAATTTTTAGAAAGTTATTTCCTAAATCCAATTGTAATGAGTAAAACTATGAAACTACATCCAGTAACAATTATGATTGGTTTACTTGTGTTTGGACATTTCTTTGGAGTTATAGGAATGGTACTTGCAACTCCTATTATTTCTTGTGTTAAAGTAGTCGCTACTTTCTTTAATCAAAAGTATGAGATTATTAATATGTTAAGTAATAAATAATATTGAAAAATTAAATTATATATAGTAAAATTATATTAGTAAATATTTAAAGCATTGATGAAGAAAAGTATAAATAAATTATTTTTTAGAGAGTTACTATTTGGTGAAAAGTAATATTTGTTTATTTAGAAAAGCTACTTCGGAGTTTTGTTAGTTAATTAAGATCAAAGTAGGATGGTACCGCGATTTTATCGCTCCTACATAATGGTCTTTTTTTCTTTAGAGGAGGTAAAAGTGAAAGTATATTTAATAAGTGGTAAGTCAAGGCATGGTAAAGATACAACGGGTGACTTTATTCAAAAAGAATATGAAAGACGTGGAAAGAAAGTGTGTAGATCTCAAATATCTAAATATTTAAAAATATATGTTAAAGATTATTTTGGATGGGATGGTAGAGAAGAGTCTAAACCCAGAACATTATTACAACAACTTGGTACTGATATAATAAGGGAAAAGTTGAACAAACCTAGATTTTTCATTGATAGAACTATTGAAGATATAGAAATACTTAGTAATTTTTTTGATGTTATGATTATAACTGATATTAGATTACCGCTAGAGATAACTGCAATTAAAGAAAGGTTTGATGATGTTGTATCTGTTAATATAAAAAGAATAAATTTTGAATCTCCATTAACTGATAAACAACAGAAACATAAAATAGAAAATGCTATGGATAATTTTAATGGTTATGATTATAAAGTAACTAATGATACATTAGATAAACTTAATATTGATGCAATTAATATAGTTGAAAGGGAAGAAGAAAAATGAAATATTTAACAAGTAATGAAATAAGAAAAAAATGGTTTGACTTTTTTGAAAGCAAGGGACATAAAGTATTAGAAAGCGCTCCATTAGTTCCTATCGATGATGATAGTTTACTATTTATAAATGCAGGAGTTACACCATTAAAGAAATATTTTGATGGGAGTGTGGTACCAGACAATAAGAGATTAGTAAGTATACAAAAATGTATTAGAACGAATGATATAGATAATGTTGGAGTAACTAAGTCACATCAAACATTTTTTGAAATGATGGGCAATTTCTCAATTGGAGACTACTTTAAAGATGAAGCATTAGAGTTTGCCTATGAATTTTTAACTAGTCCAGAATGGATGGATATTGATAAAGATAAAATTTATGTTACAGTTTATACAAATGATACTGTTGCATACGATAAGTGGAAAAGTTTAGGATTAGATCCAACTCACATAGTTAAATTAGAAGGTAATTTTTGGGAGATTGGAGAAGGACCATGTGGACCAGATTCTGAGATCTTCTATGATAGAGGAGAAGATTATGATTTGGATGGTACAGCATTAGAGAAATTTAAAAAAGATGAGGATCAAGAACGTTATATTGAGATTTGGAATAATGTTTTTAGTCAGTTTAATTCAAAAAAGGGAGTTTCTAGAGAAGATTATTTAGAACTACCACATAAGAATATAGATACAGGTGCTGGTTTAGAAAGATGGTGTTGTATATTTCAAGGAGTTGATTCTACATTTGAAACAGACTTATTTGTACCAATAATTGAAAGAATTGAGAGTTTAACTGGTAGAAAATACAATGGTGAAATGGCATTTAAAGTAATTGCAGATCATATGAGAGCAATAACTATTGCCTTATCAGATGGTGCAATATTTGAAAATACAGGAAGAGGCTATGTACTTAGAAGATTACTTAGACGTAGTGTTAGAATGGGTAAAAAATTAGGAGTCAATGATTCATTTCTATATAAAATTGCAGATACAGTTGCAGATGTAATGAAGGAATTTTATCCTGAATTACTAAATAATAAAGGCTATGTTAAAACACTAATATTGCAGGAAGAAGAACTATTTCATAATACATTGGCCGCAGGAGAGAGAAAATTATATCAATTAATGAAAGAATCTAAAGATAAAACTATTAGTGGATATGAAGTGTTCAAACTATATGATACATTTGGATTTCCTTTTGAACTTACTCTAGAATATTTAGAAGAAGAAGGCTTTACTACTGATAAAGAAGAATTTAGAAGATATATGGAGGAAGCTAAGAAACTTGCTAAAACAAATAGAAAATCTAATAATGGAATGGCATCACAAAACGAAGTTTTAATGGATTATAAGGAACCAAGTGAATTTTTATATGACACTTATGAAATGCAATCAAAAGTTATTGCATTGATTAAGGATGGAGTTTTAGTTGATTCATTAGATAGCGATGGATATGTAATATTAGATAAAACTTGTTTTTATGCAACAAGTGGTGGACAAGTTGCTGATTTAGGTGGTATGAAGAGTGAAAACTTCAAAGCTAAAGTTATCGATTGTATTAAAGCACCAAACGGACAACATCTACATAAAGTTGAATTGGTAGAAGGCTCAATAAGTAAAAATGAAATTTGTACTATAAAAATAAGAGAAGATTTGAGAAATAAAACTGCCAGAAATCATTCGACTGCACACATAATTCAAAAGGTATTACAAGAAGTATTATCTAGTAGTATTCATCAAGCAGGAAGCTATGTTGATAGTCAAAGAGTAAGATTTGACTTTACATATACGGGAAAAATAACAGAAGATCAAATTCTGCAAATAGAAAAATTAGTAAATGAAAAAATAGATCAAAACAATGATGTATTAATAAAGGAAATGCCACTTGAGGAAGCAAAAAAAATTGGTGCTATGGCACTATTTACTGAAAAGTATAAAGATATTGTAAGAGTTGTTAAAATTGGAGATTCTATTGAGCTTTGTGGTGGAACACATGTAAAAAATACTGTAGAAATAGGAAGATTTGCTGTTATTAAATTAGAATCAAAGGGAAGTAACTTATATAGAATTGAAGGAACAACTGGAGATAATATTGAAAATTTAATTGGAGAGATAGTAAAACATTATGTTGATGAGATAAAAAAATTACTAGAAAAGGCAAAAGAAATATTATCTTTAGCAAAAGAAAATGGAATTGATTTAAAATTTGATATTATGCTAGATCAAGAAGGTATTTCATCTTATTCAGATATTATTTATAACAAAAACCAACTTGCATATGTTCAAAATGAAGTAAGGTTATTAGAAAAAAGATATAATGAAGAAATGATAAAAAAACAATCTTCTAATTTAGACGAATATTTAAATAATATAAAGAAGTATGGTGAATTATCATCAATTATATTGAAAACCTATGATAAGGATTTAGGTGTATTAAAAGAACTTGCAGATAATTTATTAAATAAGATAGGAAAAGGAATAGTTTTCTTAGCAAATATTAAAGATGATAATGTAAATTTTATATGTAGAAGTAATTGTGAAATAAATGCTGGTTTAACTGTAAAAAGAGCATCATTAATGTCATCAGGAAATGGTGGAGGAAGTCCAACATTTGCTCAAGGTGGCGGAAAAACAATAGATAGTCTTGACGAAATATTTAGCTTGATAGAACAAGAATTAAAAAATATTAAAAATTAGATTTGAATTGTTAGGATATAATGAAATGAAAAAATATAAGTATTGTCGTTGCTGCATTATAAAAAATGATATAAATAATGTTAAGTGTTCTAGTTGCCAAGCAGATTTGGATGATATTATATATACTGATAAAAAATGTTATATATATTTTTAAGTTTTTTAGTCTGTTTAATAATTTTTATAATTGATAGAATATTGATAACTAATATACCAACGGCGCCCAGTTACCTTGAAGCATATTTTTACTTTACATATTTATTGATATTTGCATTGTGTTATATCCTTTTCTCAAAGTTGGATTCTCCTAAACTTAGTAATAGAGGAGCAATGACTGAGGCTATTAAAGTAACTAAAGCTGTATCTTTTGTTAAAAATCCTACTGTATATAGCTATATGGAAAGTTCCAAAAATATTAATGAAAGAATAATAAATAAATTGGTTAACAAAAGGACATTTTTCACACTGGTATTTTTAGGATTGATTTTATTGCTTGTTTCGCTTATGTTTAGTATGAAATATTCTAAAGGACTAGGTTATTCAATAGATGTTATAATGATAATTTCAATGATATTAATCATGTCACCTGTATTTATTATACAAATAATGGGCCTTGCAACACAAATAGCATTTTATAGAAGAACCAAAAAATAATATATAAATTAAAAATCAGTTTAACTAAACTAAAACTGATTTTTTCTTTAATTATCTAATTTTTTTTGAGTTTAGAATATTATTGTTATATAATATTTTATAGAAAAGAAGTGATTATTTTGAAAAACTATTTAATTTTATCTAATGATTATGTTGATATGACTGATAATATAAAAAAAATAACAAAGCAATTAGATTTTTCATATGAGGATATTATAAAGTTTGACATGAGCATTACACCACTTGAGGATGTAATAGAAGAATTAAACACTTATGGATTATTTTCTGAAAATAAAGTAGTAGTATTAACCTCATGTGATTTCTTAACTGGTGATAAAAATAGGCAAAGTATACCACAAAATGAGAGTCTTTTAGAAAAATATATTAATAATCCTAATGAGCTAAATTCACTTATAATTTGTGTTTCTAAATTAGATGAGAGGAAAAAAATTTCAAAATTATTAAGAGAAAAATGTGAAATTGTTAATCTTGACACTTCAATCGATGAAAAAATAAAAAGTAATCTTGGCGAATATAAGATGGATAATAAAACAATAAATTATTTTATTAATTACTTAAAAAGTGATAAAGAAAGAATAATGAATGAGTTAAATAAATTAAAAATGTATAAACTTGATGAAAAAGTAATAACTATTCAAGATATAAATGACATTTCAATTAAAGATTTTGATGATGATATTTTTTCATTAATAAATTTAATAATTAATAAAAATATTAATCAGGCATTTAAAGTATATGATATTCTAATAAAGAATGGGGAACCACTTATAAAAATTGTAATAACTTTATTAGATCAGTTTAGACTTATATACAAATGTAAAGTATTAATAGATGATGGAAAATCAAAAGATGAAATTGTATCACTAGTTAAGGAACATCCTTATAGAGTAAAACTTGCTATAAACTCATCATATTCGTTTACTTATAAAGAATTAGAGGAATATATAATAAAATTAGGTGAAATAGATATTAAAACTAAGATGGGAATTATGGCGGATAATACTGGATTTGATTTATTTTTAATAAATTTGCTATAGTAATATATATAATATTATTTTCTAATATTTAGATTAAAATCATATCATTAATTAGGTGAATATGATATGAAGAAAATTTTTACTGTTATTGGTGTTCTTTCCTTGGTTTGTTTTAGTTTTTACTATACTAATCTAGCAACTGAAATTATAAAAAATAATGATCCAATCATGAAAAAAATTGTTAAAGTAAGTGAATCTTATAAAAAGGAATCAATTAATGCAGTATTTAGTGATAATACTATTATTCCTGGTATAAGTGGTGTTAAAGTAGATATAAATAATAGTTATGAATCTATGAAAAAATACGGAAAATTTAATGAAGATTTAATAGTGTTTGAAGAAATAATGCCAACTGTATCTGTTCAGAATACATTTGATAAATATATAAGACGTGGAAATGTAACAAAGACTAATGTAAGTATAATTATAATTGTTGATGATCCATCTTATGTAGAAAATATATTAGATATATTAAACTCTAAAGAGGTAAAGGTAACCTTTTTTGTCGGTAAAAATATAATTAATGAATCTATGGATTTAATAGATATAATTATTAAATCAGGACATAGAGTTGAATACAAATCGGATGAATATAATGTGGATGAAGTATTAAAATACAATGATTTATTAAAAGTTAAAACAAATAATAATTTGAAGTTTTGTTATACTGATGAAGAAAATATTACTATATTATCCAACTGTAACTATAAAAAAATGCACACTATATTTCCTAATATAATAACAACTAATTTTCCATACAGTGATGTAAAAAGAAATTTAGATTCAGGAAGCATATTATCTTTTAAAAGTAATCAACATACGTTAAGAGAGTTGAAATATATTATAAATTATATAAATCAAAAAGGATTTATCATCGTTAATTTGGATCAAGTTATAAGTGAGTAGATTGGTTGTATAAACTGTGTAAAGTTTAAAATAAAAATGAAAAAACATTGGCATAATGATCTGTTTATGATACAATATAATTGTCTAGAAGAATAGAGTGCTTAGTGTATAAAACCGACTAAAGTTACGATAAGGGAATTTCGATTTCTAATTGGTGTTGAATACTTATCTTCGATAAGGATCCTAAAAATTAGATAGATGTACCCACCTGCCGGAGAGCGGGTTTTTATCGTAGGCTATCTATCTTTTGGGCTTTTTTATTTGGTTTGTTATTTTGGAGTGTGATAATATATATGTACGAAAGAATTAAAGGTTTAATTGGAGCTTCGGCATTATCAAAAATTCAAGATTCTAGTGTAATGATTGTTGGAATAGGTGGTGTTGGTGGTAGTGCTGTTGAGTCTTTAGTAAGAAGTGGCATTGGAAATATCATATTGATTGATTTTGATGTTGTTGACATCTCTAACTTAAATAGACAAATAATAACAAATATGAATGTGATTGGTAAAAAGAAAGTTGATGTTTGTATAGAAAGAATTAAAAGCATAAATCCTAATTGTAAAGTTATAGGATTAGATTTATTTTTAGGTTTTAATAATATATCAGATATATTAGACAAATATAAAGTAGATTACATAATAGATTCGTGCGACTTTGTTGATGCAAAAAAAGCGTTAATAAAAGAGACAATAAAAAGAAATGTTAAACTAATTACTTGCTTGGGAACAGGAAATAAATTAGATCCAACCAAATTAAAAATAACAGATATCAAAAAAACATTTAATGATCCATTGGCTAGAAAAATGAGAAAATGGATTAAAGATGAGAAAATAACATCTAAAATTACTGTTTTATGTTCAGAAGAGTTACCCATAAAAAAGGGTAGAGTTATTTCAAGCATGTGTTTTGTTCCAAATACAGCGGGTATAATGCTTGCTAATTATGTTGTTATGGATATTATTAAAGAATTTAACTATAGATAAGGCTTTTGGCCTTATTTTTTTTATCTTATAGGAAAGTTCAAAGTAAGAAAAAACAAGATTATTCTTTGTTCTATAAAAAAAGCATCAAAACATTTGACACTTTCTAATAAAAACATTTATAGCTTACTTTATTTTTCTATATAAGCCAACTGCTTTTCCTAATATAGTTACATTATTTAAAATTATTGGACTCATGCTGTCATTTTCAGGTTGTAGTCTTATATGATCTTTTTCTTTGTAAAATGTTTTTAGTGTTACTTGATTTTCATCAGTCATTGCAGCGATTACTTCACCATTATGTGCATCATTACTTCTTTCTAATATTACAATATCATTATTAAATATACCTTTATTTATCATAGAATCTCCATGAACATTAAGTGCAAATAATTCCTTCTTTGAATTTATAAGACTAGCTGGAATTGAAAAAAATTCATTTGGAGTTTCAATGGCCTCAATTGGATTACCAGCAGTAATGTTACCTAGCAATGCTATATCTACAGTATTTTCATTGTTTTCCAAAAATTCATTTTCTACTAATATTTCAATTGTTCTGTTTTTTGAATCATCTTTTTTAATATATCCTTTTTCAGCTAATTTTTTTAAATGAAAATGTATAGTAGCAGGTGATCTTAAATCAAGCTCTCTTCCAATTTCTCTTACTGTTGGAGGGTAACCATGCATTGCAATAAATTTTTTAACCGTTTGTAAAATATCATATTGTCTGTCTGTTAGTTTTTCCATTTTTAACACCTCTACCTTACTATAGCATATATTTGTTCGGCGGTCAAACAAATGTTTATAAAATGATTACGCTACTTTACAAACTAAAGCGTTTGTGGTATAATAAGCCCTTATTAAAGGGGGAAAATATATGGATAAATATGATGAAAAAGATATATATCTTGATGATGAGGATAGAAAACCTAAATTATTTATAATTATTGGTTTGATATTATTGGTATTAATAATAATAGTAATAGCCGTATCTTGTAGTATTACAACTTCGAAGAAGAGCTCAAACACTAACTTAAGTTATTTAAGAATAAATGGTGGGGTTCTTGAACCTAATTTTTCTAATTCTAAAACAACATATAATATTTTAACACAAAATGAATATGTAGAAATACTATGTGATACAGAAAGTACGAAGTCAAAAGTTACTGGATGTAATCAAAAAGTATCTACAAAGTTAAATGATAATTATACAATTAATATTCATGCAGAGGATGGCACTACAAAGAAAGTACTCATTAAATTTAATGATGGAGACAAAGCGATAACTAAAGTTAGTGCATCTGTTAGTATAGAATCCAATATTAAAAGTGGAGAAGAAACAACATCAGTAGTAGAATTAAATGCAGTTGTTACGCCTAAAGATGTTAATTATACATATGAATGGTATAAGGATTCAAAAAAACTTGATTTTGATAGCCAAAGTATAAAGCTTTCAAGTAAGTTGGATTCTGGTGAATATAACGTAAAAATATATAATAAGGATTTAGAGTTGGAGGCTATTTCAGAAAAATTTGTTGTTAAAATAAATGATAAAACAAATAAAGCTAATCAAAATAGTTCAAACACTACTAATACTAATAAGAATAATAAATATGTGTTAGCTATAAATAATGTAAGTGGGAACCCAAGTAATTGGACTAAATCAGCTACATTATTTGTTGATGTATCTACAAGTAATGGTCTTGCAGCTAAAGGTTATTCTTTCGATGGGGGAAAAACATATCAATCTTCAAACTCTAAAACTTTTACATCTAATCAAACTGTTAAAATAGTTGTAAAAGATATTAAAGGCAACACAACTTCAAAAAATGTAACTATTAAAAAAATAGATAATTCTAATCCAAGTGTTAAATTATCGAGCAGCAATAAAACAAACATAAGTGTTGTTTTAAATGCAATTACAACACCCAATATTATACCAAGTGGTTGCAGATATGAATGGTATAAAAATGATATTAAAATAGATGGTGCAACTAGTAAGAGTTATAAGGCTTCTGAAAGTGGTACATATAAAGTTAAAGTAATAACAGGTACTGGTAATGTAGCAACATCTAATACTTACATATTTAATAGAGTTGTAATGCATTGCCCTATGATATCTGTTTCATCAGCATCAGGAAAACGAGTAGCACCAAGAACTTGGTTTAATGAAGTCGTTTATGTTAAAATTTACCCTTTTGAAGATACAATGAGTTATGATCTTTATCTAAATGAAGCCGGTGTTTATAATAAGGTTTCTAACAAATATAATTATATGGATACTTTTAAAAATAATGCATCTCTAAAAATTGTAAATGGTGGTTTAAGAGTAGTAAAACTTGTTATTAGAGATAATAAGGGTAACTCATTAGATTGCTATTCAGAAGTTTATTATTTAAAGAAATGAAGGTATAGACATGAATAAGGTAAATACTACTAAAATTAAAGAAATATTAGACATGCCAGAGTGGAATAACCCAAGATTTAAGGATTTATTAACATCAACAATATGGAATAGTAATGCAGACGAAGTAAAAAAAATAATAAGTATGTCTGAGTGGAACGATCCAAAGTTTAAGAACTTATTAACATCAACAATATGGAATACTAATGCTGTAGAAATAAAAAAAATACTAAGTATGCCTGAATGGAACAATTCAAAGTTTAAGAACTTATTGACATCAAATATATGGACTAGTAATGCAAATGACGTAAGAGAAATATTAAGTATGCCAGAGTGGAATGACCCAAGATTTAAAAATTTATTAACATCAACAATATGGAATAGTAATGCAGTTAAAGTAAAAGAAATATTGAGTATGTCTGAATGGAGCAATCCAAAGTTTAAGAACTTATTAACATCAACAATATGGAATAGCAATGCAGCCGAAGTAAAAGAAATATTGAGTATGTCTGAATGGAATGATCCAAAGTTCAAGAATCTACTAACATCAAATATATGGACTAGTAATGTAAATGACGTAAAAGAAATATTAGGTATGTCTGAATGGAACGATCCAAAGTTTAAGGACTTATTAACATCAGGTATATGGACTAGTAATGCAGTAGAAGTAAAAAAAATATTAAGTATGCCTGAATGGAATGATCAAAGATTTAAGGGTCTATTAACATCAGGCATATGGACTAGTAATGCAAGTGAAATAGGGAAAATATTAAGTATGTCTGAGTGGAATGATCCAAAGTTTAAGAACTTACTAACATCAAATATATGGATTAGTAATGCGAATGATATAAAGAAAATATTAAATATGCCAGAGTGGAATGATCCAAAGTTTAATAACTTATTAACATCATGTATATGGCATAGTAATGCAGACGAAGTAAAAGAAATATTGGACATGCCAGAATGGAGCGATCCAAAGTTTAAGGACTTATTAACATCATGTATATGGCATAGTAATGCAGACGAAGTAAAAGAAATATTGGACATGCCAGAATGGAGCGATCCAAAGTTTAAGGACTTATTAACATCAAGTATATGGCATAGTAATGTAAATGATGTAAAAGAAATATTAAGTATGTCTGAATGGAATGAGCCGAAGTTTAAGAATTTATTAACTTCAACAATATGGATTAGTAATGTAAACGAAATAAGAAAAGTATTAAGTATGCCTGAGTTACAATGCGAAGAATACAAGCAATTATTATGTCCAACTATTTTTGCTATTAATAATAAAAACATTCTTTCTAATATAGAATTGTTAAAAGAGTATGGAATTGATAAGTATATTACAGTTTCATTTTTAAGAAAAAATGTAGATAAACAAAGGGCATTAATAGACTATATGATAAGTAAAGATATTGATTTAATTGTAGAAGATAATAAAGGCTCATACAAATTAAACCCAATGTTTAATTATAGTAGTTCTGTTCTTAAAAGCAGATATGGTATTAACATGAAAGAAATTAAAAATGAGGGATTAAGCAAATGCAAGAAACTATAGATGAGATTTTAGATAAATATTCAATTAGTGTATTAAATAATTTAAATAAAGAAAATATATATAAAATTATTGCTTTCCTAGAAAAAAATGACTGTGTATGTATAGATGACATTATTGAAGATTACTTAGACATATTTACAATAGAATATGATACATTTGTAGATAAATTTGAGCAATTAAATAAAAAATATAATAATAAATATTTGAATATGGTTTCAGAAAATATGAGTTTATTAGAAGAATTATTTTAGGGGGGAAAATTCACTTATGAATAAGATAAATACTACTAAAATTAAAGAAATATTTGACATGCCAGAGTGGAATGATCCAAAGTTTAAAAATTTATTAACATCAACAATATTGAATAGTAATGCATACGAAGTAAAAAAAATATTGAGTATGCCAGAATGGAATGATTCAAAGTTTAAGAACTTATTAACACCAGGTATATGGGCTAGTAATGCGAATGACGTAAAAGAAATATTGGGTATGCCAGAATGGAATGATCCAAAGTTTAAGAACTTATTAACACCAGGTATATGGGCTAGTAATGCGAATGACGTAAAAGAAATATTGAGTATGTCAGAGTGGAGCGATCCAAAGTTTAAGAACTTATTAACATCAACAATATGGAATAGTAATGCAGATGAAGTAAAAGAAATATTAGGTATGTCAGAGTGGAACGATCCAAAGTTTAAAAATTTATTAACATCAACAATATGGAATAGTAATGCAGACGACGTAAAAGAAATATTAGGTATGCCAGAGTGGAGCGTTCCAAAGTTTAAAAACTTATTAACATCAACAATATGGAATAGTAATGCAGACGACGTAAAAGAAATATTAGGTATGCCAGAATGGAACGATCCAAAGTTTAAAAATTTGTTAACATCAAATATATGGGTTAGTAATGCAAATGACGTAAAAGAAATACTAAGTATGTCAGAGTGGAGCGATCCAAAGTTTAAAAATTTATTAACATCAACAATATGGAATAGTAATGCAGACGAAGTAAAAGAAATATTAGGTATGCCAGAATGGAACGATCCAAAGTTTAAAAATTTGTTAACATCAAATATATGGGTTAG
>CAKPCB010000002.1 GCA_934141245.1 uncultured Bacilli bacterium
AAGTTTAAAAATTTATTAACATCAACAATATGGAATAGTAATGCAGACGAAGTAAAAGAAATATTAGGTATGCCAGAGTGGAACGTTCCAAAGTTTAAAAATTTATTAACATCAACAATATGGGCTAGTAATGCAGTTAAAGTAAAAAAAATACTGAGTATGTCAGAGTGGAGCGATCCAAAGTTTAAAAATTTATTAACATCAACAATATGGAATAGTAATGCAGACGACGTAAAAGAAATATTGAGTATGCCAGAGTGGAACGATCCAAAGTTTAAAAATTTGTTAACATCAAATATATGGCATAGAAATGCGAATGACGTAAAAGAAATATTGAGTATGTCTGAATGGAGCGATCCAAAATTTAGAGATTTACTAACATCAGGTATATGGGCTAGTAATGCAAATGACATAAAAAAAATATTAAGTATGCCAGAATGGAATGACCCAAAATTTAGAGATTTACTAGCATCAGGTATATGGGCTAATAATGTAAATGACATAAAAAAAATATTAAGTATGCCAGAATGGAATGACCCAAAATTTAGAGATTTACTAACATCAAATATATGGGTTAGTAATGCAGTTAAAGTAAAAAAAATACTAAGTATGTCAGAGTGGAACGATCCAAAGTTTAAAAATTTATTAACATCAACAATATGGGTTAGTAATGCAGACGAAGTAAAAAAAATACTAAGTATGTCAGAGTGGAGCGATCCAAAGTTTAAAAATTTATTAACATCAACAATATGGAATAGTAATGCAGACGAAGTAAAAGAAATACTAAGTATGTCAGAGTGGAACGATCCAAAGTTTAAAAATTTATTAACATCAACAATATGGAGCAGTAAAGCAAGTGAAATAGGAAAAATATTGAATATGCCAGAATGGAATGACCCAAGATTTAAGGGCCTATTAACATCATGTATATGGACTAGTAATGTAAACGAAATAAGAAAAGTATTAAGTATACCTGAGTTACAATGCGAAGAATACAAGCAATTATTATGTCCAACTATTTTTGCTATTAATAATAAAAACATTCTTTCTAATATAGAATTGTTAAAAGAGTATGGAATTGATAAGTATATTACAGTTTCATTTTTAAGAAAAAATGTAGATAAACAAAGGGCATTAATAGACTATATGATAAGTAAAGATATTGATTTAATTGTAGAAGATAATAAAGGCTCATACAAATTAAACCCAATGTTTAATTATAGTAGTTTTGTTCTTAAAAGTAGATATGGTATTAACATGAAAGAAATTAAAAACAATAAAATAAAAAAATTAAATAAGTAATAATAAAAAATAATGGTATGTTGACATATATCATTATTTATTTTTTTATACTTTTTTCTATTATTGATAGCATTTGATTCTTTAGGTTTTCATCGGAACCTTTCCAAATTATTTCTAAGAATACACCCATTCCTGGTAGTGTTATTTCGTCATTTTCCTTTATTGATTCCTCAATTGCTCTTCTTAATACTTCTACGTTATCACCTTGAAAATTATTTATTATATGATCTCTAATACTAATATTCATTTTATCTCTCCTCATACATATTATTTACACATATGTGAAAAATATGCAAAAATAACTATTTATTTTATTTAAGTTAAATAGTATAATGTACTTATATAATACTTGCGGAGGTATATTATGTATAATGATTATAATGAAAATAGTGGTAATTTAGAATATAATTCAATTGATACTGGAGCACAAAATGCTGATTATAATACAGTTAATACAACATATAGCAGTGATAACAATGGTTTTAATACTGATAATAATACGAATTTAGATGATGTATATAAACCTTCTACTTCATTTGATTCTACTACTTACAACAGTTCAAATGATGATGAGAAAAGTAAACGTCCAATTATATTTACTATAATAATAATTATAGTAATACTATTAATCCTTGGAATATTGGTTTTCTTTGGATATAAATATTTGTTTTCAAAAACTAATTCTTCAGATATTGATTCTATTATTGTAGAAGGAGGAAGCTTAAATCCTGTGTTTTCTATTGATAATGAAGAATATACAGTGGAGAGTTTAAATGAATCCGTTAAACTTATTTGTACATACAAAGGAAAAAAAGTAAATAATGAGGGATGTAATAAAAGCATTGTATTAAATAATAATTCTCCAATTACACAAGTAATTAAATCAAATAAAAAGGAATATAAATTTAATATTGTTCAAATAAATTCTGATTCTCCTATTATCAATAATGTCAGTGGAAATGATGCAAAAGAATGGACAAAAAAAGTAACATTGACAGTTGATGCAACATTTAAAAAAGAAAAAAATAAAGAATCATATTCATTTGATGGTGGCAAAACTTTTCAAGAATCAAATACCAAAGAGATTACTAGCAGTGGTGATGTTTTGATAGTTGTAAGAGATAGTGAAAACAATATGTCATCTATTTATACTGAAAAAGTAGAAATGGTTGATTCCACTGCTCCAACTTTTGATGTGTCTATTTCAAATAAGATTGCTACTATAAGTGTGAAAGATTCAGAATCTGGAGTAACTAATTTAATGGTAACTGAATCTAGTGATGAGCCTTCTAATTTTACTAGTATTGATCTTACTAAGGAAACTATAATTAGATATACTGCTATAAAGGATGGAGTATTTTATGCATGGGCTAAAGATAAAGCAGGAAATATAAGAAGTGAAAAGTTTACTATTGGTAATGCTACTAATAGTAGTAAAACTCCAAATAATAATAGTAATGGCAATAATAATAACAACAACCAAACACCTAGTACAAGTGAGACCATAACAATTACTGGAGTTAAAACTAATACAAGCAGTTGGACAAATAGTGTTATTGTTACTATAAATGCTAAATCTAACAAATCAGGCACTTTAATTTATTCATTTGATGGTGGCAAAACTTATCAAAATAGTAATTCAAAAACATTTAATTCTAATATGGATGTAGTCGCTGTTGTAAAAAATAATTCTACAGGAAAAATTTCAAATTCAGTAGTAAAGAAGATTTCAAATATAGATATTACACCACCTACTTGTGCTTCTGTAGAAGGTGCAAGTGTCGAGTGGACTAAGGATAGTAGAAATATATCTGTTTTATGTAGTGATTCTGGAAGCGGATGCAAGGTATCTAAAGTAACTAAAAATTATAATACTACTACTAAAACTGCATACATTTCTATATATGATAATGCTGGTAATAAAAAAGATTGCCCAGTTAACGTATATGTAGATAAAACTGCTCCTTTGTTAACTTATGAAATGTTTTTAGATAATAATCCTAAAAAATTTCAATTGTTTATTACAGATAATGAATCAGGAATAGACTTAAATACAGTTAAATATAAAGAAAAAATATTAAAAAATGGAATAGATAATATTTGGCATGGACACGATAAATTTGATGGAAGTAAGGAAATAAATGCTTCTAATGGAATTGAATATCAATATAGATTTACTAAAAAAATCGGGGTATATAAATACTTTACTATAACTGCATCTGATAAGTTGGGAAATACTAGTGAAATTCAAATTTCAGTAAAAGATTAATATTAAAAAGAATTATTATATTCTAAAGTAAAATTAAATGATATTTCAAAAGGTTGGTAAAACCTTTTTTTCTTGTTTGAAAAATAAAATTGTTTTAAAATATTGTTAGGTGGTAATATGAGACTTAACATTGATGATGAAGTATATAATATTAAAATTAATAAAAAAATAAGCACTAAAAATGTATATATAAGGGTTAATGATGACTTAGATGTTATAGTTAGCGCTAATAAATTTACATCGGATAGAGCAATAGAAAAAATAATTAATGAGAACCTTGCTAGTATTGAAAAAATGATTAGAAAAATTAAAGCAAAAAAGATATACAATTCTAAATTTTTCTATTTAGGAAAAGAGTACGATGTTATATATACTAATTCAGATTCTATTGAATTTGGAATAGATAAAGTTTTTATAGGGAAAAATGTTGATGTAGATTCTCAATTAAAAAAACTTGCTTTACCTCTTTTTAAAGAAAGACTTGATTATATATATTCAAATTTTTCTGATGATATACCATACCCATCATTAACAATTAGAAAAATGAAGAGTAGATGGGGTGTTTGTAACACTAAAACTAAGAGAGTTACTTTAAACTTAGAACTAATAAAGAAGAATATTTCGTGTTTAGATTATGTTATTGTTCATGAACTTTCCCACTTAATTCATGCAAATCACTCAAAAGATTTTTGGAATTTGGTAGAGAAAAATTATCCAGAGTATAAAAAAGTTAGAAAATTGATGAAAGAATATTAAAAATATATTATAATAAAAAAAGGTGATAATATGCTTATAACTAGTTTAGATAATGATAGGATTAAGGGTTATATTAAATTAAAAGAAAGAAAATATAGAAAGAAAACTAATACTTTTATAGTTGAGGGATTGCATTCAGTATTAGAAGCATATAAAACGGGTTCTATAATTGAATTGATACTTGAAAAAGATGAAGTATTACCTTTTGATTTGCCTTGTGTTTATGTTACAAATGAGATAATTAACAAAATATCTTCTTTAGAAACACCAAGTAACATTATGGCATTATGTAAAATTAATAATGATAATGTGGAACTTGGTAATAAGATATTACTGTTAGATAATCTACAAGATCCAGGTAATCTTGGAACAATAATTAGAAGTGCAGTTGCATTTAATGTTGATTCTATAGTACTTAGTCCGGATTGTGTTGATGTATATAATCCTAAGGTTTTACGTTCAACTCAGGGAATGATTTTTCATATACCAATTATTGTTAGAGATTTATTTGAGACAATAGATACAATTAAAAAAGAAGAAATTCCCGTCTATGGTACAAGAGTTGAATTTGGAGAAGATGTTAGTTCTCTAAAAGAAAAAGATAAAGTTAAATATGCGCTTGTTATGGGTAATGAAGGTAATGGAGTAAAAAGAGAGCTTTTAGAAAAATGTGATAAAAATCTTTTTATAGATATGAGTGAAAAAGTAGAGAGCTTAAATGTTTCAGTAGCAGCAAGTATTTTAATGTATGAATTAAACAAGTTTTAATAAATCATTTGAGGTGATATTGATGAAGTATATATATATTGGCAAAATAGTAAATACACATGGTATAAAAGGGGAACTTAGAATATTAAGTGAGTTTGAATATAAAAATTTAATATTTAATCCTGGAACAAACTTATATATTGGAAAAGGGTATGAAAAACATACAATCAATACGTACAGGCCTCATAAAAATTATGATATGGTTACGCTTGATAATTACAATAATATAAATGATGTTTTAAAATTTAAAGGTGATAAGGTTTACATAATAAAAGAGGAAATTCCCGAACTTAATTCTATTATTCTAAACGAAGATATAATTGGAATGAAAGCATATATCTCGGATGAATATATAGGGAATGTTGTAGATATTTATAATACAGGTGTTAATTATAAAGTTATTGAGGTTTACAATGGTTTGAATAATAAAAAAACTTTAATACCTTATCACAGGGACTTTATTGATAATATAAATTTAACTGATAAATCTATTAAGTTTAAGGGAGGAATGTTATAATGCTTGAAGTTGATGTTTTAACGTTGTTTCCTAAAATGTTTGATGGTTTTTTAACTGAATCAATAATAAAAAGAGCAATTGATAAAGGCAAAGTAAAAATAAATATAATTAATTTTAGGGATTATACATTAGATCCACATGGAAAAGTTGATGATACTCCATATGGTGGAGGGGCCGGAATGGTACTTTGCGCTCAACCTATAATTGATGCAGTTGAAAGTTTAAAAAGAGAAAACACTAAGGTTATTTTGTTAACCCCAGATGGTAAAACATATAAGCAAAAAGATGCTTATTCTCTAACTTCTTGTAAACATTTAATTTTAATTTGTGGCCATTATGAGGGGTTTGATGAAAGAATTAAAAGTGTTGTTGATATGGAGATAAGTATTGGAGATTATGTTTTGACAGGTGGAGAAATTCCTAGTATGATAATTATTGATTCAGTAACTAGATTATTAGACGGTGTTATTGAGAGAGAATCTCATGAGTTTGATTCATTTAATAATAACTTGCTTGACTATCCGACATACACTAAACCTAGAGAATTTAGAGGGATGAAGGTTCCTGATGTTTTACTAAATGGTAATCATAAGGAAATAGAAAAATATAGATTAGAAGAACAGATAAAAAAAACAAAAGAAAGAAGACCTGATTTATTAAAAGAGGTGAATATTGATGGCAACTGAAAAAAAGTTTCTTGTAGTAAAGAACAAAGATGATAAAACAATTAAATACTTTGAATATAATAAAATAAAAGGATATCAATTAAAGCCTAAAAACACTGTGAAATTTGAAGATGCAATTAATGTTGATAAAATGATTTTAATAAATCCTACTTTGATAGAAAAAATGGTTGATAAGAAGACTAAAAGAAAATTTGAACAGTTGGTTAATCTTGTATCTGTTGCATGTGAGTCTGATGATGATAGTGGTGAATGCTTGTATTTAGCACTAAATGAGGTAGAGAAGTTTAGAATGGAAATTATAAATAAATATAAGGCATACATCAAGCAAGAAAAATTGGAACTTTTAGAAAAAAAACTGGCAATATTAGAAGATGAATTGAACCTAAGAATAAAATATTTATCATATGATAATGAATATAGCAGGGAAGGAAAAAGCAGATAAAATTTAATGAATAAGATAAGTAAAGTAAAACATACATACAAGATGTTTTATAATGATATGGAAAAACTAGAATCATTTTATCGTGTAACTAAGTTGTCATATTTTTTGTCGGATAATTTATTAAATAATAATATAAATTCAAAATTCTTGAATAAAAATACTCAATATCCAACTTATGGGATTTCTTATTCCCCTGCTGATATAGACGTAAAATACAGTAAAATAGTAGCAAAGTGGATAAGTCTAAAGAGTTATTCAAAGCAATATAATTTGGATTACAATAAAGTTAAAAATGATGCAAAACTAGGAAAATTAGGAAAAACAATTCTAAAAAACAAAACAACTTATGTAATTTGGCCAAAAGAAAAACAGTTTTCTAATGATGTTAAAGATTTAGATATTAATGAAAAAATATATTCATTTAATATATGTACAAAATATTTATCACATGTTACATTAACTAATCCTAGTAGTGATGATTTTATAAGTATAATGAATGGCGAAAATACTACTCAAAATGTATTTAGAAGAGATGCTATATATAGATTAAATGAAAATTGTTTTTTGTCATGCTTTGTTTACTTTGAAAACTTTGTAAGAAATATAATAAATGATCTTATTGATTTAGATCCGGAAGCAATGTTTAATAATAGGGATATTTCAAAAGAACAAATAACATATTCTGAAGTTTTTAACTTATCAAGTGAATTTACAGATATAAATGAACTTAAAAAAAGTATTAGTCAGAGAATAATAGATAAACAGTCATCATCTAAACAGTCAATAAATTCATTAATAAATATGATAAGAGACTATTTTTTGGATGGAGATCCATATGATACTTGGTATGTTCTAAATAAAAATAGGATAGAAGTTAATTATAATGATTTATTAGATTTTAAAGAGATTAGAAATATTGTTGTCCATAATAACGGAGTTTTGAAGAAAAATATACTAAAAGGTTTAGAAGTTTCAGTTGATAAAAATAATAGAATAGTATTTGATAATAATCTATATCAGAAGGCTTTTCTTACAATTAAATCCGTTTCTTATAAAATATATAAACTAATAGAAAATAAATATAAATAAGGTAAAATTTAATTATGATACCTTTTTTATTTATAACTATTTTTTATATCATAAAGAAGTAAATAATAAAATTATTTGAACTTAAGTTTATGATGAACAGAGAAAACTCTAATTTTAAAAGTATCTGTTTTGATGTGATAGTATTTAAAACAACAAATTTTGTTTTGTCTTATGTTCTTTGACAAATTTATATATATATTTATCATAAATATTGTGATATAATTATTTATATTAGTATGGAGGATTAAGAGATGAAAAAAGATGTAAGTTTAATTGATCTTATTGATTATCTAACAGCGGGTGCGGTTGAAGTATTAAAAAAGATTGGGAAATTAGTAAATAATAAGAATAGTCATGATATAGTATATATTTTTACTAAAATATTAATTACTTTTTGTGTAATAGCATTATTGGATATTCCTTTTACACTTATTAAAGAATTTGGAGTTGTTCTTATATACACTATAGGTAATACCTTTAGACAAGCACTAAGTACTTGTTGGAGCTTTATTGTTTATTTGTCTTATTTCCTTTTATCAGTTATTTTGTTCTTAAAAGTATTTGATTCGATTTTAAAAGATAAAGAATTAAATTTGATTGAACAAAATAGAAGAAAAGATGTACATGCTAAAAAGAAAGTGTTTTTACCTATAATATCTTTTCTTAAAGTTTGTCTTATTATATTAACTATACCTTTATTTTTGTTATTGATTCTTATATTGATTATTATGGGTATGAATATATGTTTAATAGTTAATGGATATGGAATGTTTAGCACTCTATTTATGATTGTAGGGGTATTTATAATGATATTATCTGCATTATTAATGATTATTAATATAAAAAATGGAGGTAACAAATAATGAAAAAGTATATTAACTTACTATTGTTTGGATTTATAACTTTTACATTTGGTCTTATTATATTTAACTTTGAGATAAACAAATTTTCTGTTGTAAATTATTTACCAAGCAATTTTCCAATGACCACTGATACTTTTGATATAGACTTAGAAAGCAATAAAGAATATATAATTTCAAAATTAAAATATAATGATAATATAATTGTAGAGAAAGTAGTAAATAATGATGTTTCAAATAAATTAATATTTGAAGTTCAACATTCTAAAACATCAACTTCATATTCTTCTGTTAAAATGTTGAATGACAAAGTCTTTATAACTTTTTATAATGATTTGTTTATAGATAAGGGTGATACTGATATAGTATTTGATATGCTTCTTAAAGGCTTAAAAGAGAAAAAATTGTATAATTATAAATTATTAAAATATAGCAAAATTAAAGTAATTGGTAGTGAGGAGTCTTTAAATAAGATTGAAATAAAATAACATGGATGCACAAATAGATAATTTAAAATATGAAAAAGATTTATATAAAGAAGGATATTCACTTATTGCAGGTATAGATGAGGTTGGACGTGGTCCTCTTGTTGGACCAGTTGTAACTGCATGTGTTATATTACCTAAAAATTTTAAACTAGAGGGTTTAACGGATTCGAAGAAACTAAGTGAGAAAAAAAGAGAATACTTTTTTGATATTATAATGAAAGAAGCAATATCAGTTGGTATAGGTATTATTGATAATAATGTGATTGATGAAGTAAATATATATGAAGCTACTAAATTAGCGATGTATCAGGCAATAGATAATTCTAAAATAAAGCCGGACTTCGTATTAATAGATGCAATGAAGCTAGAGAATCTTGATATTCCATCTTTATCAATTATAAAAGGTGATCTAAAAAGTATTTCTATATCTGCTGCTAGTGTTATTGCTAAAGTAACTAGAGATAGAATGATGTATGAGTTAGATAAAAAATATCCTATGTATGGATTTTCTAGAAACAAAGGGTATCCTACTAAAGAACATGTTTCTGCAATAGAAAAATATGGTATAATCCTTGAGCACAGAAAAACGTTTAATCCAGTAAGTAAATATAAAAATAAAATAAATGGAGGAGCATAATGAATATATCATTTAATAGTATAGAAGAATTATATAATAGAGTTGTTCCAGCTCTTAATTCTAAAGTAAATGAATTTAAGAGAAACAATATCAATTATATAAAAGCAGAAGATATTTGGAATTTTTTGGTTGAATCAAGATGGAAAAATACTAAAGGACTTATGCTTTCTGATATTGTTGATGATATTTTAAATACAGATAATAATAAAATTGATGAATATGTAAAAAATAAAATGAAAGATGTAAAAAGGGAAGCAGATTTTGATACTGAAATAATTTAAGAAGGTGATTTTTTATGACTAAAAGCAATGAAAAGGCAAGTTTGGAAACATTAATCGAAAATGCTAGAAGTTATATTAAAGAAGAAGATTTAGATATAATAAAAGAAGCATATTATTATGCGGAAGCAAAGCATGATGGTCAGCTTAGAAAGAGTGGAGAAGAGTATATTGTTCATCCACTTTCTACCGCTATAATTCTTAGTGAAATATATGCTGATAAGGATACAATCTGCGCAGGACTTTTACATGATGTAATTGAAGATTGTGATACAACTAAACAAGATATCGCAGAACATTTTGGTGATGAAATAGCTAGTTTAGTTGATGGTGTTACAAAAATAAGCAAAATTAGATTTTCGACTGAAAATGAAGCACTTATTGAATATTATAAAAAAATAATAGTTGGAATGAGTGAGGATGTAAGAGTAATAATAATTAAACTTGCTGATAGGCTTCATAATATGAGAACGCTTTGGGCTTTGTCATTAGAAAATCAAAAGAAAATTGCTAAAGAGACATTGGAAATTTTGACACCAATTGCGCATCATTTGGGAATTTATAAAATAAAGAGTGAATTGGAAGATTTATCATTAAGATATTTAAAACCAGATGTTTTCTATGATATTGCTGAAAAATTAAATAATACAAAATTAGAAAGAGATCAAGTTGTTGGTGATATGTTATCGACAGTTCAAGAGTTACTTAATGCACATAATATACCACATCAAATAAAAGGTAGAAGTAAAAGTATATATAGTATATATAAAAAGCTTGGTAAAGGTAAAAAATTCAGTGATATATATGATTTACTTGCACTAAGGGTTTTAGTTGATACAGAGCAAGAATGTTATTCTGCATTAGGTATTATACATTCTAAATATAGACCTATCCCTAAAAGATTTAAGGATTATATTGCTATGCCGAAACCAAACGGATATCAATCACTTCATACAACAGTGTTTGGAATAGATGGATATTTATTTGAAATTCAAATAAGAACTTATAGTATGGATGAGGTCGCCGAGAATGGTATAGCATCACATTGGGCTTATAAGGAAAATAAAACATTATCAGAGGGTGTTAGGACATCTACTGAAGCTAAACTTGAATTTTTTAAATCTATAATTGAATTAAATGATGAAAAAATGAGTAGTGAAGATTTTGTTAATAGTGTTAAAAACGAAATACTAAATAACAATATATATGTTTTTACACCTAAAGGAGATGTGTTCGAGCTTCCAGAAGGATCTACTCCAATTGATTTTGCTTATAGAATACATACAAGAGTTGGTGAAACTACGACTGGAGCACTTGTTAATAATAATATGGTTCCATTAAGCTATAAGCTACAAAACAATGATATAGTTAAAATTATAACGAATAAAAACTCTCCAGGACCTTCAAAAGAGTGGCTAAATATTGTTGTTTCAACTCAGGCTAAAAATAAAATTAGAGCATTTTTTACTAAAAGTGAAAGAGAACACTATATAGAAAGAGGAAAAGAATTCCTTGAAAAGGAAATGAGAAAACAAAAAATAGTGTTTAGTGAATTTTTAACAGATGAAAACATTGATAAAATAATTAAGACACTAAAACTTATTGATTTAGAAGAGTTATATTTATCTATTGGAAATGGAAAGTATAGTGCAAGTTATATAATTGATATTATAGAGGGAAAAGAACAAAGCACAGTTGAAAAACCAAAACATATTATAATCAGTTCTGACAATAATGTTATTGTAGAGGGAATAGACAAGGTTAAGGTTAATTTAGCTAACTGTTGCAATCCTATACCAAATGATGAAATAATAGGATATATAACTAAGGGCAATGGCATTAGTGTTCATAGAAAATCTTGCCATAATTTGGAATATTTGGATAACAGAATGATTAATGTTAAATGGAATGATGTTATAACAGGGAAGTTTTTGACTGCAGTAGTTATATATTGTGATTTTAATGATAAAGCAATGGCTGAGATAATTCACAAAGCCTCTTTAATAGGAGTAAATGTTGATACAATTAAAACAGTTAATAGAACGGATGTTATAACATATGAGGTTGACTTATATGTTACAGGGTTAGAACAATTAAATAAATTTATTAGTGAATTATTAAAATTAACATATGTATCAAATGTAGTGAGGTTTATGCGATGAGGGTTATAGTTCAAAGAAGCAAAAGTTCAAGTGTTTCTGTAGATGGAAATATAATTGGCAATATTGATAAAGGCATGGTATTATTAGTTGGGTTTACTAATACAGATACTTCAGACACTATTGATTATATGGTAAAAAAGATTCTTGGATTAAGAATATTTGATGATGAAAATGGTGTTATGAATAAAAACATATTGGATTATGGTGGCAGTATATTATCTATTTCACAATTTACATTGTATGCTGATACATCCAAAGGTAATAGACCTAGTTATATTAAGGCACTTAATGGCAAGGAAGCTATAGTTTTATACGACGAATTTAACTCTAAATTGCAAGAAAAATTACACGTTGAAACTGGTAAATTTGGAGCAGAAATGCTTGTTAATATTCAAAATGATGGACCCGTTACAATTACTTTAGAAAGGTAGGCTAGTATTATGTTTAAGAATAAACTAAATTATAAATTGTTAAATATACTTATTCTTGTTGTTATAATAGCAATTGGTTTTGAAACCTTTCCTATATGGGGAGGAATATTAAATACTATATTTAATATATTACTTCCTTTTGCTATTTCTTTTGCAATTGCATATTCTCTATATCCGTGTGTTAGAAAACTACAAGAGAAGGGTGTTAGAAAGTCAATTGCAACTTTAATGGTTGTTGTTGCGGTATTATGTATAATAGTGGTGTTATTTTCAATAACAATTCCACTTGTATATGAACAACTTATATCACTTTCTAAAACAATTGGTGATGTTTTTACTGATGTGTCTAGTAAATTTGAAATTAATCTTGGCAGTTTTCAGGATACAATTAATTCATCACTTAATAAGATTATAGCTGATTTAGGTAGTTATGTTTCTAATGGAACGGTAAGCTTTATATCAAAATCAATTAGCTTTATTACTAATTCAATAATAGTTATTATAGTATCTATATATCTTTTATCAGATATGGATAAGATTAGAACTAGAGTAAAATTGATATTAAAGAGAATAAATAAAAGAGCATTTTTATATGTTAAAGCTGTTGATAATGAATTAGAAAATTATCTTTTAGGATTAGTTATATTTATGCTTATTCAACTATTTGAATACAGTCTACTATTTTTTATAGTTGGACATCCAAACTGGTTATTGCTTGGAATACTTGCATCTCTTACTACTGTTGTTCCATACTTTGGTGGATTAGTTACAAATATAATAGCAGTAATATTAGCATCTGTAATATCACCAAAACTTTTCATAGCAACTATGATAATCTGTTTGGTATTTCCAAATATCGATGGCTATATTATTTCACCTAAAGTATATGGAAAAACAAATGATATAAATCCAATTTGGTCTATATTTGCTGTATTTGCCGGTGGTGCATTATATGGATTCTTGGGTATTGTAATTGCACTTCCATTGTATATCGTTCTTAAATGTACATATAAGTTTTTTAAGAAGGATATATATGGGAAAATAGATGATGTTTTATAAATAAGTATTGTAAAACTAAAATTTTAATGTTAAAATAACAATATGTTTTGACAAATATTGTTATTTTGGCCAGTTGGTGAAGTGGCTTAACACATCGCCCTCTCAAGGCGAGATTCACGGGTCCGAATCCCGTACTGGTCACCATATAGTTATATAACCCTTAATTTTTTAAGGGTTTTTATTTTTTAAGTAAAAATTTTCACTTCTTTTTATAAATTTCTAATAAATTGACTATTGGTTTTTGGAATGTTGAAATCGGTCGCAGTGAATAATACAATCTTGTAAATATTTGTAAATTTACAATCAATTTAATTGATTATTATTAGTTAAAATGTTATATTATATTTGAATATATAGGATATGGGGAGATTTTATGAGCGAATTACAAAGAAATGTTGATAGACAAGCACAAGAAGCATTGACAGATATAGATGAATGGTTCAATACTCTTGTACCAAATGCTACACAAAAGAGCACAAAAAAAGAAATAATAAAATATAATAAGGAAAAAAAGCAGATATCTTCAAAGATGGTTGCTATTGGTGTTGCAGTAGCAATTGCTGTTGGTGGAATTGCATATGGTGCAGCAAGTAAAATAAAAACAACAATTGATACTAATGAATTTAATAATCAAATATCATCATACATTGATCAAAATTATACTGGTATGGTTCAACCATATAGAACTGAAGATATGCAACATTACTTTTATAATACAGATGAAATAGCAGGTAAAATTGTAGAATGTGAAGATATCGATGAAGCGATATATGCTGCATGGTATGAAATGGATGCTAATAAAGAAAAAAATATGGATAATGTTATGATATGCTTGAAAAATATTTTGAGTGAGGATCAAAAAAAGGACATTCCATTATCATTTTCTTCTTATGTTATTGGACTAGGTTATACTGATGATGAAGGAAAAGCAAACTACGAAAGTTACAGTGCTGCTATGAAAGAAGAAATTGCTAATAAAGCTGGTATAAAACCTGCCGGTATAGGAAAGTAGGTAAAATATGGTAGATATGAATGTTATAAAAATAGATGGTGATGAATATATAATACTTGATGAAATAAAAAATGGAAAAGCCATGTATATATATCTTTCAAACTCTAATAATCCAAAAGACTTTTTTGTAAGAAAGGTTCTTGAAGATAATAAAGAAGAATTGGTAAATTTAGATAATCAAGATGAGTTTGCACTTTCAATGAAATTGTTTAATGATAAACATGGAAAAGACTTTTTATAAAGTCTTTTTTGCTAGACATAAAAAAACACTATTGTTATAATATTGTTTAGAGGTGGAAGTAATGAATATTGACAACGAAATTGAATTGGTAAAATTATTGGGATATAATACAGTTAAGATAACTGATAAATATTATGGGATAGTTAATGATAAAAATGAATTTAAGGGCAATATAATTTGTGATAATAACCTAATTAGTATTGCTATTTCAGATGAAGAGCATGATATTACAATAAATGGAATAAAAAATACAAAATATAATCCAGAACAATATTATTTATATGTAAGTAAATGTGGCAAAGTGTATAAAATGAGTTTTAATTTTAGTAAAATGAAAGGTATATCACTAAAAGCACTAGATAACTCAGATCAAGTCTTGATAAAAACAGACGGTAAATGCTTTTTTGCATCTATATCTAGATTAGACGATAAAAAAGAAGTTTGGTACACAACAAGTGATTCTGATAAATTTGATAACAAATTTAAAATATATTCAACTAATTTAGAAGAGATAAATAATTATGAAACTATAAGAAAAAGCAAAAAAGTATATTTTCAAGATGAATCATTATTTGATTCGACGATCCTTTTTAAAATAAATGAAAGTACTTGCTCTAGAGAACTTTTGGATTATGACGTAAACAAAGCATTAAAAATAAATAGAACAGGTTATACAATTTATAAGGAAGTAGAAGATTACTTATCAAAAATTTTAAAATTACAAGAATTAGATGCATTCTTATTTGGTGAAATACCTGTTATTGGTGATATTAATTTATTAACTAATGAAGCTGTAAAGAGTAAGGTAAAAAAGAAATGATTAAAATAAGTAATATTAAAAATTTTAATTTAGATGAGACCGTAACATGTGGTCAAATATTTAGATATACTAAAGAGAATGAATGGTATATTATAATATTACAAGATAGGGTAATTAAAGTTTCATATAAGGATAACACTTTGTTTGCAGATTCTAATAAACAAGATGATTTAGAAAATATTATTATGAAATATTTTGATTTATATAGGAATTATGAAGAGATAAATAAATATATTTGTAATAATGACAAAAACATGGAGATATTTGCTAAACAATGTCAAGGATTAAAAATGATTAATTCTTATCCATTTGAGACATTTATTTCATACATAATATCTGCTAATAATAGTGTTCCATCTATAAAAAAATCAGTTGATAAAATATCACAAAGATATGGTGAAAAAGTTGAATTTGAAGGAAAAGATTATTATTTGTTTCCAACTCCTATGCAATTAAAAAATGTGAGTATAGCTGATTATAGAGAATGTAGTATTGGTTTTAGAGATAAATATATATATAATATTGTTCAAAAAATAAATAGTGATAGTAAATATTTAGATAACTTAAATAGTATTTCTACTGATGAAGCATTTGAAATATTATTATCTGAAAATGGTATTGGACCAAAAGTTGCTAGTTGTATCCTTTTATTTGCATATCAAAAGCTTGATGTTTTTCCTGTTGACACTTGGGTAAAGAAAATAATGCTGGAAAACTATAACATAAGTGGTGAGAAAAATATAATAAAGAAAGCTAAAGAATTATACGGTGAATACTCAGCAATTGCGATACAATATATGTTTCATTATTCGAGAAATAAAAGAAAATAAATAAAATATTTAAAAATAAAATAAAATGTAGTAAAATATATTTAAGGAGAGATTAATTGATGGAAAATGAAATATTAAACGTTACAGAAGATAAAATGAAGAAAGCACTAGATGTAACTGAAAAAAAATTTACATCAGTAAGAGCAGGAAGAGCAAATCCAGCTACACTTGATGGAGTAATGGTATCATACTATGGCGTTTTAACACCACTTAAGCAATTGGCTACAATATCGGTTCCAGAAGCTAGACAATTACAAATTAAACCATTTGATAGAAGTTGTTTATCTGCTATAGAGAAGGCAATTTATGATTCAGATTTAGGATATACACCAAATAATGATGGTGAAACAATTAGAATTGTTATTCCAATGCTTACTGAGGATAGAAGAGTTGAGCTTACTAAACAAGTTAAGGTTATGGCTGAAGAAGGAAGAGTTGCAATTAGAAATATAAGAAGAGAAGCTATTGAGGAAATAAAAAAGTTAGAACTTCCTGAAGATATTCAAAAACACCAAGATAATGAAATACAAACTCTTGTAAATGAATATAATAAAAAGATAGATGAAAAGTTAAAACAAAAAGAAGAAGAACTATTGACTGTATAGTCTTTTTTTCTTGCTAAGATAAAACTGTTGTTATATAATAACAAACGCGACTACATATTTAGTATGGCAATTTGAAGAGGTGATTAGAATGAATAATAACTATAGTTTAGGTGATGTTTTTCTTTTTTTAAGAGATAGATATATATTAAATGAAATAAATTTATCAGAGTTAAAAAAATATGTTTTATTAGATAAAAAACATATTAGAGATATTAATTTTTATGTTAATTGTGGGAATATAGTACATGATGCAAAATCAAATCTTCCTCAAGAAGATGATATTGGTTTTGAATTCGTTGAAGCAAGTCATCTATCCAGTATTAATACAACAATGATAAAAAAAATATTTGGTTGTGCTGAAGCAAATAAAAGGACAAATGGAATTGTACTTAGAACTAATAATGAATTTTTTGTTGCAAATAAAAAATATTCAGCAGTTGTTGATCATCAAAAAGAATTTCAAAAGTGTTTTTGGGACATATTAAAGTCATCAAAAGATAGTTGTATAAGAAATTTGAGCTTTAATATTAATAATGGAGTTTTAAATATAACACCTAGAGGAATGTCTGCCAGTGTGGGGATAAATAAATGTAATTATATATTGGTCTATAATCCAAAGTTTGATGAAATTAATTTTCTACATTCAGCTAAATCAAATCAGTCTAGTAATTTGTTAGAAAATGTTTTGTTTAGTACTAGAATTCTTAAGTCAGACGTGGTTAGTAATGATGCAGAAAAACAATTAGATATTCTATTTTGTAAACTTGATGAGTATGTTGAAACTAAGAAAGAAGTAGTTGTTAGTTCTCCTAGGACAAATAAAGCTTCAAATTCAAAAGAAGAAGTCTTTACTATATCTGATGCAGAGAATAAGGTACTTATAAAAAGTAAAGGAAGGAAATAATTATGGATTATACATTACTAGAAGTTATAATTGGATTAAGAGATGAGTATAAGAATAATGAAGCATTATTGTTAAAATTAAAAAATCTTGTTTATGTAAAAGATAAGAACATAAAGGATATAGATTTTAATGTAATTTGTGAGAATGGTAAGAAACCTGATATTGGATTTGAGTTTATAGAAACATCAAAAAACACTAAGTTTAAGCTAAACAAGAAAAAAACTGAAGGTATAGTTTTAAGAAACAATAATAGCTTTTTGGTAGAAACATTTAAACATAAAGGATTTATAAAATCATTTCCTGACTTTTCTAAGGGATTTAACCAAGTTGTAACATCACAATTTTCAAATAATATAAGTCTAGATCTTGATTTAAATAATGCAAAGCTACATATAACACCAAAATTTATTGAATATGTATGTAAAAATAATAAGTTTGTCAAGTATGACTCTAAAGAAGATATAATAACTTGTTATGCAAAATCGGATAAAGTTTCAATAGATACTGTATTATCAAAATTAATGTATACTACTATACCAAGAAGTTGTTTTAGTTTATATCATCAAAATTTGATAGATAATAGTGAATCACTAAACAAAGTAATAACATCATCTATATTAGAAAATGCAAAATCTAAAAAAACAAAGAAAGCAAACTATTCAATTGTTGATGCTGACGATATAATTGTATTAAAAAAAGAAAATAAATTGCAAAAATAGGAAAAATATGCTATAGTTAGACGTGTATTGATAGCTATGATTAGGAAATAGTAGTAGATAATATTTATTTTAAGAGAGTTGTCAGTTTTGGTGAAAGACAATAAATAAATACCTATGAATTCACCCTATAGCTTTTATTAATAATAAACGTTACTCGCGTTAAGAGATTAAGTGTATAGACATTCTATAAACTAAGGTGGTACCACGGTAATTCGTCCTTAGATGTAGAGTGTTTTTTTAATTTTAGGAGGGATATAATGAAAGAAAAAGTTGAACTATTATGTAGTGAAATAACAGAATCAATAGCTAAAGCAAAAACAGTTAATGAATTAAATAATTTAAAAGTAGAATATATGGGTAAAAAAGGTATTATTACTGAATTACAAAGTGGTATTAAAGATGCAACTGATAAAAAAGAATATGGTATGCAAGTTAATACTGTTAGAACTACTTTTAATGAAAACTATGAGGCTAAATTACAGGAATTAAATACACTAGAAATAAATAAAAAATTAGAAAAAGAAAAAATAGATATAACATTACCTGCAACTTCTATTAAAACAGGTGCTCCAAACATTTTGGAAAAAGTAATTGAAGAAGTTGAAGAAATATGTATGTCTATGGGATATGATGTAGTAGATGGACCTGAGATTGAAGAAGATCATTATAACTTTGAGCTTTTAAATATTCCAAAAGGACATCCAGCAAGAGATGCACAAGATACATTCTATATAGAGGATGAAAACATTCTACTTCGTAGTCAAACATCTCCAGTACAAGCAAGAACTATGTTAGCTGCAGGTGGAAATAAACCAATTAGAATGATTTGCCCTGGTAAAACTTATAGAAGAGATGCTGATGATGCAACTCATTCTCATCAATTTATGCAAATAGAAGGACTATTAGTTGATAAAAACATCAGTTTATCTGATTTAAAAGGAACTTTTGATGTTATTGTAAAAAAATTATTTGGTGAAGATATAGAAACTAGGTTTAGACCAAGTTATTATCAATTTACTGAACCTTCTGTAGAAACTGATATCACTTGTTTTGCATGTAAGGGTAGTGGATGTTCCCTTTGCAAAAATACAGGTTGGATTACAGTAAGTGGTGCAGGTATGGTTCACCCTAATGTACTTAGAAATTGTGGATATGATCCTAACGAATGGAGCGGATTTGCATTTGGATTTGGTGCTGAACGTCTAGCAATGTTAAAATATGGAATTAATGATATTAGAACATTCTATCAAACAGATTTGAGAGAATTAGAAAATTTTGACAGAAAGGAAGATTAAGATGATAAGTTTAGAATGGGTAATGGATTACATCAATTTAGATGGTGAAGATTTAAAATTACTTGCAGAAAAAATTACCAAAGCAGGTATAAATGTAGAAAAAGTTATAACTAGTCATATAGATCATTTAGTAATAGGTGAAGTTGTTAGTTGTATAGATCATCCTAATAGTGACCACTTACATATTTGTAAAGTTAATGTTGGTGATACTGTAACTCAAATAGTATGTGGAGCACCTAATGTAAGAAGCGGAATTAAAGTAATAGTTGCACTACCTGGATGTGTATTACCTGGAGACTTTGAAATCAAGGCAGGTAAAATACGTGGAGAAGAATCAAATGGTATGATATGTGCTTTATTTGAACTTGGTGTAGAAGAAAAAACAGAAGAAAATTATAACAAAGGAATAGAAGAAGTTCATACAGATTTAAAACCTGGAGATGACGCTAATAAATACCTAGGTACAAACGATACAATGTACGAATTAGACATTCATAAACATAGAAATAATGATTGTTATTACCATATTGGTTTTGCTTATGAAATAGCTTCTATATTAAATAAAAAAGTAACACTACCAGATGTTAGCTATACTTCTAATGGTGAAGATATATCT
The DNA here is from genome assembly GCA_934141245.1 of uncultured Bacilli bacterium. Classification (GTDB taxonomy): domain Bacteria; phylum Bacillota_I; class Bacilli_A; order RF39; family UBA660; genus CAG-710. The sequence goes on from CAKPCB010000002.1 coordinate 20,787, forward strand.
AAATTTGTGAAAGTAGCAGTAGAAACAGATAAATGTCCATACTACAGTACTAAAATAGTTAGAAATGTAGTAATTAAAGAAAGCCCTGACTTTATAAAAAGAAGACTTAAAAGTGCAGGAATGCGTTCTATAAATAACGTAGTTGATATTTCTAATTATGTAATGTTAGAATTTGGACAACCTCTACATTTCTTTGATCTAGAAAAACTTGGTACTAATATATTAGTAAGAGATGCTAAAGATAATGAAGAAATCACTACACTTGATGGAGTAAATAGAACCCTAACAAGTAAAGATATAGTTATAACTGATGGAGAAAAACCTGTTTGTATAGCGGGTGTTATGGGTGGAGAAAATACTGATGTAGATGAAAATACTACTGACATATTAATAGAAAGCGCTATATTTGACCCTGTTAGTATTAGATATACTGCTGCAAACTTAAACTTAAGAAGTGAAGCTTCTATAAGATATGGAAAAGGTCTTGATTATGAATATACTATTCTAGCACTTGATAGAGCATGCCACCTACTAGAAGAATATGCATCCGCAGAGGTAGAAAACGGCAAAGTAGTATACGATGTTATAGATAAAACTCCAAAAGTAGTTAGTTTTAAAACTCAAGAAGTAAGCACTCTACTAGGACTTAATCTTACAGATGAAGATGTAAAAGTAGAATTAGCTAGATTAGATTTTGAGTATAAATACGATAATGGAATTTTTACTGTAACTATTCCTAATAGAAGAATTGATATTGATCCTAACGTTAATGATATCGCAGAAGAAATCGGTAGACTTTATGGATATCACAATTTAAAAAGCACACTACCGACTGTAAAGACTAGACGTGGAGTATATGTTGGTGATGTTGGACTTAGAAAAAGTATTTCTAGAAGACTTAGAGCTCTAGGATTAAATGAGGTTAAAACTTATACATTAACTAGCCCCGAATTAGCTAGTAAGTTTAGATATGAAGATAAGGAACAAATTGTATTGCCTAATCCGATGAGTGTTGATAAATCAATAATAAGAACTACTTTACTACCATCACTTGTTTCAACCTATGAATATAACAAGGCAAGAAAAGTAAAAGATGTATTAATCTATGAAATAGCTAAAACATATAATAAATCATATGAAGAAGATGTAAAAGTAGCCATTCTAATGAAAGGTAACTACTTAACTAATAATTGGCAAGGCTCATCTTTAAAAGTAGACTTTTACATATTAAAAGGAATAGTAGAAAATCTGCTTAATTACTTAGGGTATAAAAACAGATATACTTTTGTAGCCGAAACATATCCAGAAATTCATCCTGGAATAAGTGCTAAAATATTACTTGATAGAGAAGAAATAGGTATAATTGGTAGAGTTCATCCAAGTTATATGAAAGACGAAGTCTACGTTTGTGAAATATCAATGACTAAACTTTATAACAAGAAAACAAAGCAACTAAAATATAAAGAAATCTCAAAATATCCTGGAATTGAAAAAGACCTAGCATTTGTAGTTAACAAGGAAACTACTTCAGAAGAAATAGTTGGAGTAATAAAAAAATCAGGTGGTAGACTACTTACAAACATAGATGTATTTGATGTATATGTTGGAGAAAATGTTAAACCTGGCAAAAAATCAATTGCGTATTCATTAAAATTTGAAGATCCAAGTAGAACTCTAACAGAAGATGAAGTAATGCAAGTATTTAATAAGATTATTAATGATGTAACTACCAAATTAGATGCTAAATTAAGAGATAAATAAAAATTTTAAAGTGTTTTAAAATTTTCTCTTGACTGAAATGTTTATAAATGTTAAGATACTATCTTAACTAAAGTTAAGGCTAGGAGGTATTGAACATGAAAGCATTACTATTATATACATATATAGATAAATCTACTTCCAAGTCTATAACTACAATACTAGAAAATAATGAATTGTATTATATTGATGAGTGTACAAAAAGTTTTGAAAGCATTAACAAACTATTAGATTCCTTTTTCTATCAAGACAAAGTTAAAGGCAATAAGAATGGGAAATTAGAGTTACTTTGTATATTAAATAATTCTAAAAGAATAAAACTTCCATTATTAATAAATGATAATAATAGAATTGTTATGTCAGATGATTATGTTGAAGGTATAACATCAGATATAGAAAAAGCTAGAAAACTATTGTTTAATAGTAAAAATAAAAAGTTTTTAAGGATGTTTTTAAATAATGAAATATTTGTTTCAACAACTTATTTTGATATGAGTATTAATAATAATGAATATGATTTGTTAAAAAGAAATAATATTAATGTTATTTCAAAAAATGGACAATATTTTGTAAATGCTAATGATATTTTTAAAATTGTACTTGAATTAGATAAGCTAGGACCATTTAGGAAGATATATGAAGACTGCTTAGAGAAATGGAAGTACAATACTGGTTTATCTTGTAATGATAGTGATATAGTGTATTATAATTGTAGAAATCTAAGAACACTAAGTAATTATTATTACAAGACTATTAAAAATGAAAAAAAAGTGACCAATTTAAAAATATATAAAGACTTAGCAAGAGTTGTATGCTATAATGATAGTAATAGAATGGCAGTAGAAGTAGTAAAAGATGAAAAATTTACTTCTAAAACAATGAAGTTAGTTGGTAGAAGTTAATAAGAAGGATAGTTGTATTCTTCTTATTTTTGGAGGTTATTATGAAATATTTAGATAAGTATTTGCAGTACCTACAATATCAAAGAAACTACTCAATAGATACAGTTATAAGCTATAAAAGGGATATAGTAGAATTTTTAGACTATATTGAAGAGTATAATTTAGATATGTATGATTTTAGTTACGAAGAAGTTAGAAAATATTTAATGTATCTTAATAAAAAAAAGGATAAAAACTCAACTGTTTCAAGAAAAATTAGTTCTTTAAGGAGCTTTTATAAGTTTTTAGCAAAGAGAGAAATAGTTGAAAATAATCCTTTTTCACTTGTTTCACTACCTAAAAAAGAAAAAAAATTACCTAGATTTTTCTATTATAATGAATTAGAATTACTGTTTCAAACACCTAGGCTTGATACAGTACTTGGACAAAGAGATAGATTGATTTTAGAAATGCTTTATGCAACTGGTGTAAGAGTTTCTGAGCTTGTAAATATAAAACTCTCTGATATATCAGGAAAAGAAATAAGAATAGTTGGTAAAGGTAATAAGGAAAGAGTAGTTAGATTTGGTGAATATGTAGAAGATATACTTAAATTATATTTAAGTGATGCATATAATCAATTAAATTTGGACAATAGTGAATATTTATTCATAAATAGCCATGGGGCACAATTAACAACTAGAGGAGTTAGATATATATTAGATAGAGTTATATCTAGAACAACATTAGAAAAAAATATATCACCGCATATGTTAAGACATTCATTTGCAACCCATTTACTTAATGAAGGGTGTGATATTTTAACAGTACAAGAACTTTTGGGACACGAGAGTTTGACTGCAACTTCTATATATACTCATGTAACAAATGATAGATTAAAAGAAGTATATTATAAATGTCACCCTAGAGCAAAAAAATAAATTGAAAAAATTTGATTAATATTGTAATATTATACTATAGGGAATGTTAGGAAGTGTAATATGGAAAATAATAATATTGAACGCTTATTTAATAAGTTAGAAATTTATGAATACGAAAAAATAATAAAAAAAATAGATGATTATTATATAATATACAAAGATAATCCAGGTGTTACGTTTAGCCTAGATCCTAAAATTGAAAAGTGCTTAATGGACGGAGAAGAAGGGTTCCAATATTATTTTAGTTCCTATATGGATAGTGGTTACTTAACATCTAGGATGAAGCATTTAATTGAAGAGTCTAAAATGATTAAAATGTCTAATAATCCTGATTATGAGTTAACTAAATATATTGACAGTGTTGCTGATAAATTTGAAAATATAAGTCCAGATATTAATACGTTTTATAAAATTAAAATGTTAAGAGATGAATATTATAAAGATCCATATAAATTTACTTTTTTTGATCAAACACTTGTATTTTTTGCTGGTTTAAAATATTTACCGGAATTTAAAAAGGTAATGGATAGTATTTCTGAAGAATTAGCTGGTAGATTAAAAACAGGAGAAAATATTGTGCTTGCAACAGTAGAGATATTTGAAAACAGAAATATAAGATTAGATTTAGAACCTTTTTTTGAACGATTCAATATAGATAAATTAAAAGATGAACTAAAAGAAGAATTAAATGATGCACTTCAAGCTGAATCGTTTATTACTGTTAGTAATAAATTAAAGCAACTTGTAAGAGGAATGATAAGTAAGGGTGTAGATGAAGAAGAAGCACTAAAAGAAGTGTTGCCAGAAGCCTATGGTCTTGTAAAAGCTGTTATAGAACATGTAACGGGTAAAAAGGCATATGATGTACAATTGATGGGTGCTATTGCTATGAATAATGGTAATGTATCGCAAATGTACACTGGAGAGGGTAAAACATTAACTGCTATTTTTCCTGCTTATTTAAATGCATTATTAGGTAAAGAAGTAGATATTTTTACACCTAATGACTATTTAGCAAAAAGAGATGCAACAGACAATAAAAGAATTTTTGAATTATTAAACATGAGTGCTAATTATCTAAGCGAAAATCAGACTGTAGAAGAAAAGAAAAAAGTGTATAAATCGGATATTATTTATGGTGCTAGTAGTCAATTCGCATTTGATTTCTTAAAGGATACTACAGAAAAAGATCCTACAAAAATAATGCAAAGGTCAGAAAAACCTGGCTTTGTAATAGTTGATGAAGCTGATCAAATATTAATAGATGATGCACAAACACCATATATTTTAAATGATTCTAGTAAGGGTTTATCACTTGATGATAGGAATGCAAATGATACTGCAATAAAGAAAATGTATCTTGCATTAGAAATAGAAAAACTATTATCTTCTAATGTAAAACGAGTAGATAATATATATGATTTTGAAGCTTTAACTGAAGAAAATTCTGATGAACAGCAAAAAAAATATTCAAAAGATGCAAATATAATTGTTTTTAGTGGAAATAGCTCAATGGATAATAAAGCTGTTCTAACTAAAAAAGGTGAATATGAATTATTTAGTTATTTGCTAAGCGATAAAATTAAAATCTATGAAATGCATAATAAAGATTATTTCGTTGATAATCCATTATACGTTGATGGTGAAGATTATACTATGAATAATAATTCACTTTCCTTGACGATATCAGGTATAGAAAAAGCAATAAAAAATACTAAGGAATTCTTTGATTTATATATGGATTGGTTAACAAAGCCAGAATACCAAAACATGAGATCATATGTAAACAATGCAATTAAAGCTAGATATATATTAGAAAAAGGTAAAGATTATCAAATAGTCACTAATCCTGAAACTAATAAGGAAGAGATTAAGGTACTAAAATCTGGTAGAATTGCTAAAGACAGTAAATATAGGGATGGCCTTCATCAAGCAATTGAATTAAAAGAAGGATTAGGCGTTATATTAGGAGAAAATGAAAAGATTTTTGATAACTCTACATCTTCTATATCAAACAGGGCTCTATTGTCTAGGTATTCAAAAGTTTCTGGTATGACAGGTACTGCAGATAAAGATATCTTTGATAAAATTTACGGACTAGATACTTTTGACGTTCCAAAAAATAAGGAATACGAATATAGTAAAAATCCACATTTAAATAGTATGCCTTTTCAAAGGGTAGATAACCCTACAATTCTATGTAAGACTAATAAGCTTAAAACAGTATTGATATTAAAAGATGTTATCGATTCATACAAAAAGAAACAGCCTGTACTTGTTGTAACAGATAGTGATGAAGAAGCAAAATATATACATTCATTATTAACTACCGGTTTAAATCCTCCATATGATAACTTGGAAGTAGGACTACTTACTTCATCTAATAATAATGAAGAAGAAGCTGAAATTATTAGAGATGCTGGTAAATTAGGCAGTATTACCATAGCTACTCAAAGAGCTGGTCGTGGAACAGATATTAAACTTGGTGGAGAGAGTGTTGTAAACTTTAATACAGTTAAAGAGCAAATCTTATTAGTAGAGGCAGCTAACTTTGTATTGACTAATGCTATTGATGCTTCATCCAGTGAAATAACAGAAGATAAAAAACATAAATTAGCCAAATTAGCAAGCGATACAGTAACAAATCATCCAGAGTACTTAAAAAACACTTTAGAAAATATAAGAAAAATGTATTTGAATGATCCTACATATAAAGACAAGATTGATTATTTAACAAATGAAAGAATTAATAAGTTAAAAAATGAAGTTTACTTAACAGGGGGATTAAAGTACATTCAAACAAAGCCATTTGCTACTACAAGAAATGATGATCAGGGTAAGGGAAGAGTAGGTAGACAAGGAGAACCTGGTGAAACTATAATGTATGCATCATTATCTGATATTGAAAGCTTTGGAATTGATAAAGAAAGTGAAGATTATAAGACTGTTGTAGATATACTAGGTGAGAAAAATTATGTTAGTGATGAAAATGTTGATGGAGCAATTTCACAAGTCATAGAGAATGCTCAGAGTAATAATGAATTCAATATTAATTATTCTATTGCAATGAGTGATTCAACAGATTTAGCTATTTCTTCAATTGGACTTATGCTTTTAAGAAAAAGAAAACAAATTTTAAATAATGATATAAATAACATAGAAGTATTGATGAATAATACAATATTTAGAACAATAGAACTTTTGATTAAAGATAATGTTCCAGAAAAAAGAATAAAAAAAGTCAATAAGAATAAAACTAAACTATCTAAACTAAAATTAAATATATCTTCATTAGAGGAAGATCTTCAAAATATATTCTCATCAACAATTGATATAAATGATGTTATTTCTAACTGTTCTACGGTTGCAGACTTAAAATTGGCAATTTATGATAATGTTAGTAAGATAAGAGAACAATTGAATATTGGTATACCAAAAGAAAAATCTGAATTAAAAGATAGAGAAACAGTTATAAATTCAATAAATAAAACTTATAATTCATTTGTTGAAAAATCTGATGTTATAAATTTACAAATTATGAATGATAGAATAGCTGGTAATCAAGATCACAACAGAGTTATAGATTTTCAAAATATATATAATGATTGTATTAAATCTAGTTTATATGAGTGTGTTAAATCATCATTTAAACCAGGACTAGAAAAAACTATTAATAATGAAGAAGTAGATAGTGATGTTGTTGATTTAATAAACGAATTAAAAGAATGTAATAATTATGAAGATTTAGATAGTTTTAATGTAAAAACAAGATAGATTTAAATTTCTATCTTGTTTTTTTCTAATATATTATATTTTATATTATTATCATCTAAAATTTTAATTTTATCTTTTGGACATTTAATTGTGTATTTAATATTAGTAAAGTAATCTTTTTTGTATTCTAAATCCTTGATTAAAAAATCTATCTTTTTTTGATTATCATATGTAGTATTTATTTCTAATGTATATCCATCAACCAATTCATAAAATTTACATAACTTTAATGCTTCAACAATGGAATTTCTATATGCTCTTACAAGACCTGATGCACCAAGCTTTATTCCACCAAAATATCTTGTCACTACGCACAATATGTAATTAAGTTCATTTTTTAATAATACTTCCATTATTGGAACTCCTGCAGTTCCACCGGGTTCTCCATCATCACTTGATTTTCTTAAATTGTCTATAATATATGCATAACAATAGTGTGTAGCATCTTTATGTTTTAATTTAATTTTATTAATAAGACTATTAACCTCATCTAATGAATTAACTCTAACAATATCTGTAATAAATATAGATTTGTTTATTTCAAATGAATTAACAATATTATCTTTTATACATTTCATATGTTATCACCAGTAATATTATATATGATTTTTAGATTAAAAAAAAGAATCTGACTAGCAGAAACTTTTTTTAGATGTATATTTATTATTTTTTAATTCCTGTTTTGCTGAATCAAATATTATTTTCTTTGCAACATCATCTGCAGATGTTTTATAAGCAAATGCTATTTGATCAATAGATAAACCATTTAAATATAAATCATCAAATCTATTTTGTTCTGAGAATAGTATAGCCAATCTAATTATAGATTTAGACTTAACATCCATATATTGATATTCTTGATGATCCAATACATTAGATATTATATTTTCACGTAATGCAGAACTTTCATTTGTATAGCTTCCTGGGAAACCATAGTTAGTACTTATCTCGTTATATAATTCTACATCCTCTGGTGTTATGCTTTCCATGTCAATTTGAAATTCAGCAACTGAATACTTATTATTTTTATTCATTTTCAAAATCCCCTCTCTTTGATTAGGTATAATATCATATAAACTACACTTTGTCAACATTTTTTAACATTTCTATTAGTTTGATGCTTTACCAATAGATATACATGTGTTATTATATATAGCATTATTTAATACTTTATTTTTATTAAAATTAGAGGGTGATTAATTTGGAATCAAATGAATTATTTATTGTTAGTAAAAAGAATTTACCTAATATATTACCAAATGAAGAAATAATTGATTTATTTAAATTGAAGAATCAAGGAGATGTGAATGCAAAAAATAAAATTATAATGCATAATATTAGACTTGTTTTATATAGGGTTCTTGAAAGATTTGAAAGCTGTGATTGTGAAAAAAGTGAATTAGTTTCGGTTGGTATCATTGGATTAGAGAAAGCAGTATATACATTTAATATAGAAAAAAATGTAAAATTTAGTACTTATGCAGTTAAATGCATTGATTATGAAATATCTAATTTTTTATATAAACATAAGAAATATAAAAAAATAATAGATTCAAATTATGAATACACTTATTTTAAAAATAAAACTCAACATTATGAAAATACATTAGTAGATGATACTGATTTGGAATCTTTAATTATTAATGATGAAGTATATAGCAGAATAGGAGAAATTGTTGAAGAGTTACCAGAAAGAGAAAAATTAATAGTTACATTGTACTTTGGTTTTAATGATAATGAAAGACTTTTTCAGTATGATATTGCAAAGATTGTTAATTTAACTCAACCACAAATTTGTAGATTACTTTCAAAAAGTGTTAATTATATTGGACAGAAACTTTGCTACGAAGGATTAATTGAATTAAACAACTCAGTTAAAGTAAAAAAACAAAAGAAATAATAAGTAACATATGTTTTGCTTCATTATTTCTTTATATTTTTATTTACTTATTATATAATATCGTTAGAGGGATAAATATGTATAATATTGGAGAAAAACTTAAAGAAAAGCTTTTATTACTTCCTGAAGTACCTGGTAGTTATCAAATGAAAAATAAAGATGGAAATATAATATATGTTGGAAAAGCTAAAAATCTAAAAAGAAGAGTAAATAGCTATTTTAACAGAGTTCAAACCGGCAAAACACTACTATTGGTAAAGGAAATTGATGACTTTGAGTACATTGTTACTTCAACTGAGATAGAATCACTAATTTTAGAAATAACATTAATAAAAAAATATAATCCTAAGTATAACATCTTATTAAAAGATGACAAAACATACCCATTTATTGAACTTACACTTAATCCTTATCCTTCATTGAAAGTAGTTAGAAATGTAAAGAGAAAGAAAAAAGTTAATAAACTATTTGGACCATATCCAAATGTTAAAGCTGCCAAAACAACAGTAGAAATGTTAAATAGAGTATATCCATTAAAAAAATGCAATGGAATGCCTAAAAAAGAGTGTTTATATTATCACATTGGTGAATGTCTAGGATATTGTATAAATAAAAATGTTGATACAACAGAAATGGTTAAGGAAATAATTTCATTTTTAAATGGCAATCATGAGTTTATTACAAAGAGAATAAGAAATGAAATGGATAAAGCAAGTGAAAATATGAATTATGAAAAAGCACTTGAATTAAGAGAAATGCTAAATGATATTGAAATTACTTTAAAGAAACAGAAAATTGATCTTAATATAAAAGAAGATTTTGATGTTATTAACTATTATAATCACAACAATTATTTAACTGTTGTAGTATTCTTTATAAGAAATGGTATATTATTTGGTAGAAACTTTGAAACATTTGAATATTGTGGAGATGTTAATGATAATATTATTGAGTATTTAATAAAGTTTTATGAAAATAATGGTATATCATTAAAACACCTAATTGTTCCAAAAGAATTAAATATAGATATTCTACAAGCTTACTTAAATGTAAAAGTAACAACACCTCAAAAAGGAAAAATTAAAAAATTGTTAGATATGGCTTCTGATAATGCTAAAGCAATACTAAATGAAAAAGAAGAATTACTAAAGAAAAGTAATGAAGCAAGGCATAATGCAATAAAAGAATTAGAATCAGCTTTAAACATGGATAAAATATATAGAATTGAAGCTTTTGATAATTCTCATTTGTTTGGAACATTTTATGTTGCAGGAATGGTCGTATTTGATGAATTCGTACCAAATAAAAATGAATATAGAAAATATAAAATAAATAGTGAAGTAAAAGATGATATATCTGCAATGAGAGAGGTTATATATAGACGTTATTATAAAGTTTTAATGGAAAATTTAGAAAAACCCGACTTAATTATTGTAGATGGTGGAAAGGCACAAATTAGAGTTGCTAAGGAAATAATTGAAAGCCTAAACTTAAACATTAAGGTAGTAGGACTTGCTAAGGATGATAAGCATAAAACTAATGTATTAATTGACAGCAATTTAAATCAAATTGAATTAAATAAGAGAGGGAATTTATTTTTATTCTTAAACAAAATTCAAGATGAAGTACATAGATACACAATTAGTTATCATAGAAATATAAAAAGCAAGGGAGCTTTATCTAGTGTGTTGGATTTAGTAGATGGAATTGGAGAAGTAAGAAAAAAAGAACTTTTAAAAAGATTTGGATCATTAAAGAAAATGAAAGAGGCTAGTATCAAAGATTTAAATGAGATTTTACCTAATGATATAGCAAAAAAATTATACAATTATTTAGAAGAAATGGAATAATAGGAAGTGAATATATGTCAAAAATTGAAGTAATGAGTACAGATTTATCTAATAAAATAGCAGCAGGTGAAGTAATTGAAAAAACAATGAATGTTGTAAAAGAATTAGTAGAAAATTCTATTGATGCCGGAAGTAGTACAATCACTATAGAGTTACAAGATAGTGGTGTTAAGGAAATAATCGTTACTGATGATGGTGAGGGCATGAGTAGAGAAGATGCAGAGAAGGCATTTTTAAGACACGCTACTAGTAAATTAAAATCATTAGATGATTTATTTAATATAGACAGCTTAGGCTTTAGAGGTGAGGCACTACCTTCGATTGCAGCAGTTTCAGAAGTTTTATTAAAAACCTCAAACGGAATAGAAGGAACAGAAATATTAGTTACAGGTGGAGAATTAAAGTATATTGAAAAAGCTGATTTAGTTAAAGGAACTAAGATAATTGTAAAAGATTTATTTTATAATACACCGGTAAGACTTAAATATTTGAAAAATTTGTATGTTGAACTTGCAAATGTAGTAGAATACGTAAACAAAATCGCTTTATCTTATCCTGATATAAAATTTGTTCTTACAAATAATAACAAACAACTTTTAAATACAGAAGGGAAAGGTAATTTATTAAAAGTAATAAATAATATATATGGTCTAGAAGTTACTAAAAAAATGATAGAAATAACTAATGAAAATGATGACTATAAAATAAACGGTTACATTTCATATCCAGAGGTAACTAAACCGAATAGAAATAGTATAATTACTTTTGTTAATGGCAGATATATAAAAAATAATGAGGTAAATAAAACTATTATTGAATCATATCATACTTATATACCCATTGATAAATATCCAATTATAATTCTTAATATAGAAGTTGATCCAATACTAATAGATATAAACATACATCCAACTAAAATGGATATTAAATTTTCAAAAATTGATACATTAAAATCTCTTATAATTGACACAATATCAAAAAAGTTAAAAAGTTTAACATTAATACCAAATGTGAAAACATCTTCACTAAATGATGACGATGAGGATAATTATTATATTAATAATTCTATGAATGATGTTAGCTATGAAATTAATGATAAAGTGGAAGAATATAACGTTAAGGAAGAAGTGACATTTGATTTTGATGAAGATAATAACTCAAATGAATTAATAAAAAGTGATAATAATAATAATGATGATGCAGTTATATCACAACCTAGAATTAAAAAAATGTATCCAGTTGGTATTGCACTTGCTACATATGTAATTTGTGAAAATGAAGATGGCATGTATATAATTGATCAGCATGCAGCGGCAGAAAGAATAAACTATGAAAAATATTTTAACGCAATGAAGCAAAAGAAAAAAGATGTAATTAATCTATTAATACCCATTAAAGTGGAATTACCATCAAATGAATTTATTCTTTTAAGAAATAATATAAATATAATGTTAGATATGGGCTTTGATATAGAAGAATTTGGAATTAATACTTATATTGTAAGAGCTCATCCAACTTGGTTACCAGATTTTGGCGTTGAAGAGGCGATAAAAAAAATCATAAATATTGTAATCGAAAAAGAGTATTTTGATTATGGAAAGTTCATAGAAAAAGTTGCAATAACACTTGCATGTAAGATGAGTATAAAGGCAAATGATTACATTAGCTTGGATGATGTTGAAGTTTTAATTGAAAATCTTAGAAACACTGAGAATCCATTTACGTGTCCACATGGAAGACCAACTATTATTTCTTATTCTAAATATGAGTTAGAAAAAATGTTTAAAAGAGTTATGAATTAGTATGTAAATCCTTTGTAAAGATAAATTGAATATTTATCTTTTTTCTTGTCAAAATAATAATGAAAGTTTATACTTATATATATAATAGGAAGGAAAAGAAGTATGAAAAATAGGAAAAAAAGGAATTTAATTATTATCAGTTTGGCATGCCTATTAGTTTTTATGGGCGTTGGATATGCAGTTCTTTCAACTACTTTATCAATAAAGGGTGCTGCTTCATTAACTGGTAAATGGGACATACATATTGAAAGTATTGAAGCAACTACAACAAACGGTACTGCAACTTCTGAGACACCTACATTAAGTGAAAATAAGCTTGGTGCAGCTTTTGATGCTACTTTAAAAAAGCCTGGTGATTATGTAGAATATACAATTGTTGTAAAAAATGCAGGTTCAATTCCAGCTATGCTAATGGAATTAAAGCCTACTGTAACTGGTGAAAATATAGATGATATAATACTAACTCATACAATGATTCATGGGCAAATATTAAAAGAAGGTACATCTACTACATTTACGCTTAGGGTATTATTTGATGATAGAGCAACAGATGTTGTAACGAATGCAAAGGCAACAATTGATATAGAATTATTGTATACACAATGGGATGGCAACGAAGAAAATCTTGATCTTACAACTCAACCAGTAACTGCAAATGATTGCTTTATGATTGATTCAAACGGAGTAATCTTTGGATATAACAATCTTTGTGGAACATATGTAACTATACCTGACAGGGTTGATGGAATAGATGTTAAGAAAATATCTGAGTATGCATTTAAAAATCCAGATGTTTCAACTTTTGACAATGAAAATACTGGCAAATCATTTATATTAGTACATAACCTTAATAAATATTCTGCGGTACAAACTTTTGTTGCAAATTTGATTGCTTCGGGTGAAGTATCAGCTGATGATGTTAAAATAATAAAGTATGAAGAAAAGGATAACTATTTAACTGGTGCGACTTATGCTTCTGGTATGATGGTTGAAGATGATGGTGCTTCGGCAACTGACGTGGAGCATAGTACACCTGCTAATATTGTGTACTTAGATTTATCTCAAGCAACTCATTTGACCTTTATAGACTCTAATGCATTTGTGTCTCCAACTACACCAGGTGATAAAACTCTAAGATATTTAAATTTATATGGGGTTAACTTGAGTGATGCTGGGAAAATGGATGATATGTTTAACAATGCTGTACTAACAGAATTAACAATAGACTCTGACTTCTTTAATAAAAGCGCAAGTGATATGGGTACAGTAACTGTAAATAAACTAAGAGTATTAAAAGGTACTTCTACAGTGTTAAATAATATAAATAATAAATTGCATCCAGATCAACTTATTATTGGTGAAGGAATTACCGAAGTAGGTGGATTTGGTGCCATAAATGGTCATATATCAAACAATATAAAATCGGTTACACTTCCATCTTCAATAGAGAAAATTGCAGATTATGCATTTGCAAATAGTGGATTAGAAACCTTGACTACTAAAGGATATAAACCAGCATCAGGACCTAATATTGCGGTTGCAATATCTCCAACAGTAAAATACGTTGGAAACTATGCATTTGCAAACAACAATATTACTGGAACAGTTACTGTTAGTTCAGATACAATTGGTAATTATGCATTTAGTGGTAACTCTGGTATTGATAGAGTTGATTTTCTGGGCAATGGAAATTTAACTTCTATTGGAAACTATGCATTTGATGGATGTAGCATAAAACTTATAGATATAGTTGCCGGTGGATTAGCTTCATTAAAATCAATAGGGGATTATGCATTTAGAAATTTAGTATACGATTCATCAACAGGTTTTGGACCTCAATCTTTACTTAATGAAACTAAGGTATTAGAGACTATTGGAACTGGAGCATTCTATGGACATAGTTCCACTACCTCAGTACTAAATATTCCATCATCTGTTAAATCTATTGGTGATAATGCATTTGTTTCTAAAACAGGTAGATTAGTGATTTATACTTCAAATAGTAGTTTGACTTATAATGGTCATTCTCCACAGCCACTAACTGAAACTGAAGTTGTTTATGATTCTTCTACAGAAACTGCTGATTCTAATATAAGAGGAAGCTATACATATCACTATAAACCATAATATAAGCATAAATTTATATATAAGTGATTGACAAATATATGTTAATCACTTTTTTTCTTTTCTTTTGTAAAGTTTTATGTCAAGTCCTTTTTTTCTTTTTTTAAATTTGCTATAATGAATAAGGAGATGATAGCAGTGGCATTAAAATATGATGAAAGTTCTATAAAAATACTTGAGGGATTAGAAGCCGTAAGAAAAAGACCAGGTATGTATATTGGATCTACAGATAAGAGAGGTATGCATCATTTAGTATGGGAAATTGTAGATAATGCCATTGATGAAGCTATCAATGGATATGGTAATTACATAAAAATAGTTTTATATAAAGATGGTAGTATATCTGTTGAAGATCAAGGAAGAGGTGTTCCAGTTGGAATGCACTCATCTGGTAAATCTACACCGGAAGTAATATATACAGTATTACATGCTGGTGGAAAGTTTGAACAAGCAGGCTACAAAGTTTCTGGTGGATTACATGGTGTAGGTGCAAGTGTTGTTAATGCACTTAGTAAGTGGATGGAAGTAACAATAAAAAAAGATAAAGGCGAATACTTTATTAGATTTGAGAATGGTGGTAAAGTAAAAGAACCATTAAAGAAAATAGGTACTACAAATAAAACAGGAACAATGGTAAGATTTCTACCTGATACTGAAATATTTGGTAATGTTAGTTTTTCATATACAACTATATGTGAAAGAATGCAAGAATCTGCTTTTCTTTTAAAAGGCTTAACAATTGAAGTTATTGATGAAGAAAGTGGTAGAAATAATAAATTTTTATATGAAAAGGGAATACAACAATTTGTTGAATACTTAAATGAAGATAGGAATGTACTTCATAAAGTTATTAGTTTTGAAGGGACAAAGAATGATATTGAAGTAGATATAGCACTTCAATATACTGATACATATAATGAAAATATTGTTTCCTTCGTAAATAATGTCAAAACTGTAGATGGAGGTTCCCATGAAGTTGGTTTTAAGACTGCATTAACAAAAGTTTTTAATGAATATGCCAAAAACAATGGATATATAAAAGGAAAAGATAAGGCTTTTGAAGGAAGTGACGTCAGAGAAGGGTTAACTGCCGTTATTTCTCTAAAAATACCTGAAGCTTTATTACAATTTGAAGGTCAAACAAAAGGAAAATTGGGTACACCACAAGCTAGAACTGTAGTTGAAGCAATAGTTGGTGAAAAATTACAATATTTTTTAGAGGAAAATAAAAAAATTGCGACTGATATTGTAGAAAAATCTTTAAAAAGTAAAACTGCTAGGGAAGCAGCAAGACGTGCTAGAGAAGAAGCTAGAAAAGGAAAAACAAAAAATCCTAAAGAAAGAGCATTGTCTGGAAAATTAACACCTGCACAAACTAGAAATAAAAATAAAAATGAGTTATTTTTGGTCGAAGGTGATTCTGCAGGTGGTTCCGCAAAACAGGGAAGAGATAGAAAATTTCAAGCAATATTGCCTCTTAGAGGAAAAGTAATTAATGCAGAAAAAACAAAAGTTGAAGACATGTTAAAAAATGAGGAAATTAATACAATCATATATACTATTGGTGCTGGATATGGCTCTAATTTTGAAATAGATGATTGTGAATATGATAAAGTAATTATAATGAGTGATGCAGATGTTGATGGAGCTCACATACAATGTTTGTTACTTACATTCTTTTATAGATATATGAAACCTTTGATTGAAGCTGGAAAACTTTACATAGCATTACCTCCACTTTTTAAAATAACATCTGGTAAGAGTATTGAATATGCATATAGTATGGAAGAAATGAAGGAAAAAATAAAAGGTAAAAAGTGTGAAGTTCAAAGATATAAAGGTTTGGGTGAAATGAATGCTGACCAATTAGCTGAAACAACAATGAATCCTGGAACAAGAAGTTTAATACGTGTAAATATAGATGATGCATCTTTGGTTGAAAAACGAGTTAGTGTTTTAATGGGAGACAGTGTTGAACCTCGTAAAGAATGGATAGAAGAAAATGTTGAATTTTCATTAGAAGATGATTTTACAATATAAGGAGTAGTACTATGGCGTTATTAACAGATAAAACAACAGAAAAAGATTTGGATGAAAGATTAAAAGAATTTTTGCAGTTTGGCATGGTTTTTGAGTACATGTTAGACCTTGATAAAATAGATATTAATGATTTAGAAAAAATGTTTTTTTCTTCCGAAAGAGAAAAGGCAACACTTATTTATTCCAGAATATTACATGATATAAAAAGTGAATATATGGTGCTAGCATTTGATGAATATAGTACAATATATCCAAAAGCTTCAAATATAAGTGAAGAGGAGTATTTGAATTATTTAAATAAATGTTGTATCAATAGCATTATTAATAAGATTAATGATTCATTAAAAATTGATAAAACTTATTATAATACCTATGATTATTTACTAAATAATTTATCTAAATCGCCACGTTCAAGAAAGTAGATGATAACATGAAAAATAAAAATCAAACAGAAAAAGTATTAGATAGAATATATGAATATGCTTTTGAAGATATAATGGGGGATCGTTTTGGAAGCTATTCGAAATATATTATTCAAGATAGGGCAATTCCAGATGTTAGAGATGGATTAAAACCGGTTCAAAGAAGAATATTATTTGGTATGTATAAAGAAAAAAATACCTTTGATAAACCATATAGGAAAAGTGCTAAAACAGTAGGTAATGTCATGGGTAATTATCATCCACATGGTGATTCATCTATATATGAAGCAATGGTGAGAATGAGTCAATGGTGGAAACAAAATACTCCATATATTGATATGCATGGTAATAATGGTTCTATGGATGGTGATAGTCCAGCAGCAATGCGTTATACGGAAGCAAGACTTGCAAAAATCAGTAATGAACTTTTAAAGGACCTGGATTATGATACAGTAAACATGGCACCTAATTTTGATGATACAGAATTAGAGCCAACTGTGTTGCCTGCTAAATTTCCAAATCTTTTAGTAAATGGTACGTCGGGTATATCTGCGGGATATGCCACTAATATTCCACCTCATAATTTAGGAGAAGTTATAGATGCAACTGTAAAAAGAATTGATTCACCTAACTGCAAGTTAGAAACAATTATGGATATAGTAAAAGGACCAGACTTTCCAACAGGAGGCATTGTAGAAGGAATTGATGGTATAAGAAGTGCTTATACTAACGGAAAAGGAAGGGTAGTAATAAAAGCTAGAACCTTTTTTGAAGAGGAAAAAGGGAAATTGTCTTTGGTTATTACTGAAATTCCATATGAAGTTAATAAGGCAGCTCTAGTTAGAAAAATTGATGAAATTAGAATAGATAAAAAGATTGATGGAATGCTAGAAATTCGTGATGAATCGGATAGAGATGGATTAAGAATTGTAATAGATTTAAAAAAGGATTCTAATAAAGAAAACATATTAAATTATTTACTAAAAAACACTGATTTACAGATTTCATATAATTTTAATGTTATTGCAATTGTTAACAGAAGACCTAAGCAACTTGGTATTGTTGAGGTTTTGGATGCATACATTGCACATCAAAAAGAATTTACTATTAGAAGAACTAAGTTTCATCTTTCTCATGCTAAAGAAAGACTTCATATTGTAGAAGGCTTGATAAAGTGTTTGTCTATTTTAGATGAAGTTATTAAAGTCATTCGTGCAAGTTCTAACAAAAGTGATGCTAGAGATAATTTAGTTAAAGAATTTTCTTTTACTGAAAAACAAGCTGAAGCAATTATTACATTGCAATTATATAGATTAACAAATACTGATGTTAAGCTTCTAGAAGAAGAATTGGAAAAATTACAATTTATGATTAATGCACTTGAGAAGATTTTAAATGATGAAGATGAATTGGCATCTGTTATGAAGAAAGAATTAAAAAAGATAAAAACAGAATATGCAACTCCAAGAAAGACAGATATAAAAGATGAAATTACAGAATTAAAACTTGACACGACTGTTATGATACCTAAAGAGGATGTAATAGTTATGGTAACAAAAGATGGATATGTTAAGAGAACTTCTATAAGAAGCTATGCTTCATCTTCATCTGAAGAAATAGCGTTAAAAGATAATGACTACCTATTAGGATTATTTGAATTAAATACTTTAGACACTTTACTTATATTTACTAGTCTAGGAAATTATCTATATGTCCCAGTTCATGAACTTCCTGTTTGTGTATGGAAAGATCTTGGAAAGCATATAAGTAATATTATTAAATTAGATAGTGATGAAAAGATTATATCTGTTATACCAGTTACAACATTTGATTCTGATTGTGATATTACTATTGCTACTAAAAATGGTATGATTAAGAGAACAAAACTTAGTGAATTTAAGTCATTAAGATATTCAAAACCATTAAATTGTATGAAATTAAAAGATAATGATAAAGTAGTAAATGCATTTTTAACTAAATATAATGATATATTTATCGCTACTAATAAATCATTTGGATTATGGTTTGATATTAATGATATTCCTGTAGTTGGACTTAGAACTAGTGGAGTTAAATCAATAAACTTAAAAGGCGATTATGTTGTTAATGTTTCTAATTTTGACCCTAAAACTTCTGAGTATTTGTATGTTATCACTAATAAAGCAACTGCAAAGAGAGTTAAAATTTCTGAATTTGAAAAAACGGGTAGGGCTAAAAGAGGATTATTAATTTTAAGAGAAGTAAAAACTAATCCATATGAAACCTTAAATGCTTTTATAACATCAACTAAAGACCATATTGGTGTTAGAACATCAGAAGTTAAATATTTTAAAGCTAGTGAAATTCCTATAATGGATAGGTACTCAACAGGATCAATCCTTGTTAAGGGAAGCATTAAAAATTCATTTAAAAATGTTGAACTTTTAAAAAAAGATGATATATCTAATAATAGTAGTACTAATACTTTATCTGATGAAAAGGTATCAAAAAAGAGTTCTTTAAAGGAAATCGATGATAGACTTATGACTATTGATGATTTTATTGATATTGATATATAAAACTTAAAAACTGATAATTTATGCATGATTATCAGTTTTTTCTTCTCTTTACAAATTATTAATGATGAATTATAATTTACTTATGGTAGGAGAGTGGTAGCTTGTTTAGAAAGATGGATAAATGGTTGCTCCTAATAAGTTTAATATTATTTGCTATTGGCTTAGTAATGGTATTTTCTGCATCTAATATAGCTGCATTTATGAGATATTCCGCTAGCCCATACAAATTTTTAATAAAGCAAAGTTTATTTTTGTTTATATCATTTACACTTGCTTTAATTGTGATAAGAATAAATACTAAAATGTATAGTTTTTTTTCTTGGCCAGCAATTATTACGATAATTGGTTTACTTGCATTTGTTTTAGTTTATGGTAAAACTACAAATCACGCTACTTCATGGTTTAAAATAGGTGGATTAGCTCTGCAACCGAGTGAATTTTTAAAGATAATAATGATTATATGGATGGCTAGTTTTTATAAGATAAAAAGAAATAATCTTAATAGTTATTCAACGAGTTTATTTCCAATATTTATTGCTATTATAGCATTTGTACTTATTCTCCTACAACCCGATTTAGGAACTGGTATAATATTTGCACTTGTTGTTATGTTTATATTTTTTATATCACCCATATCGCAGGATATAAAGATAAAGACAACAGGAATTGCCTTAGGATTTTTAGTTTTAGGTGCTACTATTTTGATTAGTAGTGGTAAAGAACTAATTAGTAGCAGGCAATTATCTAGATTTAATTTTTTTAATCCGTGTGGTGAAGAAAAGTTTTATACTGATGGTAACCAAATATGTAATGCATATATTGCAGTCAATAATGGTGGGCTTTTGGGTAAGGGCCTTGGAAATAGTACTCAAAAGTATTTATATTTACCAGAAGCACACACAGACTTTATATTTGCCATTGTATTAGAAGAATTGGGACTATTATCTGGTATTGGAATAATAATATTGTTTATGCTTTTGTTATCTAGAATAATAATTATTGGCAGAAGAGCACATAATAATGAATGTGCTATAATATGTTATGGTATTGCATTTTATATATTTTTGCATATAATGATAAACCTGATGGGAATATTTGGCATGATGCCAATGACAGGTGTTCCTCTTCCTTTTTTAAGCTATGGTGGTAGTTTTACATTATGTCTAGTAATTTCGCTTACTATAGTTCAAAGGGTTGCTATAGAAAATAAATTGTTTGAGGAAAATAAATTAAAATAATAAATAATCTCTATGAAAGGAGATTTTTTTTTATGAATAAATTTAGAGAATTTATGTTTTTATACAAAAAAAGTATTATATATATATTTATCATTATATTAATTACTATTATGGGATTTCTTGGAATGTATTATCTTGGCATATTAAAGGATGGAGAGAATGTAGTAGAAGAAAAGATAGATAATATTGAAAACGATACTGAATTAAAGTTAGAGAAAAAAGATGAAGTTGAAGCTAAAGATAAAGATTTAAAAACCAGTAATTTAGTTAAAGTAGATATAAAAGGTAGAATTAAAAATCCAGGAGTTTATAGTGTTAACAGTGATGATAGAGTACTTGATGTAATAAATAAAGCTGGTGGAGTAACATCTGATGCAGATACATCGGTTACCAATTTAAGTAAGAGAATAACTGATGAAATGGTAATAATAATATATAGTAAATCTGAGGTTAAAAACTTTGTTAAAGTTAAAGAAGAAGAAAAAGAAAAACAAATTGCTTGTAAAAATGATGTAAATGACTCCTGCGTTGATAATGATACAAAATCTAATGTTAGTAAAAAGATTTCCATTAATACAGCAACTATAGATGAATTAACAAGCTTAAATGGTATCGGGAAAGAAAAGGCGGAAGCTATAATTAACTATAGACAAACAAATGGTAAATTTAAAAATATAAATGAATTATTAAATATAAAGGGTATTGGTGAATCAATCTTTGAAAAAATTAAGGATAATATTACAATCTAACTATTTTTATGCATTATTAGTATTGTTATCTATAGTAGTAGTTGTTGCATCAACAAGAATTATAAAATACAAAAGCGTATATAATATAACTCAAAAGGAGTTTTATGGTGTTGTTAAGTCAATAAATATAAAAGAAAATCATATCACTTTCATTATATCAGGCAGAGAAAAGCTGTTATGTAATTATTATTTTAAACATAAAAATCAAATAATGAATTTAAGTCTTGGAGATAGTTTAAAGTTGACGGGAAACTTATCAGTTCCAAAAAAGAATAGTAATTTTAACTTATTTAATTATAAAAAATATTTATATAATGAAAAAATATATTATATTTTAAATGTTAATGACTTTAAAATAATTAAAAATTCTAGGAACCCTTTAACTATTTTAAAAAATAAAATTTCAAGGTCTTTAAATACTAATGATAAAGCAGATAAATATATAAGGGGATTTATATTAGGTGATAGTCAATACTTTGATAAAGAAATAATGGAAAAATATAGAAAAATTGGTATCAGTCATTTGTTTTCCATTTCTGGAATGCATATTTCATCAATAGTTATGTTAGCTGAAAGAATTTTAAGAAAGCTTAAAATAAAAGTAACAAATATATCCATTATTTGTATTATTTTTGTCTTAATTTATATGTACTTAACTAGTTATACTTCATCTGTTATGAGAAGTGGCATATTTTTTATTGTTTTAAGAGTAGTTAAAATATTAAGATTAAAAATAAGTACTATAAAATGCTGCATATTAAGTCTGTTTATTGCAATCATGATTAATCCATTTATCGTGTATAAAATGGGATTTATTTATTCATTTGTGATTTCATTTTATTTAATTTGTTTTAGAAAAGTTATATCCAATAAAAACAAATATATATTTAAAATACTTATAACTTCATTTATTTCTTGGATTGTAAGCATTCCTATTTCAACTTATTTTTTCTTCAATATAAATATATTAACACCAATATATAATGTTATAGTAATACCTATTGTTACATTTTTAATATTTCCATTATCTTTTCTTACATTTGCTTTTAAACAATTAAAACCAATTTATTTAGGATGTATAAATCTTTTGGAGTTTTTAACTGATTGCTTTTGTAAATTAAATTCAAATATCATCTTAAAAAAGCCAAATCTATTTTTAATTATTGTTTACTTTATTATAATCACCTTTATTCTATATAGATTACAATATAATGATAAAAAATATATAGTTTTATTAGTATTAATGCTTTTAATACATTATAACTATAATTATATCTTTAAAAGTACCTATTTATTGATGCTTGATGTTAATCAAGCGGATTGCTTTGTTCTTCATAACAACAATATTACTTTTATGATAGATACTGGTGGTGGAATTGGTTCCGAAAAAAATATAAGTGATGTGTTAAAATCATATGGAATAAGGAAAATAAACTATATCTTTATAACTCACGGAGATTATGATCATATGGGTAGTGCAATTAATTTAGTAGAGAGCTTTAAAGTAGAGAATGTAGTTTTTAATTGTGGATTCTACAATGAATTAGAAAAAGAACTAATTAAAGTACTAAAAAAGAAAAAAATTAAATATTATACATGTATTAAAAGATTAAATATTGATAATAACAGATTATATTTCTTACAAACCAAAGAATATGATAATGAAAATGATAATAGTAATGTTATTTATACTGAACTTAATGATTATAAATTTTTATTTATGGGAGATGCTGGTATAGATAAAGAAAAGGACATATTAAAAAAGTATAATTTAAAAAATATAGATTTTCTTAAGGTTGGTCATCATGGTTCAAATACAAGTAGTAGTGAAGAATTTATAAATAGTATTAATCCAAAATACAGTTTGATCAGTGTTGGAAAAAATAATAGATATGGCCATCCTAAAAAGTCTGTATTGGATATATTAAAGAATAGTAAAGTTTATAGAACGGATCAGGATGGAAGCATAGAAATAAAGATTAAAAATGGTGGATATAGTATAGAAATGTGTAAACCATAAGAAAGGAGAGAAGATATGGAAGATAAATATTATGAAAATATAAAACAATGCTTAATTGATAATGAAATCTATAAAAAGGTAAAAGACTACTCAAAAGAAAGGAATACTGTTATAACCTATTATGAAATTGGTAGATTATTAAATGAGGCTGGTGGTAAGTATGGAGATAATATTATAGATGAATATTCTAAAAGGTTAGTTTTAGAAGTTGGCAAAAAGTATAATCGAAGAACGTTATTTAGAATGAAACAATTTTATAATGTATTTAGTAATAAAAAAGTGTCAACACTGCTGACACAATTGAGCTGGTCACATTACTTGTTATTAATTTCTTTAAAAAATTATGATGAAATTATTTATTACATTAATATTGCAAAAAATAACAATTTGTCTCAAAGAGAATTACAAGAAAAAATAAAAAATAATGAATATAATAGAATGTCAATAGAAACCAAAAATAAATTAATTTATGAAGAAAAATTGGAAGTAAAAGATTTAGTGCCAAATCCAATATTAATTAGAAATAAAAATAATATTGAGATAATTAATGAAAAAGCATTACATAGTTTAATATTAGAAGATATAGAATCTTTTATGCAAGAACTTGGCAATTCATATAGTTTTATAGGTAGTGAATATAAGATTAAGATTGGTGACAGAAATCATCATATAGATTTGCTATTATTCAATATAAAGTTTAATTGTTATGTAGTAATTGAACTAAAAGTAATAGAATTTAAAGCTGAATACATATCACAAGTTCAAAAATACATGAATTACATAGATAAAAATGTAAAAGAACAATTTAATAATAATACAATTGGAATATTAATATGCAAAAGGGAAAATAAATTTGTAATAGAATATTGTTCGGATGCAAGAATTGCTATAAGAGAATATGAGTTAGTGTGATATAATATCTATAGGATGTGATTATATGACAAAAGAAGAAATTAATAAAATAATATTTAGTCTTGAAGCAGATGAAGATGTCATTGAGTTTGTTAACAAAAGAATAGCAGAGTTAGAAAATAATTCAGTTGAAACTACAGTAGGGCATAATTATACTACAACATTTAAAAAATATAGATTTTCTTAAGGTTGGTCATCATGGCTCAAATACAAGTAGTAGTGAAGAATTTATAAATAGTATTAATCCAAAATACAGTTTGATCAGTGTTGGAAAAAATAATAGATATGGCCATTCTAAAAGGTCTGTATTGGATATATTAAAGAATAGTAAAGTTTATAGAACGGATCAGGATGGAAGTGTTATGTTTAAAATTAAAAATAATAAAATAAAAACATGTAGTGATAGTACTTAAAGTCGAAATATAGCTAAAATTGCTAAGTGAAATTTGACAATATAGCAGTATAATGATAATAAAAAATGTGAGATAAGCATATTATTAAGTGTAGAGGTTTATAATTGATGAGAATTAAACTAATAAAATTTAATAAAAATGTAACATTTTATAATTATATTCCATAATATATACTGTAACACTATATAATAGTGTTTGTAATAGATTGGGGGTTAATTATAACCCTCTTTTATTTGTATAAATCATAGGGACTTGAAAAAATACAAAAAATGTGCTATTATGTTACATATCGATTAAAAAAGATATTAAGAGGTGTAATTAATGGATTACGAAAGTAAGTTTTGTGATAAGCAATATTTAAGTATTGTTCAAGATATATTAAAAGATGATGAAGTTTTAAAACTAAAAGAAATCACTCATCATGGGCTTGATAGATTAGGGCATTCATTAAGAGTATCATATTATTCATATAAAATTAGTAAACTTTTTGGGTTAGATTATCAGAGTGCTGCAAGGGCAGGGCTATTACATGACTTCTTCTTTGAAAGCAGTAAAGGTAAAAAACCAACAGAAAGATTAAAAAATTTGGTTAATCATCCAAAATATGCATTAAAAAATGCAAACGATCGTTTTTACTTAAATAATATTGAGAAAAATATCATTGTATCGCATATGTTTCCTGTTTCCATAACAGTTCCAAGATATATTGAGGGCTGGATTGTTAATTTAACAGATGATGTTGTTGCAATAGGTGAAATATGTTACAAGTCAAGAGTTAAATTATCATATGCAATTAATTTTATATTTATATTTTTATTTGCAAATTTTAGATAGAAAATAAAACAGTTGAAGCTGTTTTATTTTTTTGTGAATTTTTTGTTTTTACCTAAAGTTATACAGATATTTATATCAGTACTTAAATATTATTTTGACAAAGACTTAATGATTTTAAGTTCAGATTGTAAATTCTTTTAAAAAGTAGTACAATTATTATAGTTTATATAAAGGTGGTGATAACCTATGGCAAATCAAATGCTGCAAACTTTTGATAATACATTTCTTGGTGTGTTAAACATGACGTGGCCTATGATTCTGATTTCTGTTGTGGTTTTATCTTCACTTAGATTATCCTACTTATTAAAAAGCAAGGAGAATTTTTGTTTATATAAAGAATTACTAAATTTATTTTTTGTGGTATATATATTATGTTTGTTTCAAGTGGTTACTTTTCAAGATGTGAGTAGTTTTGGGACAAATAATTTTATTCCATTTAAAGAAATTCTTAGATATAATTTTGGTAGTAGATTATTTATTAAGAATATAATTGGAAATGTTGTTATGTTTATACCATATGGTTTTTTTATCTCATATTATGGGAAATCAAATAAATGGAAAGGTGCATTGTTACTAGTACTTATCGCTTCTACCGTAATTGAATGCACTCAACTAGCAATCGGTAGAGTATTTGATGTTGATGATATACTATTAAATGTTGTTGGCGGTATGCTTGGCTATTTAATTTATAAATTATTAAATAAAACTGCTAATATTTTGCCAAAAGTGTTTAAATCAGCAATATTTTTGGATATTGTTACAATTATATTGTTTATAATTTTTTCTGCTTATATTATATGGAGGTAATATGGAAATAGGAATTTTTAATGAAACTAATGAAGATTTAGAAAAAGAATTGAATTCTTTACAAGAATTACTTGAAGATTTTTGCAAAAGAGAACATTTGGACAACGTCATATTTAACATAATAGTAGTTGATAAAGATACTATTCACAGTATTAATAAACAATATAGAGGAATAGATAGAGAAACAGATGTAATAAGCTTTGCATTAGAAGATGACAAGATTGTAAAAGAACCAGATAGCATTAGAGTTTTGGGCGATATATATATATGCCTTGATAAAGTAAAAGAACAATCAGTTGAATATTGTCATTCCTTTAAAAGAGAGTTCACTTTTTTAGCTGTTCATGGTTTACTACATTTACTAGGCTACGATCATATGAAGAAAGAAGAAGAAAAAGTGATGTTTGCTAAGCAGGAGGAGGTATTAAATTATTATGGGATTACTAGGTAATAAAAAGTATAATTCAAATAAAAACAAAAACATAATTGAAAGCTTCAAACATGCTTACAACGGTGTTGTATATGCTGTGACTAGGGAAAGAAATATGCATATACATATAACTGTTGCAATCTTGGTTATTTTGTTTGGCATTTTTTTTGAAATTAGTTATGTAGAGTGGTTAGCATGTTTAATCTTGATTGGATTGGTTATTTCATTAGAACTTGTAAATACAGCTATAGAAGCTACGGTAGATTTAATAACGATTGAAGAAAACCCCCTTGCTAAAGTTGCAAAGGACACATCAGCTGGTGCCGTTTTTGTATTAGCAATCTTATCTGCATTTATAGGTATAATAATATTTCTACCTAAAGTTTTTGATTTTTTAATAAATTTATAATGGAGGCGTTATGAAAGATAAATTAAAAGAATTATTAAATAATAGCTATTGTCCATATTCTAATTTTAGAGTTGCTGCAATTGTTGTTATGAATGATGGATGTGAATTTACTGGTGTAAATGTAGAAAATGCTGCATATGGTTCTTCAATATGTGCTGAGCGTAGTGCAATACTTGCTGCTATATCAAATGGATATAAAAAAGATGATTTTAAGAAGTTGTATGTAATGTGTGATAATAAAAAAATAGGAATGCCATGTTTTGCATGTAGACAGGTAATATCAGAATTTTTTAGTAATGAAGATACTATTATATGTATGAATCCCGATGGAGATACTATGAATTTTAAGGTAAGCGATTTATGCCCATACCCATTTAATAGTGAGGATTTAAAATGAAAAGTGGATTTGTAAGTTTAGTTGGTAGACCAAATGTTGGTAAATCAACATTATTGAATAGTATTTTAGAAATGAAGCTTGCAATTACGTCCAACGTAGCAGGAACAACTAGAAATATAATACAGGGAATATACAATGATGATGAAAGCCAAATAGTTTTTATAGATACACCCGGTATTCATAAACCTATAAATAAACTTGGAACTTATTTAAATCGCAAAGCATATGCAATGGCTGATGATGTTGATATTAATTTATTTATTATTGATGCTGCTAGTGGCTTTGGTAGAGGAGATAAGTTTATATTAGAAAGGTTAAAGGAAATGAATAAAACCACTTTTTTACTTATTAATAAAGTGGATCAGATAAAAAAAGATGAATTATTGAAATTAATTGATCAATATAAAGACCTTTATAATTTTAGTGAAATTATACCTATATCAGCATTAAAAGGGGATAATGTTGAAGACTTAATTAAAACAATTAAAAAATATTTAAAAAATGATATTAAGTATTATCAAGATGATGTAATTACTAATGTTAGTCGTAATTTTATTATTGCTGAAATGGTAAGAGAAAAATTACTTAGATTAACAAAAAAAGAGGTTCCACATTCAATAACATGTTTGGTTGAAAATTATGATGATGTTGGTGATTATATTAATATCAGTGTATTAATAATTGTAGATAGAGATAATTTAAAAAAGATAATAATTGGTAAACAAGGACAAATGTTAAAACAAGTAGGAGTTGAAGCAAGAACAGATATTGAAGAATTTTTAGGCAAAAAAGTATTTTTGCAAACATATGTAAAAACAATTGATAATTGGAGAGATAGAGAAAAATATTTAAAGGAATTTGGATTAAATGAGATAGAATTCTGATTAAACTAAATCAATATATATCATTATATAATAGGTGATATATATGGAACAGTTGATATGGGAATTATTTAAAAAAACAGGGAATATTAAATACTATCTACTTGCTAAGAAGATAGGTGAAGATAATGCAATCAATAAAAGTGATGGGAATAATAGTAAGTGAAACTAATTATAGCGAATCTAGTAAAATACTTAATATATTGACTAGGGATTTAGGAATAATTAGTGTAATATCTAAAGGATGTAGAAAGCTAAAAAGCAAGTTAAGAAGTGTAAGTACAAAACTTATATATGGTGAATTTATTATTAGCTACAAAAAAGATGGACTTTCAACATTAATAGATGTAAATAGCGATTATATATTTAGAAACATAATGAGTGATATTAATACAATCAGCTATGTGTCGTTTATTGTTGAACTTGCAACACAAGTTGCTAAGCAAAATAATGATGCTAATATTTTTGATATTTTAATAACTGCTTTAAAAAAAATAGAATTAGGACTTGATCCTTTTGTGATACTTCTTATTGTTGAATTAAAATATTTAAATTATTTGGGCTTAAGTATTAGCTTAGATTGTTGTAGTAATTGTGGTAATAGTAATAATATAGTAACACTTAGTAGTGATAGGGGAGGCTATATTTGTAGTAATTGTTATCAAAATGAATTAATAGTAACTAAAAAATCAATTAAAATTATTAATTTGTTGTACCATGTGGAATTAAACAATGTTACAAAAATTACTTTATCCGATAAAACAAAACAAGAAATAAATTCATTTTTAGATGAATATTATGATAAATATAGCGGATTGTATTTAAAAAGTAAACATTTTATAAAATTAATTATTTAAGAACAAAAGAATAAAAAATTTTTATTCGAATTGGTCGTCGATGATTCCAACATTCCTACTTCATAGAAAAAGTAACCTTTATTCTCCATAGGCTTAAATCCCAATAGTCGCTACCGTACTTTTTTGCTTTCTATTTTTTTCTATTGCTTTCTTCTTTATTTTTATTTAACTTGCAAAGTGCTTTTTTATCCCTTCAAACATAATATTTATACTTGCATTTATATCTCTATCATTTGTATTGCGACATTTTTTGCATTCCCACACTCTAATTTTTAAATCATTTGTTATTTCTGTTTTACTATCACAGTGACTACATATCTTACTACTTGCATAATAGGTATCTACTTGATAATAATATTTCCCAAGAAGTTTTGCCTTTTACTTGCCTACATAGTTTTCTTTGCATTCTTTTTAATCTTTTTTCTCTTTTATTTATCTCTTTTGGATTAGGGTATTTTTCTCCATCACTTGTTACTACTAAGTCCTTTATTCCAAGATCGATTCCAACTATACTTGTTGGTGTTATTTTTTTATGTGTTTCCTCTTCTTTTGTAAAAATTAAAAGATTATTGTTTGCATCTTTTATATCTATTTTTATATTACTATATTTTTTGTTTTTATAAATACTCGTTATACAGTTTGTTCTATAGCTTTGTTTACTGAATTTACTTTTAAAGGTAAAAAAATAGGATCAAAAATCCTATCTTTTACTAATTAAAGCATATTAACTATTTTATTTATTAATTCTAAAACAATTTTAAGAGTTTTGTTATCTTTATCGTTTATGGGATTATATTCAACTATATCTATTGATTTAATTAAATCTTTATGTTTTAAAAATTCATCAACAATCTTGAATAAATGTTTAGTATTTATACCGTCTTTATATCCTACAGATATTCCAGGTGCAATAATCGGATCAAGAACATCTATATCAATGCTTAAGTGTATTCCATTTGTGTTTTGTGTTGCGATTTGAATTGCGTTATTTACATTTGTTTCAATATTTCCTGATATAACATCATTTGTTGAATAGACTTTAATTTTACTATTATCCAAGTTTACCTGTTCTAAGGTATCAATATCTCTTGCTCCAATTATTACAGTATTGTTATTTCTGAAAAAATTACCATCATGGAATTTTGTAAGTTCATATCCATTATTTTTTGTTACAGTAGCAAGTGGAAGCCCATGTATATTCCCCGATGCTGTTGTTTTAAATGTATTAAAATCAGGGTGCGTATCTACCCAAATTATTCCTAGTCTATCATTAGTTTTAATTGAAGCAAGTGCAGATGCAATTGCGATACTATGATCTCCACCTATCACAATATTTATTGAATCGTCATCGCTATTTTTTAATATTGTTTGATATAGTTCATCGTCAAATTTATTAATTCTATCAAAGTTTTTTCTTAAATCATTTTTATCTTGACTTTTGCTAGTGCAATCACAGGTAACATCAATAATTTTATTTATTTTTTTCAAATCTAATTTCTTTATATATTCTTTAACAATTATAGGCCCTTTACTAGCGCCATCTATATTTACTCCGAGATCTGTACAAGCATTTATAATATTAATTTTTTTTGTATTCATAAATTACACCTCTAAATTAGATAATAATGTAAAAATTTGTATAATTCAATAATAAATATAACTTTTTTACAAGTTTTATTGTATAATTTAGTATAGTGGAGTGATAAAATGAAAAAATTAAGTCAAATAATAGACTGCGATTATGATATAGAAATAAAAGGGATAAAAATAAATTCAAAGGAAATAGAACCAGGGGATTTATTTGTTTGCACTAAAGGCGTTAATGCAGATAGACATGACTTTATTGATGATGCCATAAAAAATGGTGCTGTTGCTGTTATAGTTAGTAGAGATGTTAATTGTTCTGTTCCAATGGTAAAGGTTAGTGACACAAATAAAGTACTTCCTATTATCTGTTCCAAATTTTATGATAATCCTGAAAAAAAACTTAAAATAATTGGTGTAACTGGTACTGATGGGAAAACATCTACAGCAACTATTATTCAAACTTTAATAGGCTCAGATAAATGTGGGTACATAGGTACAAATGGAAGAAGTTGCTCAAAGTTTAATAAGGAAATTAATAATACAACGCCAGATAGTGATAAACTGTTTGAATATTTTAAAGACTTTGTAGATGCAGGATGTGAATATGTAGTCATGGAAGCATCAAGTGAGGCATTCTTTAGACATAGACTTGATTTAATAGAATTTACAGGTGGTGTAATAACTAATATAACTAAAGAACACCTTAACATTCATAAAACATTTGAAAATTACATTGACTGCAAATGCATGTTATTTAGACAAGTGGTGAAAAATGGATTTTCAATATTAAATAGTGATGATAGTCTATATAGTAAAGTGTTTGAATCTTGTCATGGCACCGTTTTGACATATGGTAAAAGCAAAAATGACACATTATTTATCAAAGATATATTTACTAGAAGTGATAGAACAATTATGAATATTGTAATCGATAATAAATTATATAATATAGAAAGCCCACTTCTTGGAGAATTTAATGTGTATAATTTGTCCGGGGCTATATTATGTGCTTTAAAACTTGGAATTGATATTGATACAATAATTAATAGAATTTCTAACATAAGAGTTTCTGGTAGATTGGAATTATTACCTAATATGGGTCAAAAATTTAATATTATGATTGACTATGCCCATACACCAAATGGAATAATCAATTTACTTAATTTTATAAATACATTAAATATTAATAGAAGTATAGTAGTAATTGGTTCTGCTGGAGAAAGAGATTATTTAAAACGACCTATTATGGGTAAAACTGTTGTAGATAATGCAAGTTATGCTATATTTACTTATGAGGACCCAAGAAGTGAAGAACCAATTGATATAATTAATATGATGACTTCAGAAATTAAAGATCATAATAATTATGAAGTGGTTGTTGACAGAAGTTTGGCAATTAAACGTGCAATTGATATGGCAGTAGATGGTGATATAGTATTAATATTAGGTAAAGGTAACGAGACATATCAAAAGTTGAAAAATAAGACAATATATTTTAATGATTTTGAAGAAGCTAAAAAGTATTTAAAAGAAAGATTGGAACGAGAAAAAGTAGGAATATAGGCATATACTATAGTATAATAAAATTAATTAAGGTGTGATCATATGAGAGTAGTAGTCAGCGCTGGAGGAACCGGCGGACATATTTATCCAGCTTTAGCTATTGTTAATAAGATAAAAGAAATGGAGCCTGGTAGCGAAATTCTATATATTGGTACAACAGACAGGATGGAATCTGTCATAATTCCAAAAATGAAAATTAATTATGTTGGAATTGAGATGCAAGGATTAAATAGAAAAAATATTTTTAAAAATTTTAAAGTTATTTCTTCCTTACAAAAAGCATATAAGGAATGCAAAAAAGTAATTAATGAATTTAATCCAGACATAGTATTAGGTGTTGGTGGATACATTACCTTTCCTGTTATCAAGGCTGCACATGATTTAGGTTACAAGTGTTTTATTCATGAGCAAAATTCTATTCCTGGTCTTTCAAATAAGATTTTGAAAAGATATGCTACTGTTATTGGAGTTTCATTAGAATCCAGCTTAAAGTATTTTGATAAGACAAAGACTTTTTTCACTGGAAATCCAAGAAGTGAAGAGGTTATTAACTCTAGGAAAGTTTTAAAGAGCAAATATGGTTTAAAGAGCGAGAAAAAATTGGTTTTAATAGTAATGGGAAGCCTTGGAAGTCAAACTATAAATAATATAATGAAAACAATAATACCAAAGTTCAAAGCTAAAGATTATGAAGTATTATTTGTTAGTGGTAAAAATTATTATGATGAATATTCAAAGATGAATAATATTCCTAATAATGTTAAAATAGTTGATTTTTTGGACAATATGCCTGGACTACTAAAGAATACAGATATTATCGTTTCTAGAGCTGGGGCATCAACAATTGCAGAAATAACAGCTGCTGAACTGCCTAGTATTTTAATACCTTCTCCATATGTAACACATAATCATCAATACAAAAATGCAAAGGTTTTAGAGCAAGCAGGCGCATCTGTTTTGATTGAAGAAAAGGACTTAAATGCTGAAATATTACTCTCAAAAATAGATGATATACTAAATGATAAAGTAAAATATATAAGTATGAAGCAAGAGGCATCAAAACTATGCATAAAAAACAGTGCTACTACAATATATAATATTTTAAGAAAAACTATAGATGGTGATAAGTAATGGACAAATGGATTGAATTTATTAAAGAAAATGATATAGGAAAGTATATAACTAATGCCGATTTGAAAAGATTTAATACATATAAAATAGGTAAAACTGCTTATTTAGTTGTTTATCCTAAAGATACTCAAAAATTAATAAAATTAATGAAATTTATTAAAAGTAATTCAATTAAATATAAAGTTTTAGGAAATGGTTCTAATGTTATATTTAATGAAGTATATGATGGTATCTTAATTAAATTAGATTGCTTCAATAAATGCACATTTATAAATAATAAAGTTAAAGTTGGAGCGGGATATAATTTAATAAAACTATCACGTGAAGTTGCAAAAAAATCACTAGCCGGATTAGAATTTGCAGCAGGTATACCTGGTACAATTGGTGGGGCAGTATACATGAATGCAGGAGCATACAAAAGTGATATGGGCTATATTGTAGAGAATATTAAAGTGCTTACACCTGACTTTAAAATAATAATTATGACTAATAAAGAAATTAAATTTAAATATAGAACTTCATTTTTGAAGAGTCATCCTGATTATATATGCATAGAAGCAACATTAAAATTGACAAAGGGCAACAAAGAAAAAATTTTGGAAGTAATTAATGAGAGAAAAAACAGAAGACTTGAATCTCAACCCCTTGAATATCCTTCGGCAGGCAGTGTATTTAGAAATCCTGAAGGTATGTTTGCTGGAAAACTAATAGAAGATTTAGGATTTAAGGGCTTAACAAAAGGTGGAGCGCAAGTAAGTAATAAACATGCAAATTTTATAATTAATATAGGAAATGCAAAACCAGAAGATGTAAAAGAATTAATAGAGTTTATAAAAGATGCGGTTAAAGAAAGATATGGAGTAGAATTAAAGGTAGAGCAAGAATTTGTTAATTGGGAGTAGAATATGCCAAAAAGAGTAAAGAAGAAAATAAAATTTAAATTAATTCCTATTTTAATATTCTTAATTGTATTAATTATATTGTATTTTGGAGGTTCATACCTAATTAATACTAAAATTAAGAATATATATGTGATAGGGAATGATATTTTATCAGACCAAGAAGTCATTAGACTTGCAAATATTGAAGATTATCCAAGCTTTTATAAAACTTTTTCTTACACATTGAAAAAAAGAATTAAAAAAAGTGAATTAGTAAAGGATGTAAAGATTAAAAAAAGGTTTTTTAATGTATTAAAAATATATATAGAAGAATACACTCCTGTACTTATTAAAGAAGGTAAAACAGTATTAGAAAATGGTGTTGCAATTGATAAAAAAGTTGCAAATCTTCCAACTCTTTCTGACTTAGAAGATAAAGGGGTTTATACTAAATTAATAGATAAGTTAAGTAAATTAAATGCAACTGAAAAAAATCAAATATCTGAAATAATATATACACCTAGTGAATATGATAATACAAGATTTTTACTATATATGAATGATGGTAATCATATTTATATTAATATCAGTAAACTTGACAACTTAAATTATTACAGTGAAATATATCCAACTTTAAATGGTAAAAAGGGAACTTTGTACTTAGATTCTGGTAATCACTTTGAGCCATTTTAAAAAATAAAAACACACTCTTATGAGTGTGATTGATCAATTAATAATATGGATAGTAATAGTTATTATAATAAATAGGCATTGGTTGAGGGTAAGGCGCTGGGTAATAATTAGGTCTATTATTTCCTATTGCATAGCCTGCAACTCCGCCAAGTAATAATGGGGCAATAAATCCTCCACCTACAAACCTATCTGAGTTTTGATTAATATATTTTGGATTGCTATTTATTGGTCTATATGTGGCATTATTACTATACATATTTTGACTGTACTGTGGTATTCCATTATAAGTATACATAAAATTCCTCCCTACAGTAGTTTATGAATTATTAATATTAATGTGAGACAAATATAAAAGCAGATTAGTTATCTGCTTTTTGTAATCTTACAAAATTTATACTTGGATGATTGAATAGTCTAACTGGATAATTATTTGTTCCCAAACCTCCAGTTATTAATAATTTTGTATTAGAAATTGTATATTCTTTTTCATTATATTTCATGTATCCATTTTTTTTAATTAATCCTTTTAAATAAGGAAGTCTAAATTGACCATTAATTGATTTTGACGCAAAAATTAATTCTGGATTATTGTATTCTAATATACTGTC
This sequence comes from uncultured Bacilli bacterium, assembly GCA_934141245.1. Lineage (GTDB taxonomy): Bacteria > Bacillota_I > Bacilli_A > RF39 > UBA660 > CAG-710. The sequence continues at coordinate 57,247 of CAKPCB010000002.1, forward strand.
AGTTAAATCGGGTTCATAAACTAAATTTATTTTAAATATATTTGAATCGTTTTCATAATTTATATTTGGTATTGATGAGATTCCCCTTAATATAATTGGATTGGAATCCTGAAAATAAATTTTTTCTGTTTTATCAATTACAGATACAAAACCGGAATCATTTAATATTTTGATTGAATTATCATCATCATTATTTCCAATAACATAGTATTTTCCTACAGTTGAATCAATTTTTTTGAGAGTTTTTATTAGATATTCCTTGCTTGCATCATCTAAATTATAGTCCTTATGCTTTAATCCACCTGAGAATAATACTAAGTCTGGCTTTAGCTCGTTTATTTTTTCCACATAATAATTAATGTCGTTTGAATATGGATTATAATAAATATCTCCAAACTGAACTATTTTAAAACCGTCAAATGAGCTTGGTAAATTATTATATTTTAATGAATATTCTCTAACTACGATTCCAAGATTTGCTATGTAACGTAGTGAAATAAATATTGCTAATAACACAATAAATGTGGTTATAAACACCTTAAATATTTTTACTAATATAGACTTTGTTTTTTCCTTTTTTTCTGTACTTTCAATCTTTTTTCTTTCTTTTTTGTTTTTTTCTACACGACTTAACATAATATCATACCTACTAAAAATATATTCATTAATGTCATAATGGCATTATGTATTGAGTGCATAATGATAGGACAACAAATATTATCTGTTTTATAATACATATATGCTAATGCAATTCCTAAACTAGAGTAAGGCAAAATGTATAAATAGTCATACACGTTATCTATAGAAAATATCACATGTAATGCTCCAAACACTATTCCGGAAACAAGAACAAAAATATATTTATTTTTAAAAATACATCTAAATGATTTTCTAAATACCAGTTCCTCTAATAATGGGGCCATTATTGCTGTGTTGATAATCATAATTATAGGAGAAGCAGATATGTAACTTCTTATAGCCTCTTCGTTATTAGCAATTTCATTAGGTGAAAAAAGATTTATCGTTAAATTAAATAGTGCCATTACTATTAAACCGACACACCATATTTTAAATGATTCATCAAACAATTTATTCCTGTTTTTTATAAAATCTTTAACATCTTTTTTTATATCGTTTCTAAATAGTATTAATAATATTGAAATAGTTATAATAGATGAAAACAAGCCTAAAATAAGTTTGCCATTTATATCTAAATTTTTTGTATTTATATTTAATATAGAAATTGGAATAAGTTGAAATAAATCACTAAAGAAAAATAATGTGATTGCTACAAAAAATATAAAGTGTTTATTATTTAATAATTTTTTCATTTAAATCCTCCTATATTAATTTTAAGATTAAGTAATAAAACTGTCAATAAATATAAAACAAACTTTACATAAATAGATTAACAATTGTTAACTTCATATGATATACTATAATAGGTTATTTAATTATTAAAAGAGGTGTTATTTATGAAATATTATTGTATAGGTATTAAGGGTGCTGGTATGAGTACACTTGCAAATATATTGAGTGACTTAGGTAATGAGGTTAGTGGATATGATGATACAGTTAAATATAAGTTTACTGAAGAGGGATTAAAAAGTAGGGGTATTAAGATTTATCATGAACCACATTCAATAGATAGCGATACTATTGTTACTTATTCTAAAGCCTTTTCTGATAATCATCCAGAGATAAAGAGAGTTAAAGAGCTTGGACTTACCATAAGAGATTATAATCAGGTTGTAGGTGATGTAACATCGATGTTTGAAACAATTGGGGTTTGTGGAACACATGGTAAAACTACAACTAGTCTTTTGATTAGCGATATATTAAACAACACATTGGGGTGCAATTATTTTGTTGGTGATGGAACCGGTCATGCAAATAAAAGTAATAAATTGTTTGTAATAGAATCGGATGAATTTAATAAACATTTTTTAGCATATCATCCAACCGTTGCGGTTATAACAAATATTGAACTTGATCATACTGAGTGCTATCCTGGTGGTATTGAAGAAATTAAACAGGCATTTAGAGAATTTGGAAATAAGTCAGAACTAATAGTTGCTTGTGGAGATGATGCAAATATTAGGGACATTACATTTGATAAAAAAGTTATATATTATGGATTTAATGATAATAATGATGTTGTTGCCAAAAACGTTAAATTAACTGATAAAGGGGCTTTATTTGATGTTTATATTAATGGTGATTTATTTGATAGTTATGAATTACCATTGTTTGGTAAACATATGATTTTAAATGCATTATCAAGTATCATTATTGCTAATAAATATAATATAGATAAAGACTCTATAAAAAAGTATATTAAAGAATTTAAAGGTGCTAAAAGACGTTTTAAAGAAGAAGATATTAATGGATATATTATAATTGATGACTATGCACATCATCCTACTGAGATAGAAGTGACAATTGATGCCGCTAGACAAAAATATCCAAATAAGGAAATCGTTGCTATATTTTTACCTAATACTTATTCTAGGACTGAGGTATTGTTAAATGATTTTGTTAAGGCCTTATCCAAAGCTGATAAATCATACATCATGGATATATATTGTGATAGAGAATTGCAAAGTGATTATCCAAATGTTAATTCTGACTTACTTATAGAGAAAATAAAAAATGCTGAAAAGATTAGTATTAATACAGTTGATAAGCTATTAAAACATAAGGGTTCTGTGTTATGCTTTATGAGTTGCACTAATATATATTTAATATTAGATGAATTTAAGAAAATAATAAGCTAATTATGAATGATTATATTTTATAGTTATTTATTTCCTTTGCTTTTGCAAAGGTCTTTTTTTTATTTTAACCTTATGATACAATAAAAACAATTAGTGGTGATATTATGAAAAATATTATAGTAATCGTAGGGCCTACTGGTGTAGGTAAGACAAAATTAAGTATTGATTTAGCAAAAAAGTTAAATGCGGAAATAATAAATGCTGATTCTATGCAAGTCTACAAGGAACTTAATATAGGTACTGCAAAGATAACAGACGAAGAAAAAGAAAAAATACCACATTATCTTTTTGACATAGTAAAGCCTGCCGATATGTATACAGTATATGACTATCAAAAAGACGCTAGGAAAGTTATTGATAATATATTATCACGTGGAAAAAGAGTTATAATAGTAGGTGGTACTGGTCTATATATTAAAGCTTTATTATATGATTATGAATTTCAAGCAGAAAATAAAACTTATGACTTTTCAAATATGAGTAATACAGAGCTTTTAGATAAAATTAATAGTTATAATTTAGATATAAATATACATATAAATAATAGGAAGCGACTTGAAAGAACTTTAACTAGGTTACTTAATAATAATATAAATGCAAATAAATCAAACACAAAATTATATGATTTTTTAGCTGTAGGTTTAACTGTTTCCAGGGAAAAATTATATAAAATAATTGATGATAGGGTAGATAGGATGATTGATAATGGTTTAGTTGATGAAGTAAAATCATTTTATGATCGTGGAATTCGTTCTAAAGCCATTAATACTGGTATAGGTTATAAAGAACTATATTTATATTTTGATGGGAAATTAGAACTGGAAGATGCTATTAACCTAATAAAAAAGAACTCAAGACATTATGCTAAAAGGCAATATACATTTTTCAATAATCAAATGAATATAAAGTGGTTTAATACTAATTATGATGATTTTTCTAAAACTGTACATGAAATTTATAATTATATAAAAGGTGAGTAATATGCAAAGATATTTTGTTAAAGATTTTGATAAAGAATATTCTAATACTTTTACATTAAGCGAAGATGATAGTTATCATATAATTAAAGTTATGAGATATAAAATTAATGATCTAATAGAGGTTGTATCCAAAGATAATATGTATATTTGTAAAATAACAAAACTTGGGAAAAATGTTAAATGTGAAGTTAATGAAAAAGTGTTATCAAAAATTACAAATATTCCTAATGTTACAATAGCTCAAAGTCTAGTTAAAGAGCAAAAGATGGATTATATTCTTCAAAAGAGTACGGAACTTGGTGTTAATAAAATAATTCCAATTAAGACAATACGAAGCATTATTAAAATTGAAAATGATAATAAAAAAGTAGATAGATGGAAAAAAATTGTAAAGGAAGCAAGTGAACAATCAAAAAGATTGGACATACCAATCGTTGAAAAACCTATAAATATCAATGAATTATCAGCATTACAGTATGATTATAAAATTTTATGCAGTGTAAATGAAACATCAATTAATATAAAAAAGGCATTACAAAATGTTAAATATAGTGATACAATATTAATTGTGATAGGTCCAGAAGGTGGATTTGATAAAAAAGAAGAACAAGTACTAATTGATAGTGGATTTATTTCAACTTCACTTGGAACTAGAGTTTTAAGAACTGAGACAGCACCTTTGTTTGTACTTAGTGTAATTAATTATATATTTGAGGAGTGATAAATGTGAAGTTTATTATAGATTTTATATTGAATAATGACACCATAATAATGGCTTCTCTGTTTTTACTAATAATTGTACTATTACTTATTGTTGTAATAATGGATGCTGTTAATAGAAGAAAAAATTCAAAAAATGCAAAGTTAGTTTTAAAAAATGAAAATAATAATATTACGGATGTATTTAAAGAAAATTTATCTGAAGAAGTCGATTTATCAAAAACCAAAGACTTAGGTGAATATACAACGAGTTTAAATAATGACTCAAAAAACTCTGACATTGCAGAGATTAAATATGTTGATGAAGATGATGAAGAGTTGGAAAAAACTAAAGCACAACTTGAATTAAAAAATTTGAAAGAAGAATTATTAAAAGCTGAACTTAAAGAAAAAACTGCTGCTGAAAAGGCAGTAATGATTGGGGATGAAGAAGAACAAATCCCTACAATAGAAAATTCTATTGACCAATTTGAATTAAGCCAAGAAGAAAATGCAATAATTAGTTTAGATCAATTTAATAAAGTAAGTGATAAGATATATAACGATAATGAAATAACTCAGTATAAAGATGAAGGTAATGAACCAATAAGTATACAAGAGCTTGAGAAACTTTATAATTCTAATGAAACAGTAATTAAAGATGATATTAATACTGATGTTAAAGAAGAAAAAATTGCAACAGCTGAAGCAATTCAGTCTAAATTTAAAAGTAGCCCTATAATATCTCCAGTTTTTGGAATAGATGATGGTGGCGATGAAAACATAAATAATATGGCACTTGAAAATACTGCAAATTTAGATAAGCTAAATGAAGAAATACGAAAAACAAATGAATTTTTAAATACTTTAAGAGAGTTAAGAAAAAATCTACAATAGATATATTCTTAACTTTTTTAAATTTTACTACTAAAATATGTTTGACATATTAATAAATATATAATAATATTTATTGGTGTTTTAAATAGAATTATTGTTAGTATAACATTATAGGAAGTGTGAAATATGAAAGTTGGTATTTATACATTAGGATGTAAAGTTAATTCATATGAAAGTGAGTTTGTTAGAAACTTACTTGAGAATCATGGATATGAAATATGCGATTTTACGGATATTTGTGATATATATATAATTAATACATGTACTGTTACCAATACAAGTGATATAAAATCAAGAAAAATTATTAGACAAGCTAAAAAAAGAAATAAGGATGCATGTGTTATTGCAATGGGTTGTTTTATTCAGGCATCTAAAAATAATATTATTGATGAAGTTGATATTGCAATAGGTAATAAGGATAAAAGTAGAATATTAGAATTAATAGATAAATATTATAAAGACAAACAAAAAATTAATGATTTAAATAAAAACTTTGATGATAAGTTTGAAGATATGTTTATAGAAAATTATAAAAGTAAAACAAGAGCTTTCGTTAAAATTCAAGATGGTTGCGAGAATTTTTGCAGTTATTGCATTATTCCTTATGTTAGAGGAAAGTGTAGATCCAAAGATTTTGATAAAGTTATAAATGAAATTAGGCTATTAGCTGATAATGGTTTTAAAGAAGTTGTATTGACAGGTATTCATACTGGTAATTATGGTGTAGATATAAATAGAACTTTTGCAGAATTGTTAAGAGAACTTGTTAAGATAAAGAAATTAAAGAGACTTAGAATTTCTTCAATAGAAATAAACGAACTAAATGATGAAGTTTTAGAAATTATTAGAAATAATAAAATTATTGTTAATCATTTGCACATACCTATACAGGCAGCATCTGATAATGTGCTAAAATTAATGAATAGAAAATATACTTTGGGTGAATTTCAAAATAGAATTAAAAAAATAAAATCTATTAGAGATGATATGAATATAACAACTGATATAATTGTTGGATTTCCACAAGAAACAGATGAAGATTTTGAAAAAGGATTAGATGTAATTAAAAATATTGGTTTTAGTAAGCTTCATGTTTTTCCATACTCAAAAAGAGATAAAACCGTTGCAAGTAAAATGCCACAAATTGATGATAAAATAAAAAAAGAAAGGGCAAGAACATTATTAAAGTTATCGTCCTATTTAGAAACAGAATATATGAAAAAGCATTTAGGAAGTGAGGTAGAGGTCCTTGTTGAAACTAACAATGGAAAATATGCTTTAGGACATACTACTAATTACTTAAATGTTAAAATATATAATTCAAATGCAAAAAGCGAAGATTTAATAAACGTTAAACTAACTAAAATTGAATATCCATTTATAATAGGGGAGTAATTATCCCTTATTTTAATGCGTTTTTAACGCGATTTAGGTGGCATAATGTTACAATCAGTATATTTATACTAATTGAAGCTAAAAAGCCATATATGCCCATAAAATAAGCTCCTATAAATATTATTAAGCACTTTAATAATATACTAATAGTATTATCAATCACTATATATTTTGCTCTATTTATAGATTGAAGTGTAGAAGCAAGTGGTGCTTGTATATAATATAGTATAAATATTGGTGCTAGGAATCTAATATAAGTTGCACCTTCTTTTGTTTTATATATTAATTGTAGAAAATATTCTGGAAATATAAATATAATTATTGTAATTGGTATTCCAATAACTAAAGAAAAGAATATAGCTTGTTTTAGTTTTTTCTTTACATATTCATTTTTCTTGTTAAAATATGCATTTGAAATGACTGGTAATAATGCACTACTAATAGCATTTGTAAAAAAACTAGGAAGTAATAATAGAGGCATTACATATCCTTCAATTATTCCATATTCTTTTGTAATACCAAGTATTGAAATATTACTTAATGTTGCTGCTGCAGTTAATATTATTGGTTCAAAAAAATATCCTATTGATCCAATTAACCTACCACCTGTTGTAGGTATTGCTATTCTTAGTATTTCTTTAATATTAAAAACGTTTGGCTTTATATCACTTTTAGTAATTTTAAATGATTTTGGAATAAATAAAAATAAAATAAAAATTGAAGTAAATTCACTTATTGCATTAATGGCCACTAAACAACTAACAGCATATATTAAATTTTTATTAAATAATGTTGGTATTATTGTAACAATTAAAATCAATCTGATAATTTGTTCAAATATATTTGAAAGAACATGTGGTAACATTTTCTGCTTTCCAAAAAAATAGCCTCTTAGTATGCTTGATAAACTGTCAAATGGTAATACTATTGCAATAGCAAGTATTGGGTAATAACAGCGAGGATCTTTTAATAATTTGAAAGATAATATAGGTGCAATAATAAATATTATTATCATTAAGATTATGTTAAGAATTAATGAAAATGGAATTATTGAAAACACTATATTTTTATTATTATGATTGTCTTCTGCAACCAATTTACTAATTGCAACAGGAAATCCTAACTGTGAAATAGTCATAAATAATGCAAATGTCGGAAAAATTAACATGTATAGACTTATACCTTCTGTTCCGACAATTCTTGTCATTATTATTCTAATAACCATTCCAAGAATCTTTGTTATTGCTCCCCCTATAATTAATATTATTGTTGATATTAAAAATTTTTCTTTTTTCATATTCACCAAATAATATGTAAATTACATTAATGTAGAACATAAAAAAAATACCATTTAGGTAAATTTTATTTTTTTTATAAAAAATAAGCTAGTATAGCAGCGGCAGAAGATAATACCATTGCAAGTAACAAGACAATTGTCACTATCTTTACTACAGTTTTATTCATTTATTAACACCTCATATAAATTATAACTAAATTATATGAAAAAGTAAATCTTTATTCATATTTAAAATCAAATCTTAATATCATTAACTGGGTGATATAGTAATGAATAAAAAAATATATGCAGCAAAGAAATCAATTATAATGCAGAAAAAATTCTATTTATTTTTAATTACATTAATGACTACAGGAATTATTGCAGGGATAATTTTTATTTTTTTCTTAAATAAAAATGATAAGAGTAATGTAACGCAAGAAGTTCAAAACTTTTTTAACTTGGTTAAAGTCAGTGAAGGAGTAAATTATAGTAAATCCTTATTAAATACTCTATTAATTAATATTGGATATGTATTATTAATATGGTTACTTGGTATATCAGTCATTGGATTCCCAATAATACTAGCTATATTATTTATGAAAAGTTTTATATTTGGTTTTTCCGTTTCGTCCATTATATCTACATATGGTTTTAAAGGAATCTTAGCAGCTATTTTATATAATTTTCCTCATAATATAATATTAATGTTACTGTATTTATTACTAGGATTTTACTCGCTTTCATTTTGTTATAAATTATTTTGTCATCTATTTTTGAAAAAAAGCATTAATTTTAGTAGTGGAATGAATAAATACTTGAAAATTCTAGTTATTTCTATTATTGTTACAATTTTGGTTTCTTTATATGAGGTATTTTTATCTACTTATTTCATTAAACTTTTTACAATACTTATAAAATAGTGTATAATTAATCTTGGTGAATTTTAATGAAAAAAGTAGTAATTGGTATGAGTGGTGGAGTAGATAGCAGTGTTGCAGCTATATTATTAAAAAAAGCGGGTTATGATGTTGTTGGGCTTTTTATGAGAAATTGGGATAGTTCAATAAATAATGATTTTTTAGGCAATCCAAATTTAAATAATAATATATGTCCACAAGAACAGGACTATAATGATGCAATAGAGGTATGTAAAAAGTTGGGGATTGAATTACATAGAGTTGATTTTGTAAAAGAATATTGGGATAATGTTTTCAATTATTTTTTAGAAGAGTTAAAAGTAGGCAGAACACCTAACCCAGATATTATGTGTAATAAATATATAAAATTTGATGCCTTTGTTAAAAAAGCAAAGGAACTTGGTGCGGATTATATTGCAACAGGCCACTATGCAAAGATGGAAAATGGTAAGTTATATAAAAGCTTTGACAAAAATAAAGATCAAACTTACTTTTTATCTCAACTATCTGAAGAACAATTAAAAAATGTGCTATTTCCACTTGGTGATATTGATAAAACTGAAGTGAGAAAAATTGCTTCTAAATACGGATTAATAACCGCTAATAAAAAAGATTCCACTGGCATCTGCTTTATTGGTGAAAGGAATTTTAAAGAATTTCTTAAAAATTATCTGCCAAATATTCCTGGTGCCATTATAAATATTGAAAATGGTGAAAAATTAGGTACTCATATTGGCCTTATGTATTATACAATAGGTCAAAGAAAAGGGCTTGATATTGGTGGAAATGATGAACGATTATTTGTTGTTGGTAAAGATCTTAATAAAAATGTACTATATGTAGCTTTAGGAGATGATAATGAATATTTATATTCTGACAGCTGTATAGTTGATAATATTAATTTTAATTGTTCAATCAGGCCATCAAAATGCAGTGCAAAATTTAGATATAGAGCACCAGATTATCCAGTTGAAATTGAATATTTGGATAATAATCAACTATTAGTTAAATATGATTCCATTAAAGCAGTAACACCTGGGCAAGCTTGTGTATTTTATTTAAATGATCAATGCTTAGGTGGAGGAATAATAAAAGAGGTTAGAAAAAATAATGAAAAATTATGGTATTTGTTATAACATTTTAATATAACAAATATTTTTTTGTTTGTCTTTATTTTACCAAAAATATAATTGTCAATTTACACTTGATTTTTGTAAATTAAAATGTTAAACTGTTTATAGTTAGAAGGGTAGGTATTAAGATGCAGGAACTAAAGAAAATAATTGATGATATTGGTATTTCAAAAGTTAGACTAGCAAAATATTTAGGCGTTTCAAGGCAAATGCTTTATAATTATTTAGCATTATCTAAAATTGAAGAGTTACCCAAAGAAAAAGCAACTCGACTTTTTGGCCTTTTAGGAATAGAAAATGAAAAAGACTTGGATAGCATTAAAATTGATGGAAATTATATTATTGAAGTTGAAGGCCGTTTAAATGAAGGCGTTAGAGATTCATCAGAAAGAGAAGTCCTAACAGATTTAAGAAATTTTAATAAAAAAGAACAAGAATTATTGACTGATATAATAAACTTATTAAAAGAAAAATTGATGGATGACAATACAAAAACGACTTTTAATGCATACACATATTTATATCATTATTTGCAATCTATGGATAACAACAAAGAATTAAAATATATTTTAGCATATATGTCTAAATCCATGGGATTCACCGATCCAAATGAATTTGTATTTAATCCAGATCAGCAATTTATATTTGAAAGCATTATGTTTTCAGGAATGATTTTATATACAAATGGTAATGCATCTAAGTTGAAATTAGCAGAATCGCATAATAGATTTGAAAAATATATAGAGCAGAAAAAAGAAGAAAAGTTAAGTAGAACTCAAGAATTAAATACAGCTAAAGTACAAGCTTTAAAAGAGCTTGGATATACCGAAATAAATGAATCAAATGCAAAGGAAGTACTTGAAAAGATTGCTGAAATACAGTCAAGAAAAGTATAAATTATAACATTAATAGAGTAGTGTAGTAGTAAACAGTAAAAATACTACTACTTTTTGTTTGGGTGAATAAATTTAAAAATAACAGGAAATTTAATGTAGATGAAAAAAATAATAACAAGATTATTAATATAAATATTATTTAATTCTTTTAAAATTAAATAATATAATTATAAAATTATTTGTTCATATTGTAAAAACTAATAATACGATTCATAATATGAAAAATTTACATACTTTTATAAAAAATTAGAAATAAATAACAAATATAAACTTAATATTAATATTTATTCTCCAAAATTATGTTACCTTTCAAACTTCCGATAATTGATATTATGTTGCCTTTGATATTTCTGATTTGATTTTTTAATCCTAAATTTAATAATAAATAATTTTAAAAAAATTACTATAATATTTATTTTTATATCCTTCTTCCCTAATTAAAATAGTTTAAATAAATTATATATTAATTCTTTTTATATTTGCTTATTTATTTTTAACTTATAATTTATTAAAATTAAATTTTTCTACCTAATATTATAGGATCATCATATTTTGCATTGAGATGAATAACTATGCATCTTTTTATATTTCAATACAAAATATTTATTAATATTTTATACATATTTCTTCCCTTTTGATTAAGACTAATTAATAGGAGGGAAGTTTATGACAAAGAAAAACACTAGTAATCAGAAAATACATTGCGATGTTAATAGTTGTATTCATAACGATACAGATAAATGTTGTTGTGAGCTTGATGAAATAAAAGTTAGCTGTAATTGTTCTGAAGATAATGTAACTGAAAAAAAAGAAACTATATGTGAGAGTTTCGAATGTAATTGTGGATGTAATAACAAAGCAGAGTAGGCCTCTTCCCTATTCTGCTTTATTTTAATTTATCTAAGAAACTCTTCCCTATTCCAGGGTTAATTACATCAAAATTATCTGCAATGGTTGCACCAATATCTGCCATAGTATCTAATATGTCCATTTTACCAGGCTCTTTAAAATATCTGTTATAAATTATAACTGGTACATTTTCCCTTGTATGTGCATTTGAAATAGTTGGATCATTACCATGATCTGCAGTTATAATCAATAAATCATCATCTTCTAATTTATTTAATATTAATGGTATTTCAACATCTAATTCCTCAATACTATGTGCATAGCCCTCTACATCTTTGTTGTGTCCATACATACTATCAAAATCATTTAAGTTAATCATACATAATCCAGTAAAGTGTTTTTCCATTATATCCATTAATTTACTGATTCCTTCGCTATTTCCTTTGTTAGATTTAACTACTTTAGTGATGCCTTCACCATTGAATATATCATTAATTTTACCTATAGATATAACACTATAGCCCTTATCTTTTAATGAATTTAAAACACTTCTAGAAGGTGGCATAACGGCATATTCACATTTTTCACTTGTAAATCTATATTTACCACTCTTACCAGTAAATGGCTTTGCAATAATTCTAGCTATCTTCCAATCTTCATTAATTGTAAGTCTTCTTATTTTTTGACAATATTCATTAAGCTTTTGAATTGGAATAACATCCTCATGTGCGGCAACTTGTAGTGTAGAATTATATGATGTAAATAATATGACTGAGCCATAATCAATATGTCTATCGCCTAATTCATTTATTATATCGGTACCATCACCTGATGTAACCTTATTTCCAATAACTCTTCTTTTAATAAGTAATTCGATTTTATCAATCAATTCAGTTGGGAAACCTTTATCTGTAAAAGAGTGAAACGGAGTAAAGTTTTCAATTCCAACTATTTCATAGTGTCCTACAATACTATCTTTTCCTGCATTTTTGGGTTTAGCAATAGTATAATATGCATCTACATCATTATTTTCACTCATATTAATGGTATTCATTATACCAAGTCTTTGCAAATTTGGAATAAATAGCGGATATTGTTCATTAATATTTTTTAAAGTGTTTGCACCTATATCACCATATTCTTTTGCATCGCTTGCTTCCCCTACTCCAAGAGAATCTAATATCATTAAAAAAATTCTTTTATATTTCATTTTAATTATCTCCTTTTTTGCTTCTAGGATGGTACAACTCATAGTCTTCTTTTATTTTATTATTTGATATATGAGTATATATTTTAGTAGTAGCAATATCGCTATGTCCTAGTAACTCTTGTATCACTCTTAAATCTGCTCCTCTTTCAAGCATATGCGTTGCAAAAGAATGTCTAAGAGTATGTGGTGAAATTTCTTTCTTTATTCCTTTTTCAATCAATAGTTTCTTTAATATTTTAAAAAAACTAAATCTACTAAGCTTAGTACCAAACCTATTAAGAAACAAATAATCATTTTTTTTATCTTTCAATAAAATATATCTATTATCAAGATATTTATTAATATAAAATATAACATATTCACCGATAGGTACAATTCTTTCTTTGCTACCTTTTCCCATGCATCTAACAACACAGTTTTCTAAATCTAAATCACCTAATTTTAAATTTAATAATTCACTGATTCTAAGACCAGTTGCATATAACAATTCTAACATAGCTTTATTACGATAGTCAAATACAGTATTGCATTCAATATTTAAGAGCTTATCCACTTCTTCAACTGTCATAGTTTTAGGTAGTGTTTTTTTTAATTTTGGTCTTTCTATTGTTTCAGCAACATTTGTTTTTATATAACCTCTTTGATATAGATAGTTATGAAAGTTTTTAATAGTTGTTAATTTTCTTGCAATACTTGTTATTTCATATTTTTCATTACTTAATTTTTCTAGGTAAAGCTCAATATCTCTAGTTTTAATATTAGCTGTGTTGTTAATACCTCTTTCATTTAAAAAATTCATGTACTTTATCAAATCCTCTAAATATGATTCGACTGTATTTTTAGATAATCTTTTTTCAAACGTAACAAATCCAATATAATTGTTTATATCGTTTTTCATATTATTGTAAACCACCTAACTCACAACTTATATTATATCACAATTTAGTTTTCTTTAATAGACAGATAATTTTGTATATGATAAAATACATATGAAAAAGGTGATATTATGGATAAACCACTTGCACTCAAATTGGCACCTAAATCATTAAAAGATGTATATGGTCAGTCACATTTGATTGGTGATAATAAAATAATTTCTAATATGGTTAAAAATAAAAAAATATTTTCTATGATTTTATACGGTAAACCAGGTATTGGTAAGACGTCAATTGCGAATGCAATAGTAAATGAATTAGGTCTTAGATATAGATTTTTAAATGCTACAATTAATAATAAAAAAGATTTAGATATAGTTATTGAGGAAGCAAAAATGTATGATGGAGTTATTCTTATTATGGATGAAATTCATAGGTTAAATAAAGACAAGCAGGATATATTGCTACCGCAATTAGAAAGTGGACTTATTACATTAATTGGTTTAACTACTTCTAATCCATATCATAGTATTAATCCGGCAATTAGAAGCAGATGTCAATTATTTGAACTTAAAGACTTAGAATCAAAAGATATTGTAAAAGCACTAAATATGGCCGTTAAAAGCGAATATTTGGAAGGAATAAAGATAGATGAAGCTGCTATAAATTATATTGCTAGCCTTTCTGGAAATGATTTAAGATTTGCATACAACCTACTTGAAGTTGCGTATTCCACATCAAGTAATAAAACAATTAATATAGATCAGATAAAGGAGATTAATAATAAGCCAGTATTTATACATGACAAAAATGAAGATGGTTATTACGATGTTCTAAGTGCATTTCAAAAGTCTATAAGGGGAAGTGATGTAGATGCTAGTCTTCACTATTTAGCTAGGCTTATTGCTGCAGGTGATTTAGATAGTATTTATAGAAGAATGAGTGTTATTGCCTATGAAGACATTGGACTTGCTAATCCATCTATTGGCCCAAAAGTAATGGCTGCAATTCAAGCTGCAGAATTAGTAGGATTGCCAGAAGCTAGAATTCCTCTTGGAACAATGGTTACTGAAATGGCTTTATCTCCAAAATCTAATACTGCACACATTGCTCTTGACAAGGCATTAGAGGATGTTGAAACAGGTAGAGCTGGTGCAGTACCAAGTCATATAAAAACTAATTCAAATGATTATAAATATCCACATGATTATCCAAATGCATATGTAGTACAACAATATCTACCAGATAATTTAAAAAACAAAAAATATTATGTTCCTAAAGATAAAGGTTATGAACAAAACATCAAATATGTTTATGATAAATTAGAAAACATTAAAAAAAACACCTCAAATTCAAATTGAAGTGTTTTTTAATTAATCTTCTTGTTTTTTCTTACTTAATATTAATGCTATTGTACCAATTATGCTAGTATTTGATAAATAATAAGTAGTATAAATACCTGTTTTTGGAGGAGTTATATCCCCTTTTGGTTCAGATACATAATATACTTTAATAACATTATCTTCTGTATCATCTATTATTAATGGTGCAGTATCACTAACAAATCTGTAACCAGCTGGAAGCTTCTCTTTATAATTAGTTATAACATCACCATAAGTAAGATTTTCAAAATATTCAGTCTTACTACTATCAATGTTACCATCATAATAGTATTCAACACGATAGGTTAAATTATCTTTCTTAGTGTAAATAACATTAATTATATTTTCACCATCGATTATAATGTATGGCATGTCAGTAGCAATTACACCACTATTGTAACCTTTTAGAGGTTTATATAAATCTACGTTGATGTCTTCTTTATTGATAATAGACTCAAATGTTTGATTATTAACTACTTTTTCACCAATAGCTTCAGTATTTAAACTATCCTTGTAGTAAACTACTCTATAAGATAAATCCGCTTTTTTAGTATAATAGAATATTATTTCCGTATTTTCTTCTTTTAATATAAATTCTTGTGTATCTTCACCTACTACATTATATCCAGAAATATTCTTAGCTTTTTCAGAGTAAGATTCTAAATATGATTTATTATCTCTATATTCAGTATCAGCTAACTCTTTATCAGTGCCTTCTTCTAAATATTTAACACTGTATTTAAAGTCATTTCTCTTTTCATAGTAGAATATAACAACTTTATCTTCAGCATCAACTTTAATTTCTTGAGTTTTATTACTTACAAGTTTATATCCATATGGTGCATCTTTTGCTGTTTCAGTATAAACTTCTTCAAAAGTTTTATCATTTCTAACTTCAGAAGCTAATAACTCTTCATTATTTGCTTTGTCTAAATACTTAACTGTATAAGACATATCATCTCTTTTAACATAACATACTTTTATTATGTTATCTTCTTCTTTAATTTCATATGGCATATCAGTTTCAATAGTACCATTTCTATAACCAATTGAAGGTTTATATTTATTTATATCAATATCAGCAGATTGTATTTTATCTCTGAATGTTTGATTACCTTTAGTGTTATCTGCATCATTTGAAATTTTTTCTCCATCTTTGTAATACTCAACTGTATATGATAAATCTGTTTTCTTTGTATAAACAACATTTATTATGTCATTTTCACCAGTTACAGTGTATGGCATATCAGTAATTATTTCACCATCTTTATATCCATTAGGCTTATATGCATTAATATCTATATCAGATGTCTTAATTTGAGAATTTTTAGACGCTTGTTTATTCTTAGTTCCTAACAATGTTCCATTTATACTGTCTTTATAATAATTAACTATATATTCATAATCATTTATCCAATATACTTCTGGACTTGTAGGTATTTTTTTCTCATCTTTTTGATTTTTTGAATTTTTATATTCTATATTTGCAAAATCATTTGTTCTGTTCCATCCATCTGGCAAATCATCATCTGCTTTAATTTTGAAGCTTACACTAGTTCCTTGTTCTGTTATTTTATCTATTTTAAACGTAATATTTTTACCTTGTTGTGTGGTTGGAACTGGTGTTGCACTACCATCTACGTATGTAAATCCATCAGCTATAACATCTTTAATAACTGCATCTGTACCAGCTGGAACTTCAACTTCAATACTTGAAGTTATATTATCAAGACTTGTAGTTAATTGCATATAGTTTCTAGCATCAAATTGATGTTTTTTATCTGTTGCTATTTGATTAATTGTATCAACATCATCATCAGAAACGTCAAAAGCAACTGTATAGATTTCTATACCATTTTGTTTTGCTAGATTAGCTGCATTAATTGCATCAGCTTTTGGTTTATCGTAGCTTCCATTAATTTCAGGTCTTCCATCACTTAACAACACTATAATCATTTTTGTTGCCTTTGATTTATTTTCTAATAATTTTTGTGTTGCCATATTTAGTGCTGCTGCTGTATTTGTATCACCACTGGCATCTTGCTTAAAATCATCTGGTCTCCAAGTTGAAAATTTCTTACTTTCAAATTTTCTATTTAGTGTTGCTTCATCCGAGAATGTAACTAATCCTAATTGAGCTTTGTTATATTTTTCCAATATTTTTTCAGAGAAACTTATAGTTGCTTTTTTTGCTAGCTCATACTTTGATTTCATATAATCATCTGGACAATTATACCAATCTTTTTCGCACATTAATTCACCAAAATCAGGACCCATTGTACCAGATCTATCCAATACAAACATGATGTATGGAATAGCTTCACTCGATTGTGTTATTTTCGTGTTTTTTCCTTTTGCAGTTAAAGTAACTTTATAAATTCCATCTTCATCTGTTTTTTCTACTGTTTTTTTAAGTTTTACATCACCCGGATTAGTGGTAGAACCAACTGTTTTTTCTCCATTTCTTACATCGCCCTTTTTGTATGTTTCTGCAAAAACTGAAGTGGTATAACCGAAGCTAGTAAATAAAACTGTTACTGCTAGTATTATTCTTATTATTGCTTCAAACTTTTGGCTTATTATTTTTTTCATAATTTCCTCCTATTTGATTTTTTTAGCATTTATAATTAGATAAGAATTAGCTGGTTTATAATAGCAAGTTTGAAGTGTAATGATTCTATCATCTAATCCAACTTTTATGCCAGTATCATAAATAGCGTTTTTCATCATCCAATCAATATGCTCTAACCACTCTTTGTCATTAAAAGTAATCTTCATGTGATAATTGCTTCCTTCTTTTACAATCATTACAGAAAAAATTTCCCATGTTGTTTCTTCGTTATTTAAAATTAATTTTATATTTTTATTAGATAAATAAAAATCTTTATTTAAATATTTTTCTAACTCATGAAATGGTATATCTTTTAATGTCTTAGAGTTATGCCCATAAATTAATAGTTTTCTGTCATAAAGTGTATTCCTATAGTCCATAAAGATACTTCCTTTATAGTCACTTTTTCCATCCGCTGAGTGATCTAGGTAATACTCATTATTAGTAGATTGTACTAAATCATTATCTATATTTGTCCCAGGTATTTTGATTTTTCCAATAATATCTTTGTTTTTTGTACTTTGCTTTACTTCATTAGTATCGTTGGTATTATTAATAATTCTTTTAATTGTATCATAGTTTTTGTTTTCTTTAATTATGCTAGTATGTTCATCAGATATATGTAAATCAATTATCATCATAACTGCTACAAATATAGATACAAATATACTTAAATTTTTTTTAACTTTATTCATAATATCAACCCCTTAAATAACTATGAATATTTTTTATGCATGCGTTATTATAATATGATAAAGTAAACTGTTTGCCAATTAAATTCAAAAATTATTATTGCCATTATACTGCAATATTAATTTTTCATATATACATTTTTTAAATTTGTATATTATATGGGCATTATATTATACTATTTTTATTTATTTTTTATTCAAAAAAAGTAATAATAGTTTTATCTATCATTACTTTTAACAAATTTATCAAATTCTATAGATTCTGGGCTATCTAGCATTGTTTCATTAAGCTGTTCTAGTAATTTTTTCTGTTCTTTACTTAGCTTTTTTGGATTTTTGACTTCTAGTATTACGTACATATCACCGGTTCTTCTTGTTGACTCATTTTTAATTCCTTTTGCTTTTAATCTATGTTTATCACCAGTATTACTTGCTGCTGGAATTGTTAATGTTACATTTCCATATAGTGTTGGTATTTCCTTTTTACATCCAAGAATTGCTTCAGTAATAGAAAGAGGAACAGATAAATATATATCATCATTATCTCTTTGATAAAATTTATGATCATCTACTATAAATTCTAGATATAAATCTCCTGTTGGACCTCCATTGGCACCAGCTTCACCTTTTCCACTTAAACGTAATCTGTTTCCATTATCTACTCCAGCAGGTATAGAAACTGTGATAGTCTTTTTTTCTTTTGTATATCCTCTGCCAGAACATTTTGAGCAAGTTTCTTTATAACTTTTACCTAGTCCACCACATTCAGGGCATGTTGTTTTAGTCATAAAAGAGCCAAAGATTGTCCTCTGCTCTGAAGTAATAGTTCCACTACCATGACATTTACTACATACATCTTCATTAAAGCCACCTTTTCCATCACAGTTACTACATGTATCATATACTTCTAGATTCAAATCCTTTTTGCATCCGTAAACTGCTTCCTCAAAGGAAAGTCTAACTCTTAATAATCTATCATTACCACGTGTAGCTCTAGAAGAAGAACCACGTCTTGATGAACCAAATCCAAAACTGCTTCCAAAAATATTATCAAATATATCACCAAAATCAAAGTCAGAAAAGTCAAAACCTCCAAAGCCACCAGCACCTTGACCACCATTTTGATCAAATGCTGCATGCCCAAATTGATCATATTGTTTTCTTCTTTGTTCATCTGATAAAACTGCATATGCCTCTTGTGCCTCTTTAAACTTAGCCTCAGCATCTGGTTCCTTTGAAACATCAGGATGATACTTCTTTGCTAATTTTCTAAATGCACTTTTTATTTCTGCTTCAGTTGCATCTTTTGATACACCTAAAACTTCATAATAATCTCTTTTTTCCATAATACATCTCACCTTTTATTTTTTATAAGTTAAATAATATAGTTCCTTAAACTGAAGTAATAAATCTTTAAAGGTTTCTATTGAATCTTCAATTACCTTTTTATCGTTCATATCAACACCTGCTATTTTTAATTCGTTAACAGGGTAATCTCTGCCTCCAGTTTTTAAGAATTCAATATAGTCTTTTACTGCATCTTTTTCATTGTTTAATATTTTATTTACAATTGCAGTAGCTGCTGATAATCCTGTAGCATACTTATAAACATAAAAATTGTAATAGAAATGTGGAACTTTTTCCCATTCGTATTTAATTAATTCATCAACTACAGTGTCATTACCAAAATATTTTTGATTTAACTTATAATACTCATTATTTATAATATCAGGAGTTAATATTTCACCATTTGCTTCTAAAGCATATATTTTTTTCTCAAATGATGCAAACATCGTCTGTCTATATATAGTTGTTCTATATAATTCAATAAGTCTATTTAATATATTTAATTTTTCAAAATTATCATTACTGTTATTAAGTAAATATTTAGATAATAAAAGCTCATTTACAGTTGATGCAACTTCAGCTACAAATATTTTATACTGAGAATATTGATATGGGTTATTATGTCTAGAATAATAACTATGTACAGAATGTCCTAATTCATGTGCTAAAGTTGATACGTCGTTTAACTCACCTTGAAAATTTAATAAAATAAATGGATTTGTTGTATAACTACCACTTGAATAAGCTCCACTTGCCTTGGCAATATTAGGATATTTATCTATCCATCTTTTTGAGAAGGCTTCATTTATTATTGAAAGATAATCATCTCCTAAAACCTTTAGTGAGGAAACGACAAGTTTTTCTGCCTCATCAAATGTATATTTTTTACTATCATAATCATCTAAAAGAGATGCATATACATCATACATGTGTATCTTATCCAAATTTAATATTTCTCTTTTTAATTCTAAATAATCATGTAATGGTTTTAAATTTGATTCTACTGTAGAAACCAAATTATTATAAATGCTTATATCAACATTATCGGCAAATAATGAGGCTTCCAAAGCAGAATT
Source organism: uncultured Bacilli bacterium (assembly GCA_934141245.1). Classification (GTDB taxonomy): domain Bacteria; phylum Bacillota_I; class Bacilli_A; order RF39; family UBA660; genus CAG-710. The sequence goes on from CAKPCB010000002.1 coordinate 78,262, forward strand.
ATATTTCCTTAATTTTGCTAGTGTATTATTAACTTTGATATCATTAGACAACATTAATGATATTGTGTTTTCATATTTTTTATATCCATTATACAAAGTGTCAAAAGCTGCTTTTCTTACATTCCTATCTTTACTCTTAATATATAATGAAAAATTAGAATCAGTAATTTCAACTAAATCACCATGTTCATCTTTGATTGAACCAAATTTTAAATCTGCATTAGAAAATGTATCATAAATGTTTTCTGGAAAAGATAAAGTTTGCTCAAAGCTTGACAATATTTTTTCTTCAGATTTAGTTAATGTATGTATTTTTTTTCTAAAAATATTTACAAATACAAATTCATATTCTTTAAGCTCTGGTTTTTCAAGATAAAAATTTTCAATTACTGAATAATCATACTCCAACAATGTTGGAATTATAAATGATGATACTTCACTATATGTATTTATAATGTTATTTATTTTACCAAACATTTTTTGGTATGCTGGATTATTAGTTTCACTATCTTTGTTTAAATGCGCATACATATACAAATGATTAATTAATATATCGATTTCTTCATCTTTTTTAATTACTTGATATAAATTATCAGCACTTTCCATCATATCATTTTTAAACTTGTCAAAGCCATCAATTAACTTAATACATTTATCACAGTCACTATAAAATGCATCATCATTGTTGTATATAGTAGTTAAATCCCATTTATCAAAATTGTTTATCTCACTTCTAGACTTTATTTTATTCATATTATCTCCTATTTTTGAAGAAAGTCCTAGTCATCCTAGAACTTTCTTCATTATATTTATTTACTACTTTTCTTCAAATTCTGCATCTTTTACATCATTATCTTTTTTATTCTCTGTTTCTTGAGTTTCTTGACTAGCATTTGATGCTTCTTGTTCTTTTTGTATATTTTCGTATACTTTAGTTGCAAGAGCCATAGCCTTTTCAGTTAACTTTTCTTTTTTAGATTTAATTTCTTCAATGTCATCTTTTTCCAAAGCTTCTTTCAAATCTTTAATTAAATCTTCAGCTTCTTTCTTCTCTTTTTCGTCTATCTTGTCTCCAAGATCTTTTATAGATTTTTCTGTTTGGAATACCATTTGTTCAGCTTCATTTCTTATATCTGCTTCTTCTTTTTTCTTTTTGTCTTCCTCAGCATGTTCTTCAGCTTCTTTTCTCATTTTTTCAATTTCTTCATCACTTAAATTAGTACTTGAAGTTATTGTAATAGCTTGTTCCTTATTAGTTCCTAAATCTTTTGCCTTAACATTAACTATACCATTAGCATCAATATCAAATGTTACTTCAATTTGTGGTACACCACGAGGTGCAGCTGGAATTCCGCTTAATTGGAAACGTCCTAATGTTTTGTTATCGGCTGCCATGCTTCTTTCACCTTGTAATATGTGTATATCAACTGCTGGTTGATTATCGGCTGCTGTTGAGAATACTTGTTTTTTACTTGTTGGGATGGTTGTATTTCTTGGAATTAACACAGTCATAACCCCACCTAAAGTTTCAAGACCTAATGATAATGGTGTAACATCTAGTAATACTATATCGTTAACTTCACCAGTTAATACACCACCTTGGATTGATGCACCCATTGCAACAACTTCATCTGGGTTAACTTCACGAGAAGGTTCTTTTCCTAATTCCTTTTTAATCATTTCTTGTACCATAGGAATACGAGTAGATCCACCTACTAATAGTACTTTATCAATATCTTTTGCAGTAATCTTAGCATCTTTTAAAGCTTGTCTAACAGGTTTTAATGTTGATTCAACTAAATCTCTAATTAAATCTTCAAATTTTGCACGAGATAAAGTTACATCCAAATGAAGTGGTCCATCTTCGCCTTGTGAAATGAATGGTGCAGATACTTGAGTTGTTGTTACCCCACTTAAATCTTTTTTAGCTTTTTCTGCAACTTCTTTTAATCTTTGCATTGCCATTTTATCTTTTGTTAAATCAATTCCATTTTCACGTTTAAATTCTTCAACAAGATAATCTATGATTCTTTGATCAAAATCATCACCACCAAGTTTATTGTTTCCTGCAGTTGACTTAACCTCAAATACACCATCACCAAGTTCCATCACAGATACATCGAATGTACCACCACCTAAATCATAAACAAGAACTGTATGTGTATTTTCTTGCTTATCAAGACCATATGCTAATGCTGCTGCAGTAGGTTCATTGATAATTCTTTCAACATCAAGTCCTGCTATTTTTCCTGCATTCTTTGTTGCTTGACGTTGAGAATCGTTAAAGTATGCTGGAACAGTTATAACTGCTTTTGTAACAGGTTCTCCTAAATACTTTTCAGCATAATCTTTCATATAAGATAGTATCATAGCTGAAATCTCTTCTGGAGTATATTTCTTACCATCTAACTCTACTTTCTTATCAGTTCCCATCAATCTTTTAATTGAAGAAACAGTGTTAGGATTTGTTATTGCTTGACGCTTAGCTGCATCGCCAACAATTCTTTCTCCCTTTTTATTAATAGCAACTACTGATGGAGTAGTTCTACCACCCTCTGGATTAGGAATTACAGTTGCAACTCCACCCTCTAATACTGATACACAACTATTTGTTGTACCTAAGTCAATACCTATTATTTTACTCATAATTAATCTCTCCTTTTATATTAATCTAACTTATTTACTTTTACTTTTGCAGGTCTTATAACTCTGCCTTTTAATGTATATCCTTTGTTAAAGACTTCCAAGATAACATCATTTCCTTTTTCACTATCCTGAGAAATCATAACAGCTTCATGAATATTAGGATCAAACTCTAATCCTAATGATGGTATTTCTTCAACACCAAATTTCTTAAGAACATCTATCAAATGACTATATATTAATTCATAACCTTCATTATATTTGTCGAATTCTAATGACTGTCCTTTCATATTTAATGCTCTCTCAAAGTTATCAAGAACAGGAAGAATTTCTAATATTAAATCCATATTTGCAAATTTAAGCATATTAGATGTTTCTTCATCTTTTCTTTTTCTATAGTTAATTAGTTCAGCTTTTGAAAGCATTACTTTTTCTTCTAATTGTTTAATGCTATTCTTTAATTCTGATATCTCTTGTTCATGACATTTGCAATTATCCTCAGATTTACAACCACATTCTTTATTACAGTTACAATCATCTATGCAGCCACACTCACAATTATCACCACAATTGCAGTTTTCATCACACTTACAATTACATTTATCTGTGCATTCACATTCTTCATGGCATTCGCAATTATCTTCGGATTTACAACTACATTCTTTATTACAGTTACAATCATCATTGCAATTGCACTCACAATTAGTTTTTTTAACTTCTTTAATTTCCTCTTTTTTGTTTTTCTTCATATAATCCCTAACTTTCTATATTTTCTTTTATAAATTCCAGTAATCTAACAACACGATCATATTCCATTCTCTTAGGTCCAACAATTGCAATAGTACCTTCCTCTAAAGGAGTTTTATATTTGGTCTTAATAACTGTCATATCATCATCTATGTTATTTTCTTTACCTATATAGACCTTAATATCACTATCATTAGTTTCAACCGCATCAATCAAATTATCATCATCAAATTTATCAAACAATTCACTTATCTTATTAACATCATTAAATTCTGGTTGCTTTAACATGTTTTTTCTTCCAACAATATCTACATTTTTATTTGTAAAGCTTGTAAACACATTATAAAATGCATTATAAAGTCTTTCATGTTCTTTAACATACTTACCAATAATTGGTTTAATTTCATATTCAAGTTTTGATGAAACCTCATCGATTGGTGTACCAACAATCATATTGTTAATCAAGTCAACTGTTTTTTTAATTTCTTCAGGATTTATATTAGAAACATTTATATTTTTATGTTCAACGAATCCTTTATCAGTTATCACTATAACTAGCATTTTTTCACTATTTAATGGAACAACTTGTATTTCTTTTAAATTATTTTCGCAAGATGTTTTTCCAAGTTTTATTGATGTACAATTTGTCATTTCAGATATTATTTCCAAACTTTTCTTAATGCAATCATCTAACTCTAGTTGATTGTTTTTAAAAATAATTTGAAGCTTAAGCATATCCTCTGCATTCATCTCTTTTAATTCCATTAAATTATCAACATAATATCTATAGCCTTTTTCTGATGGAACTCTACCTGAAGAAGTATGAGTTTTTTCCAGAAGTCCTGCTTCCTCTAATAATGCCATTTCACTTCTTACTGTCGCACTAGAACAATTAAGCTCATCACATATTAGATTTGAACTAACTGGTTTAGCTAACTTTATATATTCCAAAACAATTATTTTTAATATTTCATCTTGTCTTTTAGTTAGCACTTTCTCACCTCCTAGCACTCTTTCTTTTCAAATGCTAATACCATTATAATATTATGCTTAGCACTTGTCAATATATGAGTGCTAATTTTTTAAAATTTTTATTTAACTTGTAAATTTACATATACAAATACTTGATAATTAGGAATTTATTAATATATTTGCTATAATATTTCTTAGAGGTGAAATAATGAATAAAGTAATATTAAAATGTGAAAAATTAAATAAACATTTTGGTAAGAGAAAAATACTTAATGATGTATCATTTGAGCTTTACGAAGGTGATATACTTGGATTTATTGGTCCAAATGGCAGTGGAAAAACAACAACAATTAAACTAATTTTAGGACTTAATAGTATTGACAGTGGTAAAGTTGAAATAGATGGTTTTGATATAGAAAAACAATTTAATAGTGCTATTGAAAAAGTTGGTACAATTGTTGAAAATCCTGATATGTATATGTATTTAAGTGGTTATGAAAATCTAAAATTAATAGCTAACCTTTATAAAGATGTTACAAAAGAAAAAATTGATGAAGTTGTTAGGCTTGTTAAGTTAGAGGAAAGAATTAAAGATAAGGTTTCAAAGTATTCATTAGGAATGAGACAAAGACTTGGAATTGCGCAAGCATTACTTAACTCACCCAAGTTATTAATATTAGATGAACCTACAAATGGCTTAGATCCAGAGGGCATTAAGGATCTAAGAAATTTACTTAAAGATTTAGCTAAAAATCATAATATGGCAATACTAATATCTAGTCATAACCTATCTGAACTAGAAAGCTTTTGTAATAAAGTTTGCATAATTCAAAATGGTAGTGTTATAGAAACAGCAGATGTAAAAAAACTAAAAAAGGAAGTTGTTCAATCAAGTTACGTATTTGAAGTTGATTCAACTAGTGAAATAAATAAAGTTATTAATGATGCTTATATATTAGATAATCACAAATTTAAAGTAAGTGTTTCAAGAGAACAGGTACCAAATATTGTTACTAATTTAGTAAATAAAAATATATCAATTTATGAAATAAAAGAAAATATAATTTCTCTTGAAGAAGCTTTCTTAAACAAGACAGGAGGTAATAAAATTGATTAATCTTATTAGAAATGAGTTTATAAAACTATTTAAGAAAAAAAGTATATATATACTTCTTGTGGTAATGTTTGGTTTTATTGTTTTAAATAATTTTTTAACAAAAGAATTTAGTACAGCAATAATTGATGGTTCACTAGAAGAAGCCAACATTTCATATCTTAAAGAAGAAATGAAAACACTTGATAAAAGTAATCCAGATGAAAAAGCACAATACTATACAGACCTATCCGAAATAGAAACATATGAATTAACAAAGAAATACAAAGAAGAATGGAAAGTATCTCTTATAAATTTAAAACTAAGAGACATAATATATAATATGAATTTTGCTAAATATATAAATAATGATAAAGAAACATATAATAAAGCAAAAAAAGAATATGATGAATTTTTAAGTGATATAGAAAAAAATGATTGGAAGTTTTTTGCTAACAATGATAAAAAGCAACTAGAAAATGAAATAAAAAATTTGAATGCTTACAAAAAAGAAGCTGATAAAGAAGAACAAAAGTCTATAGATGAACAAATTAAGGAAAATAAGGAAGAAATTCAAAAGATAGAACTAAGACTTGAAAAAAATATTCCTTATTCAGAATCTTATTTAGAGGAAGCTTTAACTAACTACAAAAAAGAGTTTCCATCATATGAAGAGTATAAAAAATCATTAATAAAAGAAGAAAAAAAAGAAATATCTAAAAAGGATGAGTATAAAACTAAAAACAAATATATTGAGGAAGCTACTACAAATGCTAAATCAAAATACATGCTTGATAATAAAATTAATTTAGATGATGCTAAAACACTAAGGAATACGTTAATAAACACAATAAATGATAATTTTATATTTATAATTATAATTATTGCATCCGTTGCTGGTGTCATTGTTTCTTCAGAATTTGACAAAGGAACAATTAAACTATTACTAGTTAGACCTTATAGTAGAAAAAAGATACTTTTATCAAAATACATTGTATCATTATTAACAATCTTAATTGCTATTGTATCTGCTATAATAATGCAATTAATAGTTGGTGGAATATTCTTTGGATTTGAAAGTTTATCAGTTCCTGTTATTGTATATAATTTCACTCAAAATAAAATAATGAATATTAATGTATTTAAATATATTTTAGATAACATTATTGCAATACTACCACAATTTATATTACTTGCAACGCTTGGATTTACTATATCTGTTATAACAAATGTTTCTACTCTTGGAGTTGCTATACCAATAGTAGGATGTGGTGCAGCTGATATAATTAATTCAATAGCTATTTTAAAGAATGTTGAGCCACTTAAATACTTTGTTACATTAAACTGGAATTTTAGTAATTATTTATATGGTGGAGTTAAATCATTCAGAGGGTTATCTCTACCCTTCTCATTATTAATTTGCATTATATATTTATTAATAATGTTAATTGTATCATTCGTTGTATTTAAAAAAAGAAATATTAAAAACATATAAAAAGTTGCATTTTGCAACTTTTTTTAATTATCTTTTTTTAATGTAACAAAATTATATGAATCTCTACACATATCTTCAATATTTTTTGTAGCCTTCCATCCAAGTTCGTTTAATGCCTTTGAAGTATCAGCATAGCATGCATCAATATCACCGGCTCTTCTACCAACAATTTTATAATTAACTGAGACATCATTAACTCTACTAAAAGTTTCTACTAATTCTAGAACACTATATCCTTGACCGGTACCAAGATTATATGTAAATATTCCTGTATCTTTATTAAGCTTTTCAATAGCACAAATATGACCTAATGCCAAATCAACAACATGGATATAGTCTCTAACACCTGTTCCATCCTTGGTATTATAATCATCTCCAAATACACTTAAACATTCTAGTTTGCCTGTTGCAACCTTGACAATGTATGGCATCAAATTATTTGGAATACCATTTGGATCTTCTCCTAATAACCCTGAGGAATGTGCACCAATTGGATTAAAATATCTAAGTATTGCAATATGCCAAGTATTATCTGATACATATAAGTCTCTTAGTATATTTTCTATCATCAATTTAGTACTTCCATAAGGATTAGTAGTAGATAATGGGAAATCCTCCTTTATTGGTAATTTTTTAGGTAATCCATATACTGTAGCAGATGATGAAAATACCAACTTTTTACAGTTAAATTCATTCATTACCTCGCATAGAGATAGAGTTGAATCTATATTATTCCTGTAATATTTTAATGGGTATTTAACACTTTCACCTACCGCTTTGTAACCAGCAAAGTGTATAACTGAATTTATTTCATTTTCTGTAAATATTTTTCGTAACAATTCCTTGTTTGCAACATCGCCTTCATAAAATACAACTTCTTTTTTGGTAATACTTTCAATATGATTAATAACTTCTTTTTTTGAATTAGATAAATTATCAATTATTATAACTTTATATCCTTTATTTAGTAGCTCACAGCACGTATGACTTCCTATATATCCACAACCACCAGTAACTAATATATTCATAAAACTCCTCCTATATTAAGTATATATCAAAACCAAAAGAAAAGAAAGATATTATCTTTCTTCTTTTATATCACCAAGAGATTTTAATACTTTGTTTTCTAAAAGTTTATATATAAAGTCTGCTCCTAAAAAGCTTATTAAACTACTCCATAATGAACTTATAAAATTTAAATTCGAAAAGCATAGAGAAAACATTGTACCAATAACTATAGATGTTATGAGTGAAATAAATATACAAACATTACTACATTTAATTGAGAATGCTTCCTTTATTTTCTGAACTAAGCTAGTAATTATTAAACTATTTATAACTGCCATAGTTAAAACCTCTTTAATTAAGACATAATTAATCAAAATATATCACCTCATGATAATATATTTATGAGCAAAAAAAAGATATGTATTTTAAGACCATATCTTTTAAATTATTCTACACTTTTTAAAGATTCAATCATATCAACTTTCTTTAAAGCAAAATATGTTGTGATATTTACCAATAATGTAAATATAGTTGTGATAAGAAGTGAATATATATAACTCTGAATTTTAATAGTTGTATTAAACATAATCAAATCCAATTCACATGTTTTTAATATAAATATTGTTAGAGCTTTTCCTATAAGTATTCCAAATATCATACCAATTATAGTAAGTATAGTAGTTTCTCTACCAATATAACTATAAACTTCTCTATCATAGAATCCAAGTACTTTAATAGTAGCCAGTTCTCTTTTTCTCTCGCTAATATTGACATTAGCTAGGTTATACAATACAACAAAGGCAAGCATACCAGCAGAAACAATTAAGACAATTGCAACAAATCCAAAATTTTTCATTGTTGAATCGAACATATTCCTAGTAGAAGATGTAAAACTTATATTAGCTACTGTATCATTTTGTTTAATTATATTTGATAAATCCTTTTCTTCTTGTTCTGTTAATTCATTAGTCTTTAAAAATAACGTATTGTAATATTCACTATTATATACTTTCTTATCCATATATATGTAGTGTAAAAAATAGTTTTCCGTTATAGCACCTATTTTTGCAGAATACTCTTTATCGGTTTTTAACTTAATAGTATCTCCTACTTTTAAATCAAGCAATTTAGATATTTTTTCAGAAACAATAACATTATTGTTTAATTTATATTTATTGCCTTTTGTCCTGCTTTTAAGGCTTATAAAGCCATCAGGATCTGAAAAAGGTACAATTAATTGAATTGACTGATTTGTATCCTTATTCTCTATTTCTACAGCCTCTTTATCAACAATTAATAAATCATTAACTTCATCTAATTTTTTGATTCTTTCAACTTCTGATTTTTTCTTATCTAAAGGAATATCTGACTTAAATGTAACCTCAACTTGATAATTAAAGACATCTCCATATTGACCTGGGACCATTCCAGTAATACAATCTCTAAGTCCAAATCCTGCAATTATAAGTCCAGTACAACCTGCAATACCTATAATAGTCATCAAGAATCTTTTTTTATATCTAAACACATTTCTAACTGTTACCTTTCTTGTGAAAGTTAATCTTTTCCATATAAATCCAATTCTCTCCAACAATACTCTTTTACCTGCTTTTGGTGATTTTGGTCTCATTAAAGTTGCTGGAGCTTCTTTTAATTCCCTATAACAAGCAAATAAAGTTGCAATTGCTGTACATAATATTGCAATTATTGTACCAGTCAAAGCATAAAACCAATTAAAATCAGTTGCTATTGAACCAACATTGTACATCATACGATACATATTAAATATTACTGATGGTAAAATTTTAAATCCTATGCAGACTCCAACTATTGAGCCAACAATAGTAGCTAAAAGCGCATAAATTATATATTTCGAAACAATTTGAATATTATTGTATCCCAATGCTTTTAATGTACCAATCTGATTTCTTTCTTCTTCAACCATACGAGTCATAGAGGTAAGGCATATTAGTATTGCAACTACAAAGAAAACTAATGGGAATAATTTACCAACATTTTTTATCCTTTGCGTATCCTGATCATATTGATAAAACCCTAAATTACTATTTCTATCTAATACATACCAAGTTGGTTGCTCAAGACCTTCTAATTCCTTTTTAGCATTCTTAATTTGAATTTCAGCATCTTCAAATTTAGCTTCTGCTTCTTTTTTCTTTTCTTTTAATAATTTCTCACTTGATATTATTTTATTATATCCTTCTCTTAATTTTTTGTATGATGTTTCTATACTGTTTATTGTAGAAGCCTTAGTTTGCTTTAATTTAGCTTCATTTTTATTTAATTCTAATTCTTTTAGATTTATAGTTTGATAAGCCTTCAAAATAGTTTCATTAGTTGAATTAAGACTTGAAATTGCAGTATTAATTTGTACTAAATTTTTATCTAATAATTGTCTTTGAGTCTTTATAGAATTTATATTTTCATTAACTTGATTTAGAACTATTGTATTTTTTTCTACTTCTATGTTATTAGATATTAATTCTTCTAATGATGATTTGGTTTCATTCAATTCAAGTAATTTTTTATCTAAGGTATCTATTGAATCAGTGATTTGTTTTTTACTTTTTAATAATTCATTTAACTTTTTATCCAATTCATTTTTTGAAGTATTTAATTTGTTTTTTTCTACTTCTAATGTTTCTTTGGCATTAGATATTTCTTTTTCAGATTGTGCAAACGACTCATAAGCCGATTTTTTCTTATTATTCAGAAGTTTTACATTAGAATAATAGTCATTTTTAGCCTTATTAATATTTCTTTCAGATGAAGCTATTTCACTATTATATTTTTCTTTTTCTGTTTTTAATTTGTTTTCACTATCTTTAATTTTATTATTTGCTTTTAAAATTTCTTCATCATATCTCTTAGTAGATATATCTTTAGTTAGTTTTTCAAAGTAACTTGTTTTATCTTTAATTAAATCATTATAGCTATCTGAAAATGTATTTAGATTTGTATTTAATTTTACATAAGCGTTAGTGTAATAATCTATATTAAAATTATCAATTGGAACATACATATAAAAATTAATTTTACCAGATAAAAGCTTTGTAGTTCCACGTTCTAAAGATGTATATATAGGGCTTTTAATTATTCCAACTATGGTAAGTGTTTTTTCTTTTAACTTATCATCTTCTACTATAATTTTATCTCCAATTTTATGAGACTTTGTATATTGATTTTGTTCTATAACACATTCATTATTATTGGTTGGTAATTTTCCCCTAAGTAAAACAATATTGTTTATGTTGCTCTTTTTATCATATGACAATATTTTGATTACTTCCTCGGTTTCACCCTTAACGATTGCATCAAATTCATATCCGGCCTCAACGGTATAATCATCGCCATTTAACTTTTCAACATCTTGTTTTGTTATCCCCCATGTTGAAATTAATGTAAAATCCATAAAATTATTATCTTTATAATATTTATCTATAGTATTCTTCATATCTGGACTAGTTGCTTTTATACCAGCGAAGAATCCAACACCTAATAGTACAATTAATATTATAGATAGAAATCTTTTGAAGTTTCTTTTTATTGATACAATACTTTCCTTAAATAATGACTTCATTACCATTCTATCCTTTCAATTGGAGTAGGATTTTTGTTTATTTCTATTCCTTCTACAGAACCATTTTTAAACTTTATTACTTTATCTGCCATAGGTGCTATTGCTGCATTATGAGTAATAATAATAACTGTCATTTTATCTTTATGAGCTGTATCTTGAAGTAATTTTAATATTTGTTTACCAGTATTATAGTCCAATGCACCAGTTGGCTCATCACATAAAAGTATTTTTGGATTTTTTGCTATAGCTCTAGCAATTGCAACACGTTGTTGTTCTCCTCCAGATAATTGAGAAGGAAAATTATTCATTCTATCTTTAAGTCCAACTTTTTCTAAAATTTCTATAGGAGGCAATGGCTTTTTACAAATTTCTGTTGCAAGCTCAACATTTTCTAGTGTTGTAAGATTTTGTATTAGGTTATAAAATTGAAAAACAAAGCCAATATCATTTCTTCTATATTTTATTAATTGTTTTTTTGTATATTTTGTTATATCTTTATTAGCAACTATAACCCTACCACTAGTTGCACTATCCATTCCACCCAAAATATTTAATGCTGTTGTTTTTCCAGCACCACTAGGCCCAAGTATAGTTACTAATTCTCCTTTTTCTATTTCAAAGTTAGTATTATTAAGTGCTAGAACACTCACCTCACCACTTTTATATTCTTTTTTTACATCTTTAAACTCAATATATGCCAATATAATCACCATTTTCCTTTTTTAACAGTACAGTATTTTATCACTATTAATATCAAAAATCAACACCAACAAAAGCTAGTGTTGATTAACCATCAAAATAATTTAAAAACATTTTATTTTTTATTTAATACTTTATATTTTACATTTAACGAATTATTAGAATAATAATTATCATGTATTTGCTTAATAAGTTCTGTAATTTCATCAGCAGTATAAAATGACTTAGGATAAAGCATTTCCTTTATATAATAAGTAATATTTTTATGATCTAAAACTCTATATCCATACTCATTATTTAATATACATTCACTAATATCTTCAATATACTGTTTTTCTTCTAATGATTCAGGATTCCTGTACCATTCTGGAAGAATAATAACTTCATCCACTAATAATTCACCATTTTCAACATTTAACATTTGAAAATGTATATTTTGTGATTTGTCTTTATATATATTATTTCTTAATAACAATATCTCATTAGTACCTGATTTATCTATTAAGTATATATTTACATGTTGTAAATTAGAAATATCAACAACACTAGTTAAATGATAAGAACTTTCGCTTAAAGTATATGAAAACCCTAATACTTTTTTATCAATATTTTCATTATTACTACAACCTGAAAATAAAACTGTAGTAGCAATTGAAAGAGCTAATACACTCTTAAGAACCTTTAAGTTTATAGTTCCTTTATATTTATTCTCTCTATTTAATTTCAATCAAATCCCCACCTACATTTATTTATTTACGCTATCAAGCTTTACACTAACTAACTTACTTACACCAGATTCTTGCATTGTTATTCCATATAACATATCAGCATATTCCATAGTTTTTGTTTTATGTGTAATAATTAAAAATTGCGTTTTATCTTTATAATTATTTAAATATTGTCCAAAATTATCAACATTTGCTTCATCTAATGCAGCTTCTACCTCATCAAATAAGCAAAAAGGAATAGTTTTTATATTTAATATTGCAAAAATCAAACATATCGCCGTAAGTGTTTTCTCACCCCCAGATAGCAAATTTATTGATGTTAATTTTTTACCTGGTGGACTAGCAATAATATCAATCCCAGTCTCTAATAAATTTTTTGGATCAGTTAGTTTTAATTCTGCACTACCACCTTTGAAAAGTTGTTTAAATACTTTGTTAAATTCTATTTTTATATTATTAAATGTATTTAAAAACTCTTCTTTCATAACGGAATCCATTTCTTCTATTATTTCTAATAACGTTTCTTTTGCATTTAACAAATCATTTCTTTGAGAAGACAAAAATTCATATCTTTCTGAAACTTTTCTATAGTCTTCAATAGCTTGAATATTTACCATTCCAATTCTTTTTAATGCATCTTTATATGAAATAACCATTTTTCTTGCATCATCTTTATTAATTTCAAGAACATAATTTGCCTTAGCTTTTTCATAAGTCATTTCATAATCAGTACTTAGAATAGATAAATAATTGTCAAGTTTAATATTCATACGATTTTGTGAAATTTCATGTTCTTTTAGTTCTTTCTCAAATTGATATAACGAACTATTATTAACTTTAATTTTTGCTTGCTCCTCATCCAATTTAGAATTTATATCATCCTTTTGTTTCGTTAATAATTTTAGTTGCCTTAACATATCTTCTTTTTTTCTATTTGTATCATAAAATAAATTTAATATTCTTTCTTCTTCTTTATCTAGGGATGAGTCAATAATATTTTCTAATGACTTTAATTCTGATATAACCGCATCATATCTTTCATTTAAATCATTATTAATATTATTTTTAATATTTATTTTTTCCTGCAATTGAACTATTAATATTTCATCATTTTTTATAGCAGTATTATTAGTATTTATTTTATTATCAATTTCTTCTAAACTACTTGGATATGTAGCTAACAACTCGTTTAATTCTTGTTCTTCATTTTTTAATTTGACTAATTCTTGTTTTTCAGAAAATATACTCTTTGTAACATTAATACTACCACCACTCATTGTTCCACCAACATGAACAACATCACCATCTAATGTAACAATTTTATATCTTTGACCAATTTTTTTACTGATTCTATTAGCTGTATCAATATTATCTACTAATATTACATTTCCAAGTTGATTAGACACTATATTATAATATTTTTTATCATACTGAACTATATCTGACATAATTGATAAATATCCATTATCATCACTTAATACATCCATAGTATCAAGATCTATTCCTCTTGGTTTTATAACACTAATAGGGAAAAAAGTAGCCCTTCCAAGTCTATTCTCCTTTAGATAATTAATAGCATTTTTAGCTGATACTTCATCATCTACAACAATAAATTGTTTTACTGATGCAAGTGAAACATCTAAAGCCTTAATATACTTTTCATCAGTATCTATCAAACTACCTAATGTATTATGAATACCATTTAATCTGGGATTAGATAAAACAGCTTTAATACTAGAACTATATGTACCTCCACTTTCTAAAAAATCATTAATCATATTAATTTTATGTTTTACTTCGTTAAGTGACATTTTTTTATTATTAAATTCTTGCTCTAATGATTTTCTTTTTAAATATATATTGTTTATTTCTAACTGTAATTTATTAATTTTAATATTTAAATCCTCAAACTCTTTAGTTAATTCTTGAATATCTTTTTCTGTTTTATATTTATCGTTGTCAAGTTTTAACTTTATCTCTTTAAGGTTAATAATATTGTTATGAACTTTATCATCTGTTGCACTATATTTTTTTCTTTCATTAAATATTTTCTTTTCACCATTTAATCTTTCCTCTTCTTTTGTAAGAATTAAAAGATTATTGTTTGCATCTTTTATATCTGTTTCTAATTTCAACAGTTTAGATTTAAGTTCAATTATATTAGTGTCAAAATTAGTACCTTTCAAATTTAAATTCATTAGGGAATTATTTAACTCTTCAATTTTCTTTTGATGTTTTTTTATGTCCTCATTTAATACTGTAATTTCATCTGCAAGCAATGAAACCTCAACATTTTTTAATTTTTCTTTTATATCCAAATATTCAGTTGCTTTTTCAGATTGCTCTTTTAATGGTTCAACTTGTATTTGTAGCTCACCAACAATGTCATCAACTCTCTCTAAGTTATTGTTAGTTTTGTCAAGTTTTTTTAAGGCTTCTTCTTTCCTCTTTTTATATTTTAATACGCCAGCTGCACTTTCAAAAATAAACCTTCTATCATATTCTGAATTTGATAATATTTTTTGTACTTCACCTTGTGAAATTATATTAAATGAATTCTTACCAATTCCACTGTCTAAAAACATGTCTGTAATATCTTTTAATCTGCATTTTTCATTGTTTATGAAATATTCATTTTCACCGCTTCTATACACTCTTCTTTTAACGGTTACTTCATTATAAGGTAAATTTATATAATTATCACTATTATCAAAAGTAAGTGAAACAGTTGCAACATTAAGTGGTTTTCTGCTTTTTGAACCAGAAAAAATAACATCACTCATATTAGTATCACCACGTAGTGATTTAACAGATTGCTCACCTAAAACCCATCTTACTGCATCTACAATGTTACTTTTTCCACTTCCATTTGGTCCAACTATACATGTTGTTTTGCCGTTTAATTCAATTGTTAATTTATCAGCAAAAGACTTAAAACCAGTTGCACTTATTTCTTTTAAATACATTTAAATCACCCTATCTACATAAATAAGATTATACTATATAACAAAAAAAATCACAATAAAAAAGGACTTATAAGTCCAATAATTTAAAATTTTAATTGCTCACCACTGTATTGATTAAATTCAATTTTTTTAACTTTTTTTACTTCCTGATGTTCAACTTCTTTTGGGTTAGAAGATTGAGGCATATTTTTATAATCCTGATATGTTAGAAATAGTCCTCTATATAAATGATATTTATTAAATTCATCTAATAAATAATCTTTATTATGCTCTAATATGCATGTAGCCTCACTATCTAAGCCAGTTGACTTATATATCTTATTTATATTAATCATTTCTCTTACACTATTTATAATAGATTTTGTTTTGAAATGAGAAGAATTTAAATAAAATGATGAGAATGATGTATCAAATGTAGATAGTTTTTGTACCAACATATCTTTTTGCCTCAAGATCTTATAATCTTTTAATTTATCATTTTCAATATACTGCAATAATTCAATTAATTCATAATTATTATAAACTAGCTCAATAAATCTATTTGATCCATTAGTAGAATAAGTAGCAGACAAATCATATACGTCCTTAATTATTGATAATCTTTTTAACAAATCCTCTTCACTAGAAAATTGTGAAGTAAACCTATCTATTTCACTTAATTGATGTTTTACAGACTTATTAACTTTAGACATAGAAATATTTCTATCTATATTTATCATTCTATATAAGTATTTATTTTCTTTTGACAATTTAAAGTCAATTACTTGATCACTAGCTGCATATTTTATTCTACATAATATAACAAACCTGTTAATAGCTTTATTTTTCATATAATCCCCCGCTGTTGAGGAGATTATATCATATTTTAAGTAATAAGTCAAAAAAAAAGAATGCTTTTTGCATTCTACCTGTTTACTAATAAGCAATACTCTTCATATTTATAAATCCAGATACTCTATCTAAATTAATTAATTCTACTTTATTATTTGAATTTCCAATAATACTATTCCATTCATTATTTACTGATACTGCTATTCCAATATGCTGATTTTGATCTATTATAACTAAATCACCATTGTGTAGTGAAGACTTATCGGTGTACCAACGATTATTATTTTTAGCCCAATTTATATATTCAGAAACATCGTCTACATCACTAATTCCCTTATCTTTTAATGAAACTTTTGTAACATTAAATACCCAATTGATAAATGTTGCATCCCAAACGTTTCCATTATTACCAAATTTTTGATAATTATTATCGCCTTTATTTGCCGTACAATCACTTAAATTCTCATCAGTTGCTTTTTCTACATAACCAACTTGTGAGCAAGCAACATCAACAACATCAATACCAACTTTACACTTTATAGTTTCATTACAATAATTATCAATATTTAAGTTTTTTAAATTATCAGTATTGTTATCCTTTTCTTTTATTATTGCATATAAAGTTGTATTTTCAGTGATTTCGATTTGCTCATTTACTTTAAAAACTTCACCTTTGCCATTCTTATTTTTAGACCATCCAATAACGACATAACCATTTTCAACACTAATATTAGGAGTGGTAACAGTACAACCTCTTCCGTAGTCTAAACACTTAGCACTTAAACTTGTTATACTACTTGCATTTTGTTTATCATACGTAACAGTGTGTATACTAGCAAAAGCTGCGTTTTTATCATCACCTTTTATTTCATTATTATCATCATTTTTAAAAATAAATGAACAGCTTGCTAATCCAATACATATAAATCCAAATGCTGCTAAAATCACAATAGCAAAAGTTCTCTTTGTATTTCTCATACTTTAAATATCCTCTCAATTATATTCTAACTAATCTAATATTAGAGCATATTTAGTTGTTTGTCAATGTTATCAAATTGTTTTTATATATATTTTACATTTAAAAATTAACAGGGTTTATATCTATATCTATTTTTATATTATTATTTCCTTTGTAATGGTTTATAAGAGATTTTAATACAAAATTAAGTTTTTCTGATTTTTTATATTTAATAATTATACCAAATCTATATTGATTATTAAGTTTAAATACATTACATATTGTGGGACCAAGTATTATCAAATCAGGTAGTTCTTTCCTTAAGTAACCACCCACTTTTTTACTTTCATCACTCAAATATTCATAGTTTTTACCAATTATTTTTACATATGCTAAATAATAATATGGCGGGTATGATAACTTCTTTCTTATAGACATCTCCGTATTAAAAAAGCCTATATAATCATGATTTTTTGATAGTGAAATTGCATAATGATTTGGATTATACGTTTGTATAATAACACTACCTTCTTTTGTTGATCTACCACTTCTTCCTGCCGTTTGAGTTAACAACTGAAATGTATATTCACTACTTCTATAGTTTGGCATCAAAAGCGAAGTATCTGCATTTATAACCCCAACCAAAGTAACATTACTAAAGTCATGTCCTTTTGCAATCATTTGAGTTCCTAGTAATATATCATATTTGTTATTTTTAAAATCTTTTATTATTTTTTCATATGATCCCTTTTTAGATGTTGTATCCAAATCCATTCTTACTATTCTTGCATTAAAAAGCTTATTAAGTTCCTCTTCAACTTTTTCTGTACCAACACCTAAATTTTTCATACTTTTCTCACCACATGATGGACAAATTTCTGAATTTTTAGTTGCATAACCGCAATAGTGACATCTAAGTACATTTGAAGACTTATGATATGTAAGTGTAATATCGCAGTGTGGGCATTTAACTGAGTAACCACAATTACTGCAAGTCACAAAAGAAGAATATCCCCTTCTATTTAATAAAAGTATTATTTGTTCTTTTTTTAAAAGAGTTGTATTTATTGCATCTATTAAACTCTTAGAAAATATAGAACCCTTATTTTTTTCTTTATTCATATCAACAATATCAACATGTGGTAATTTATTATTATTTATTCTATTAGGTAATTCAACCTTTCTATATATGCCCTTAAGTGCTCTCGCATAATCATCAATTGTAGGAGTTGCACTTCCTAATACAACCTTTGCATTATTAAACTCTGCACGCTTTTTTGCTATATCAATAGTGTTATATTTTGGATTATTTTCTTGCTTATAAGTACTAGTATGTTCTTCATCTATAACAATAAGCCCTAAATTTTTAAATGGTGCAAACACAGCACTTCTTGCACCAACAACTATGTGTGACTCACCAGACATTATTTTTCTATATTCATCATACTTTTCACCTTCGCTAAGCTTACTATGTAAAACAGTAACCATATTACCAAAACGTGAACTAAATTTTTCTATTATTTGCGGAGTTAAAGATATTTCAGGTACTAAAAAAATACTATCTTTGCCAAGTTTCAACATCTCATCAATTAATTCCATATATACTTGAGTTTTTCCACTTCCTGTTACACCATGCAATAAAAAAACAGAATTTTTATCATCATTTAAAATGTCATCCTTTACTTGCTGTTGCTGAGGAGTTAATTTAAACTTTTCTTTTAATTCAGTTGTAGACTGTTTTAACCTATATTCCTCAACTTCTTCTACGTTCAATATATTATTTTTTATAAGTGTATTGGTTATTGATGCTGATATTTTTCTAAGTTCAACAATACTACAAGAACCCTTAGATTTTACTACCTCTATAATTCTTTTTTGGTTATCGCTAAGTTTATTTAAATTAGTATTATTATTTAAACTAACTATCTTTACTATTTTTTTATTTACTTTTGAATTACTTTTAGCTTTCAATGCCTTAGGTAACATTATTTGATAACAAGATATTAAAGTTGAATAGTATTCATTACTCATCCACTTACCAAGATTTAATAGTTCATTATTTAATATTGGAAATTCGTCAATAACTTCTAAAATTTTCTTTAACTCATATTCACTATCATTGAAATCTGCAATTCCTACTACAAAACCTTCAATTATTCTATTAACAAATTCAACCTTTACTCTTATACCAATCTGTACTTTTTCTCTTAATTCATCAGGTATTAAATAATTAAAAGTCTTATCAACATTTATGTTTGATATTTCAACTAAAACTTTAGCGATCATATATAATACCTCCCTAATACCATGTTACAAATTGATTATATAATTTAAACATACGTTTGTAAAGAACAAAGAATAAATTAAGTCTTGCTATTTTAACCATATTTTCACTTTACAGATGAAATATTTTTTATTCCATATGGATTTAAATTACGTAACGAACAAAAAAGCAAAGAATTTTAATTCTTTGCAAATAGTTTCCTTTTTATTCTTGGTTCCGCAGCTTTAAAAACTGTCTCAAACATTTTCTGTTTATTTTCTGCTTCATTAAATTCTACAAATGAAAAAATTATATCATCTAAAATTGGCCCTACACAATATTTATCTAATAAATTATTAAAGCTATTTGTTTCTATTATTTTCAATATGATTTGACAATTCTTAGCTATTGAATTATTTAATTCCCGATATTTTTCAATAATATAAAAATCTTTAATCATATATAGAATTAGTAAATCATAATTATATCTATCATTTTCACGAAGTATTTCAATAAAATCTCTTACAAATGATCTTGCATAGTATTCTGATATATAATCTTCAAAATTATATTCTTTTTTAAAATCTTCTAGATAATTCAAATACATACAATATATATCATCTTTTTCATATAACTGCGAATATAATATTTTATCAAAAATATATAAAGGATTAATCCTTTCAAGATATTTATCAGTTTTTACATCATACATTGATTTGTGATGTTTTTCAAAATTCGTATAGCTTATAAAATCTAGTGATGAAAGCAACATAGATTGTAATAATTCGGGATATTCATTAATATAATCAATAACATCATCTACAGATTTAAATTTTGACATTTCCTCATATGAATAGTCATAATCAATAGTAACATAATTTTCATCTGAATCGGATAATAAATCAGGATTGTTTAGTAGCCAAAAATCTGTCCAAATAACACCAATAACTTTTTTATATAATTCATAATTTGTGTTAGCCATTCTATTAAAAATTGTGGTAAAATCAAATATTTCTTTTTCATCCTCACCATATTCATAGTATTCAGCATCAATATCATCATCAATATCACCATCAACATCAAAGAAATTTAAAGATTGTTTAAAAATTTCATTTAAATGTTCATTATATAAATCTTTAACAAAATTTCTTATAATATCATTTGGATTATTAACATCTATTCTCATATAAATTCACCATGTTCCCCTGTTATTTAAACTAATTTTAAAGTATCAAAATATATCTTAATATGATAACAATCAAGAAAGCAATTGTCAATAGAAAAAGAAATGATAACAAATCATTTCTTATAAATTAAACATTTCCATTAATTTGACTCATAACTTCGCTAGCAAAATCATCTACTCTTTTTTCCATTCCTTCACCAACTTCGAAACGAACAAATTTTACAACTTCTGAATTGTTAGCTTTAGCATAACCTGCTACATCTAAGTCTGGATCTTTAATAAATGCTTGTTCAAGTAAACAAACTTCCTTATAAAATTTATTTATTCTTCCGTTAACCATTTTTTCAGCTATTTCTGCAGGTTTTCCCTCCTCAACAGCTTGTTTTTTAATAACTTCTTTTTCATGATCAACTACATCTGCAGGAACATCATTTCTTGATAAATATCCAGGATTCATTGCTGCAACATGCATAGCTACATCCCTTGCTACATCTTCATTATTTCCATTCAAAACAGTAACAACATTTATTTTACCAAGATTTTGATGATTATAAACACCAAATACTTGATTATCATTTTTTTCTATAATTTCAAATCTTCTAAAACTAATCTTTTCACCAATTTTTGCAATCAAAGCAATTAAACTAGTGTTAACAGTTCCATCTCTCATAGGAAGTTCTAAAGCTTCTTCAATACTATTTGGTTTATTAGTTAAAACAGTTTTAGCAAGTTCTGATACAAAACTAGTAAATTCTGAATTCTTTGCAACAAAGTCAGTTTCAGAATTAACTTCCAATATAACAGCTTTATTTCCATCAACTAATATTTGACTTAAACCTTCAGCAGCAATTCTAGATTCTTTTTTAGCTGCCTTTGAAATTCCTTTTTCTCTTAACCAGTCAATAGCTTTATCCATATCACCATTTGATTCTTGTAAAGCTTTTTTACAATCTAGCATTCCTGCGCCAGTTTTTTCTCTTAAATTTTTTACATCACTCGCACTAAACATAATAATCACCTATTTTAAAACTTCAAGAAGTTCGTCTTTCTTTAATTTTGAATATCCTTTAATGCCTTTTATTTTAGCCATTTCTTTTAGTTCAGTTAAAGTCATATCTTTAATATCTTTCATAACATCTTTTAAGTCTTCAACAACTTCTTTTTTTGCTTCTTTTATGTCTTTTTTTGTAGACTTGATATTTTCTTTAATAGTTTCCTTAATTTCTTCTTTTTTATCCTTTACAGATTCTTTAATATCTTCAATTTCTTCTTTAATTTCTTGCTTCTTTGCTTTCTTATCTAATTTATTTTTATCTTCTTCTGTTAAATAATCAATTACTTCATTTCCATTAACTTCTGCAATTGCATTAGTTAAAGCACCAAGCATTAATTTAACACTTCTAACTGCATCATCATTTCCTGGAATAACATAATCTACCATATCTGGATCACAGTTAGTATCTACTATACCAAATACTGGAATATTTAATATTCTAGCTTCTTTAATAGCATTTTCTTCTTTACGTGGATCAACTATAACTATTGCATTAGGCAATTTTTTCATTTCTCTAATACCACGTAAGTTCTTATTTAATTTATCATACTCTTTTTTAATTTTAATTACTTCTTTTTTTGGTAAAAGATCAAAAGTTCCATCATTTTCCATTGTTTCGATTTCTTCTAATCTTTTAATTCTAGAACGAATTGTTTTAAAGTTAGTTAAAGTACCACCAAGCCATCTTTCATTAACAAAATACATATTTGTTCTTGTAGCACATTCCTCTGCTGCTTCTTGAGCTTGCTTTTTAGTACCTACAAACAAAACTTTTCCCTCTGCTTCTGCAATCTCTTTCATTGCATTATAAGCTTCATCAATTTTTTGAGATGTTTTTTGTAAATCAATTATATATATATCATCACGTGAAGTGAAAATATATTCTCTCATTTTTGGATTCCATCTTCTTTTTTGGTGTCCAAAGTGAACACCTGCTTCTAATAAATAATTCATTGAAACTACTGTCATTTTTTTCTTTCTCCTTTTCGTTATACACTTATTAATTTCTAAAATTTATCACCCTAAGGCACTAGATAAATCAATTCATTAATATGACTATTTTAATAAATCTACTATATCAGCTTTTTTAGAACCAGCTGGTATAGCAATGTTTTTTGATGCTGCTAATTCTTTTAATTCTGCAACTGTCATTTTTGATAAGTCTTTTTCTTCTTTAACTGTTTCTTTTTTTGCAGTTTTAGTATCAGCTTTTACATTTACAGATTCTTTTTTTACTGCAACGGGTTTACCTTCTTTTTTTGCCTTTAATGCTTCTTTTGCAACATTTACCATTTCAGTAAATGCCTTTGGATCATTAATTGCAATTTCTGAAGCCATTTTTCTATTTATTTCAACACCTGCATAATTTAAGCCTTCAATAAATCTAGAATAACTAATTTCATTTTCACGACATGCAGCATTGATTCTAGTAATCCATAATTTTCTAAAATCTCTTTTCTTTTGTCTTCTATCACGGAACGCATATTGTCCTGAATGCATTAATTGTTCTTTGGCAGTTTTATATAATCTGTGTTTGCTTCCAAAATAACCTTTAGCTGCTTTTAAAACTTTTTTATGGCGAGCTTTTGTAGTAACTCCATTTTTTACTCTTGTCATATTTTCCTCCTATTTAATTACATTTAGATTAAATCCTTTAATCTATTAAAGTCAGCTTTACTTAACTGAGAACCTTTTCTATTTTTTCTGTTAACATTTGTTGATTTATAACCAGTATTATGTCTACTTCCTGGTTTTCCAATTTTGTAATCATTTTTTCTTTTGTTAAAAACCTTTTTACTTCCTTTATGAGTTTTTAATTTTGGCATAATTTTCCTCCTATAATTATTTTTTTGGTGTTAATAACATTATCATACTTCTACCATCAAGTTTAGGTTGTTGTTCAACAACTGATAAGTCTTCAAGTCTAGCTGCAAATTTTAATAATACATCCTTACCAATTTCAGTATGTGCCATTTGTCTTCCTTTAAATCTTATTGTTACTTTTATTCTATCACCTTTTTTAAGATATTTAGTAACCTGTTTTATTTTAGTTTCAAAATCACCAACATCTATTACTGGCGATAGTCTAAACTCCTTCAATTCAGACATATTAGCTCTTTGCTTCTTTAAAGCTTCTTTTTCTTTTTTTGCTCTTTCATACTTGTATTTGTTGTAATCCATCACCTTACAAACTGGTGGATTTGCATTTGGACTTAATAATACCAAATCTAATCCAGCATAATTTGCTAGTGTTAATGCATCTGCAATTGGTTTTACTCCAACTTGCTCTCCATTTGGTCCAATAACTAAAACTTGACTTACTTTAATTTGCTCATTAATAAGCAGATTATTTTTAGTATTTGCTATATAAAACACCTCCATTAAATATAAAAAGTGGACACAATGTATCCACTTAAAGCACAATCAAATTTAATAAATTAAAATCAATCAGGCATAAACCCACTGCTATACGCTAAGTCGGGTGGATGTGGATGCATCTCTTTCCTCTTTAAATTTACGTTAATATTGTAATATAATTACTTCTATTTGTCAATTGTTTTTTTCTTTTCTAGCATTTTAATATATGAATCTTTAAACATTTCGGAAAAACTAAAATCATTTTCAAGTAAACCAAATTCATTTAAAATCTCCATAAATTCAAAATATTCTTGATTGCATAGACCAGCAGAGTTTAACAAAATAAATTTGTTATAAATTTCCAAAAGCTTAATTGCATACTCTTTTGATATTATTTTCTCATCAACTAATATTTTAACTTTATAATTTATTAAAACTATATCAATTCTTGTATCATCATCAGAATT
Source organism: uncultured Bacilli bacterium (assembly GCA_934141245.1). Taxonomy (GTDB): domain Bacteria; phylum Bacillota_I; class Bacilli_A; order RF39; family UBA660; genus CAG-710. The sequence continues at coordinate 103,328 of CAKPCB010000002.1, forward strand.
ATAAAAACTATTTGTTTGATTTGAATTAATTATTTCACCCATTGTTCTTGTTTTAAATAATTTTTCTAATGATCTATTTAACATCAAATCAATTTCTCTTAGAAAATTTACTGTTTTAACCGGATTCATTATTTTAATACCTTTAACACTATTACTCATACTTATTCCTTTCTCTACAGCAATTAACACTTATACATCAAATAATTAAATTTGTCAACATAAAAAGAAAAAAGGAAGAAAAACTTCCTAATTTTCTCCTTCTTCTAACATTGTTGTAATAAATATTCCATATCCTTTTGTATTATCATTAACTATAGCATGAGTAACTGCCCCTATTATTTTATTATTTTGTATAATTGGACTACCACTCATACCTTTTATTACGCCATTTGTTTTATTTTTTAATCTTTCATCTGTTATTTCAAATAATATGTTTTTTGTCAAACCATCTCGATTTACTTTAAGAACATTAATATCAAATTCTTCAATATTATTTTCATTTAAAACAGTTAATATTTTAGCACTACCGATCTCTATTTCATCTGGCTGTGCAACTTTTTTTAATCTAGTCCTATCAAATTTATTAGTATATTTACCAAAAATACCACTAATTGTGTTTTCATTTATTGTTCCATATGTTATATCATCATTAAACCTTGCATTTTTTTCACCTGTCGTTGTATCAGTACTTTTAGTTATACCTACTATACTGGCACCAAATATTTTTCCATCTTTTACTTCAATTTTTATATTTGAGTTTGATTCAATAATCTCGTGGCCTAAGGCACCATAAATTTTTGTATTAGGATCTATATATGTTAGAGTTCCAATTCCAGTTATTTGATCTTTTACATATAAGCCCGTTTTATATACATTATTGCTATCCTTAACTAGGCTTAATTTAATATTAGTTTCACTGTTATTTCTTAATACAGTAAACTCTACAGGATTATCATTTATATTTTCATTTATTTTTTTAATCATATCATTTATAGAGGTTACTTCTTTATTCGAAACTTTTATGATTTTATCCCCATTAATAAATCCTGCATCTTTTCCAATATCTTTCCCATTTACTTTATAAAAGCCAACTACCATTATCCTTTTTGAATTGATTTCTATACCAACATTATTTCCTCCAACAACAACATAATCAGAATAAGCTAGCACATTAAATGGCATAATAAGTAATAGAAGAAGAATTATTTTTTGTAGTTTTATTTTAAAATTCATGATATCATCTCCTTTTAAATATAACTACATTATTATTATGTAACATATAAAAAAAATTATAATAAAAGAATTAGTTATTCTTCTATTTTAAAGTCTTCTAATTCTCCTTTTTTATTTAAAATTTTATTAATACTTTCTTCTGCATTTTTTAATTTTTCATTACATGAAGATGCAAGTTTCATTGCAGTATTAAACTTTTCAATCGCATCATCTAATGGAACATCTCCATTTTCCAAATCTTTTACTATTTTCTCTAATTGATTTAACGATTCTTCAAAACTAATTTCTTTCTTTTCCATCATAAAATCTCCTTCTATATAATTTCTGCTTTTATATTACCATCTTGCAACTCAATATCTATTTTATTTCCCTTTGATAATTTATTTATACTATCTATAACTTTATTATCTTTTTTTACAATTGAATATCCTCTTTTTAAAGTTAAAAGTGGATTTAAAACTTCAAGTTTTGATAATATTTTTATATAAGAATGTTTATTAGCAATTAAAACATTATTTATAGAAACATTAAGTGATGTTTTTATAGTATCAAGTGTATATTTATTCTTTTCAATTATGTTAGAATACCCATTAATTAATCTTTCATAAGTATTATCAAACTTTTGTTCCTTTACTTCATATATACTAATTGGATTTCTAATAATAGGGCTATCACAGATTGAGTTTAATGATTTACTTTTTGATTTTAATATATTATTAATACTAGTATTAATTCTAATATTAATTTGATTCAAATAATTTAATACATCATTTATATTAGGGACTGCCATTTCTGCAGCTCCAGTTGGTGTTGGTGCTCTTAAATCAGCAACAAAATCAGATATTGTAAAATCAATTTCGTGTCCAACTGCTGAAATTACTGGCACATCAAGTTTATATATTGCACGTGCTACTCCTTCATCATTAAAACACCATAAATCTTCAATTGAACCACCACCGCGGCCAATTATTAATACATCCAAATCATAATTTTTTGTAAGTTCTATATTTCTAATTATATCATCACTTGCTTCTGCTCCTTGTACTAAACTAGGAAATAATATTGTTTTTGCAAGTGGCCATCTTCTTTTTATAGTAGATAATATATCTTTTATTGCAGCACCTGTTGGAGCGGTTATTATTCCGATAGTATTTGGAATTTTTGGTATCTTTTTCTTCTTTGATTGATCAAATAAACCTTCAACTTCCAATTTCTTTTTCAATTTTTCATATGCTATATAAAGATTACCAACACCATCTTCAATCATTTCATTTACATAGATTTGATAACTTCCACTTGCTTCATACACACTAACTTTCCCTACTACCATTACTTTCATACCATCTTCTGGCATAAATTTTAGCTTTGATGCACTTGATGCAAACATAATCGCATTAATTCTAGTATTTTCATCTTTTATTGTAAAATACAAATGGCCTCTTGTGTGTGCTTTAAAATTTGATATTTCACCCTTTAAATAAATAGTATTTAAATTAATATCATTATCAACAATATATTTAATATACTTAGTAAGTTGAGTAACTGTAACATATTTATCATTCATACTATGCCTCTCAAAAGAAAAGATTAAATAATGAATTATTAATCTATTTCCTCATGATATATTTTATCTAAAGTTGCGTTAATCATTTTTGTAACTTTTTCATCACTATACTTCTTTGATAATTCTACTGCTTCATTAATCGCAACAATGCTTGGTACATCTGTGTATTTTAATTCATAAATACCTAAACTTAATATAGCTTTATCTACTTTACTTAATCTATCGATATTCCAATCAACTAAGTATTTATTTGCTAAGGAAGAAATTTCATCTTGATTCTTAATTATTCCTAATACAGTATTATTAATAAAATCATTTTCAACCTCAATTTGCTCTTTTATTAATTCAGTTATGTCATATTTTATATTGGCAGATGACATTATATATACTTGATATAAAACCTTTATTATTATTTCTCTTGATTCACTTCTGTTCTTCATAACACTTCACCTAGAAATGATTTTATCATAAATAAAAAATAAAGTCATTAATAAACTTTATTTTTTATAATTTATAAACTAAGTATTAATTATTACAACTATAATTAGTGTTAACATAATCTTTAAATTCTTTTATAAATTCAAGTGTTGTGTGGTTCAAGTACTTTTCACGATAACAAATGCTAAATTTTGTGGTTGGTGTTTTAAAATCAATTGGAATTTCAAATAGTTCACCATTTTTAAATTCTTTTTCTAGGCATTTTTTTAATCCCCATCCAATTCCAACTCCTTCTTTTGCTAATTCTTTTGCTAGGGAAATATTATAAATTCTATAATTTTTGGACAGAATCATATTTTTTCTCTTAAACATTTCCTCTAATGCATTTATATCATCATACCCTCTTTTAGGTAGTAATATTGGATACTCAATTAATTTATTATTTTTAGAAACATATTTGTTATAGCATTCCTTATTACCAAAAAAGCAATTATCTAATTCACATAATATTTCCTCAGTATAGTCGGTTTCACTTATAAATGCCGGATATTGTAATACTATAAAGTCTAACTCTCTAGTTTTTAGCTTTTCTTTTAATTCATTCGTACTAGAACTATATACTTCAATGTTTGCTTTAGGATTTTTCTTTGCAAAAGAATTAATAACCTTTGGAAGCATAATTAATGAAATATGGCTATATATACCAATTCTAATCGTACCATTAAGTTCTCCTTCATTTTCTGTTAATGCCATTTCAGCCATAAGAATATTATTAAATGCTTTCTCTACATATTTCAAAAGTTTTTTACCGCTATCAGTAAGTTTAACATTCTTTGCCTCTCTAACAAATAACCTAGTACCTAACTGTTCTTCTAATTCTTTAATTGAATGACTTATTGCAGGTTGTGAAATATGTAAAAGATTAACCGCCTTTGAAAAACTTTCACACTCTGCTACTGCATAAAATGCCCTATACTTGTTAAAATCAAAATTACTATTATAAATTCCCATGTACCCCTCCTAAATTAATTTATATATTACCATATTCTATCTTTTTTTCAAGCTTCTTTTGATGATTATCAATAATTTCAATACCCATAGGTAAGTTTATATTCATATCTTCTTTAGAAGATTCAAATGACATTGTGGTAAAATCTTCATAAAATGATAATTTATATAAAACTTTATTATAAAAAAATGACAACTCATCTCTTTTTACTTGATTCTTCTTTTTATATCTTAATAAAAGTTCATTATATTTATTTAAATCAAGGTTTTCTTCTTTTATTATTCTTTTTTCATCTTCTGTATCTGTAATAAACTTCAAAAAATAAGTTGAATTATTTTTATACGTTCTCTTTGTCAGAACAGTATTAACAATATCACCTAAACCATAATCAATTTCTGTATCACAAATAGATATTTTCCTAGAATTTTCATCATTATACATACACAATTCACCAGGATCAACTTCAACTCTATATTCATTATTTACAATTGCTTGACCATTTAATATATAATCTTTTAAATAATTAATCACTTGATCTATTTCTTCATCTAACGGAACACTACTATCAAATATTTTTAAATTTCTATGACCTAGCCAAGCATTAGTAGTTTTACTATCTACCTTTTTTGCCCATTTAGTGTCCTCAAATCTTGAGGCATTAGATTCAAATCCGTACTTTTCTTCTGCACAAGTAGCAGTTGAAAGTAAATCTATAACAATATCATATTTATCAAGTAAGTTAATTTCGTTAGTATTATTATTAAATAAAATCTTATTAAATTCATTTTTATCTTTTAGATATGCCATCCCATCTAATAATCCTCTATCGTAAATAAACATGCACATATCCGTATCATAATTGAACTTTATAGCATTTAGAGAGGCTTCTTCTTTAGCCTTTTGAATCGAAAATAATATATTTTGAAAATCTAAAACATCTAAAGCTTCATTTGGATTTATACCGTTTGATATTAGCTCGGTTGCTGTTTCTGGTACTGTTATTAATTTAATCTTTTTGCTTGCCAATTCAATTATATTTTCATTTTTTAGCGTTATTAGGCCATTGATTGCTTTTAAAACACTGGTTTTTCCGCCACCTGGACCACCAGTTAAAGCCACATTTATTATTTTCATAAAAACTCCTTTTTATAAAAACTATAGGCCTAAATGTTTTTACAAGTTTATAATAACAATGCTTATTAAATAAATCAAATACAAGTTGTTTATACATTCTATAACAAAAATTAATAAAAGACCTAAGCACTTTCTATATACTTAAGTCTATTAAAACTATTTATATTCAAAAACAAAATCTAATATTCTAACTCGATCTCCTACTTCAGCACCTAATTCTTCTAATTTTTCATCAACACCCATTTTTCTAATTTTCTTAGAGAATCTAGATAAGCCTTCATCTGTAAATTTAGTCATTCTAAATATTTTTTCAACCTCACTACCTCTAATAACCCATTCGTCACCTTCACGTGTTATAGTATAAGGTTCTTCTTTTTTAAATTTATATAATACATGTGATTCAAATTGATTTTCATCATATATACTGTCAACAGGTATAGTATCAAGTAAATCTGCAAGTTTAGTTAAAACATCATCTAATCCCTTATTTGTTAATGCTGATACTTCAAAAATTTCACAGTTTACCTTTTTCTTAAATATCTCTAAATTATTTTTGCTAGATTCTAAATCCATTTTATTTGCAATTATTATTTGGGGCTTTTCTAATATTTTAGGGTTAAACGCTTCAAGTTCTTTATTAATTGTTACATAATCATCATAAGGATCTCTACCTTCAAAACCACTCATATCTATAACATGTGCAATTACTCTAGTTCTTTCAATATGTTTTAAGAACTTATCTCCTAGACCCTCACCATTTGAGGCACCCTCAATTAAACCAGGTAAATCTGCTATAACAAAGCTTCTACCATCACGAGTTTTTGTAACACCAAGATTTGGGGTTAATGTAGTAAAATGGTATGCCGCAATTTTAGGTCTAGCTTTTGAAACACACGAAATAATTGTACTTTTGCCAACACTTGGCATTCCAACTAGACCAACATCTGCAAGTAATTTTAATTCTACTTTTAAAGTTCTGTCTTCTCCAGGTTCACCATTTTCTGCATAATTTGGAGCAGGGTTATTTTGAGTTTTAAAAGCCGTATTTCCTCTTCCACCACGGCCACCATATGCAACTATAACTTCATCATCTTTATTCTTTAAATCCGCAAGTATTAAACCTGTATCATTATCCGTAACTACTGTACCCTGAGGAACTTTTATGATAACATCAGGTGATGCTGCACCATTTTGATTTTTACCCTTACCATTTTCTCCTTTTTTACCCTTGATTGTTTTCATATATCTTAAATCAATTAATGTATGTAGACCCTGATCTACTACAAACTTAATGTTTGAACCATGTCCACCATTACCACCAAATGGACCACCCATAGGTACATATTTTTCTCTTCTAAACGCTAAACAACCATCTCCGCCGTCTCCAGCTTCAACCTTAATTAATACTTCATCAATAAACATGAGAACCCCTCCTTTAACTTTCCATATTATAACATATAAAAATTAAAAAAGCCATATTATTAATAATATGACAATTATCTTTTAAACATCGTATAAGCCATTAATCCTAAAACCACAACTACAAGGCCTATTATTATGTGATTCAAATTCTTAGGATTATTAGTCGCATCATTTACAATAGCACCAGTTAAAAAGTATTCAGAACAATGATTAATTTCAAACTCAGCATATCCATCTATTACTTCAATATTATTTTCTACAAATTCAGCATTGCCAGTTGTTTCATTATAATAATATAAATATAGCTTATCCCCATCTTTAAATTTAGATGATACATTTACTTTTATTTTAGCATTGGATGGTAATGTTCCATGATGATTAAATGATAAATAAATTTTATCCATATCACCAGAAATATTATCTATTTCCTCTTTCTTAGTGGATTCAAAATCAATATTAAAATCTAAACTAATCTTATTATCAATCTTATCTTTGTCAAAACTCCATGAATAACTAAGACCAGTTGCCTTTTCAGTTAACTTAATAATTACTTCATCATCTGTAATGGTTTTAGTTATATTATAATCATTCTCATTTATACCAATAATGTCAACATACGGAGGTACTTCATCTATAACCGATGCATAACAAAATGTTGGTATAAATAGAACTACTATCAAAAATGCTATAAATCTTTTCATAGTACCTCCATTTTTATTCTTAATTTAAACTATTTATATAGCCCAGATAACAAGATTATTAATGGTATTAAATTATAGAAAAATTTAATAAGCATCAAGATTATTATATTGTTATTATTTTTTACATATGCAGTTGAAAACAATAATGCTGGTAAAAAGTAAGACAATATATCAATCACAATAATTTTAGATTCAAATCCGACAAATATAAAATTTAAAATCGTATAAATAATTGAGGAAATTATAACAAATAAGTATTTATTACTAATAATATCAGAAATAGATTCCCTATATAACAATTCTTCAGCAACAACTGCAAAAATCATTGTTTTAAAAATTGAATAAAAAGTTGCAGTATTAAGAAGAGAAATTATCGCATTCGTATTATCATCAGCTGCTGCATTCGGATATATTACTTCAGTTATCACGCCCATCAAAATATTAAATATAAATATTATCACTACCCATATAATAACTGTCTTAATAATTTTTGATACTTTATAATCCTTTTTTAGGTTTTCAAAATCATTTTTTAGGTTATCTCTATACACGAATATTATACATATCAAAAAGATTAAATCTGCTAAAAAAGAAATCATTGTAGTATTGGTAATCTTAAATGTTGACAGTAAAACTGAAATAACATTTGAGTACAATAAATATGAAATAAAAACTAAAAGTGTTTTTATTAATTTCATACTTTCAAAAGTATTTGAAGTACTATCTTTTATAATATTTTGTTTCATTTAATCGCCTACCTTCCAGTTAATTATATCACGGTAAATAATCTAACATCAAGATTTAGTTATTAATTTCAATATAAAAAGACTCTAAAAGAGTCTAGTTTACATAACTTTTTTAATTAAAAGAATCTGATAAGCCATTTCCACATAGTCTAAAAGCCTCCCTTCCTTTATCGTCTTATACAGTGTGAAAACTCACTATTTTGTATCACGTATCATGTTCCCCTCTGACAATATAATTATATACCATTTTGAGTGAAAAAACAATATGATTTTGCATTTTGTATAAGAAACTTTATCTATAGAAACATTATTATAAATGTATCTAACCCCTGAAATATTAAAAAAGCAATACTAAAATAAGTACTGCTCTATATATTATATATATTTAATTTAAAATTATTTCTCTTCTGGATAACAACTAACTTGTTTTTTATCTTTACCAAGTTTTTCAAATTTAACTATTCCATCTACTGTAGTATAAAGAGTATCATCATTTCCTCTTCTTACATTAATTCCTGGGAATATTTTTGTTCCTCTTTGACGATATAGAATACTACCAGCTGTTACAAATTGTCCATCAGCTGCTTTAGCGCCTAATCTACGTCCTGCTGAATCACGACCATTTGATGTAGAACCTTGTCCTTTATGGTGAGCAAATAATTGTATATTTAATTTTAACATCGTTATTCCTCCTCTATCTTTATATTTTTTGGATAGTCATTTTCTAATTCATAAAACATATTTATCATATTTTGAATTAGTGTATCAACTATTTTATCGTTCTTATTTATAACAATTATAAAGTTATCTTTTTTTTCTTCGTATGTAATATATTCCTTATCAAACATCATTATAGCATTTACTGTTGTAATCACTATGGATGATGCGCTACTACATACTATATCTTTACCATAACTACTATAATCTGCATGTCCTAATAAATTAATTTTTTTAAATTTATTATCTTGCTTTTTTATTACAATTTTTAACATTAATTACCCATTAATCTTTTCAATAAGAACTTGTGTATATGGTTGTCTATGACCTTGACGGTGACGATTGCTTCTATCTTTTTGTTTATAAGTAAATATTTTAATTTTTCTTTGTTTACCATGTTTAACAATTTTTCCAACAACTTTAGCACCGCTAAGATAAGGATTACCAACTTTTGTATCAATCATTAATACTTGATCAAATACAACTTCACTACCAGCTTCACCATCTAATTTTTCAACATAGATTGTGTCACCTTCATTAACGTAGTATTGCTTACCACCAGTTTTAATTACTGCTTTCATTTTTTTCCTCCTTTATATTTATCTAGACTCGCTATTAAGGTACTTATATAAGTTTATTAAACCTTTTCAATGCGGTTTGAAGCTATAAAGGCTACAAACATTAAGATTTTAGCATAATAATACATAATAGTCAATAGTTTCTTTATATTCTAAAGTTTCAAGCCTTCAATATTAAAATTAAATTCATTAGATTGTACCAATTCTTTTTCTTCTTCCATTTGCACTATATTATCATTAAATTGTAATGAATAATCTTCATCAATCATAAATTCAATATTATGTATAACTTCCCCATTTACATATATAAAATCAATATAACCTGGAATTTCAATATCTAAAATACTATCTAGTGAGTGATATGAACTATATATTTGAGAAATATCTATTTTTTTACTATCTAATATATTTATAATTTCTTTTATTATTTCAAGTAACTTCTTATTTTCTACTTTATTTACTATATCATCAAAGCTAAAATTAAACCCCTTTGTTAGTTCACTACCATAACTGTCTAACACTTTTACTATATCTTTTTTATTATCATATATAATATAACTTAATGGTTCTAATTCTTCATTTACAATGTTGTATATGATAGGTTCAGAGATTGGATTAATAGGTAATAATTTTTTATCAAGTTGTAAGTTGGCCTTTCTGTATGTTAGGTCTTTTACATCTTCATAATTTATATTATTATCACATATTAATTTCTTAAAGTAATTATAAATCGTTTTATTACAATAAAAATCATATATTTCACTATCTTCATCTAAAAATCCAAAGTATTTTGCTAAAGCTGCACCATCTTTATTAAATGATCCCAATCTAAGTAAATTCTTTAATTTTTCTTTATCATCAACTTTAGATACCATATATAATCTATTAAGTTTTGGATATTTTAATATTTCATTATCAAAACTTTGAGACTTTCTTTTAAAACCGTTAATCGCATTAATAAACTTACCATATGTTGGTGTCCTTTGCATACTGTATAATTCTTCTACAATTTTTAAATATGAAATATCTTTTGTATATGAGATAAAACACATTTGATCAGATATTGAATTTTCTAATAAAACACATCTAAAATCAATCGAATCAATACCACTACCACTCTCAATTGCATTATTTAAAATCTGTACATTTTTACAAAAATCATTCAAAAATTTTTGTTTTAAATGGAGAAAGCTAAATCTTTCATCATCATAAAATGCATTTTCAATATGTTCTGGATCAACAATTAACTGTTCTAGTAAACTATCACCATAAATTGTCTTCAATTGTTCCCCAGATTGATAAAGATATCCATTTACATTTCTTGAATTATAATTGATAATAGTCTCATTATATTTCTTCTGTAATATAGAAACGAAAATTTCAATTGCATATGGATGTTTTTTTATTATTTCATTTTTATGTATATCTTTAATTAAAGCATGCATCAACTCATGAAAAACTATAGACTTAATTCTATTTTCATTATCTATTTTTAATATTCTTATTTTTCCATTAGAGTATTGGCCTCCAACATTTTTACCTAAATTACCACAATTAAATTCAATATTTTGACTAATGTTTTGTAGAAAAGTATTTATAATTTGATCCTTAGTAATCTTATTTTCTAGATTAGGAAGCATTATAAATAAATCATTAGTACAATCAATAATAATTTTTCTTGTCTCTTCATTAAAATCATCTAAACTTTTCATAAAATCTCCTGCTAGTATAAAAGCACTATTTAATTAAGTGCTTTCTTTTAGACCTTTTATTTTTCTTTTTATTGTCATTTGATGTAAGTAATAATTCATTAACACTATCTTTTAAGTTAAGCATATCTACTATAAGATTATCTCTGCTTGGACCAGAATATATTCTAGCTAAGTCACTTACCCCACAAGCAGTAAAATCAATATTAACATTTGATATTTCTTCTTCTACTTCATCATTAAACCTTTTAACAACATCAAATTGTTCAGTATTCACTAATGTCTCATCATCATATGAATAAAGCAAAGAGTATTTGTCAGCTTTAACATATTTTGTAGCATACACCACATTTTCTTCTGATGAATCTTCAATTATCCTAGATTCAATTGTCTTATATACAATTTTACCTATATAATAATTAATCTTTTTCATTATTCCCCCATTACATATATTTTCCCATAGATTTCATAACTTGATTTACTTGTTTTTGTGATGGTTTTCTACCCATCTGCATCATTAATGTTTTAATCATTTCTTCATTAATTGGTGGATTCTTTTTTAAATATTTAGTCATTACTTTTTTACATACAAAGAATCCTATAACTGCACCAATTACTACACCTAAAAGGACTTGTAAAATATCAAGTAGCATATTATCACTCTCCTCATATATATTCTACTAAAAATAATATGTTTATACAAGCATTTTTATATTAGATAAAAAGAAATAATCTTTATTAATAAAGTCACATACAAAATAATTTCTACCATATTTTTGAAGTATATTAAAAAATTCTGTATAGTTTTTATTACAATTAATTAAGATATATGAGTTTTTAATTTTTAAAATGCTTACTTCATCTTTATATAGATTATTTATAATATGATTATTACCCTTTTTTACATATGTCATTCTGTTATGCAATTTTACAAATATTTCTTTATCAAGTAATTCTTTATCTATCTTATTTACCAATTGCTTAAACATATTAAAGCCATATTCTATATCCTTTTTTCTCATATAATATAGCTGATATAAAACATTATACAAACTACTTGGACTTTCATTATAAAGACTAATATATTCGTCTTTTATGTTAAAAATATAATAAATTCTCATTCTCATTCACCAATTAAATTTTAATATTTATTGATTGAAAAAAATGTCAAAAAAAGAAGATTATTTAATTAAATCTTCTATTTGTTCTTCTATAAAATTTTCAGTAAAGTTATATTCCTCTAATAGATCCTTATAGTTAGCACTTTTTCCAAAAGTATTTACTGTAAATAAATGCTTTCTATCAGATGTAAATCTATCCCAAGAATATGGTGAAGATGCTTCTATTACAAAAACATTATCAGTTTTAGGAATTAAATTTTCTCTATATTCATCATCCATTCTTTCAAATAATTCAATAGAAGGCATACTTATTATTCTATTATCAATTCCTCTTTCTTCTAATTTAGCTGATACATCTAATGTAAGTTGTAGTTCTTCACCAGTTGTAATAATAATTGCATCTAATCTTTTCTTTTCTGGTTTCACTATGTATGCTCCATGTTTTACTTCATTTACTTTTGTAGATGATTGTAACAGCACTTCATTTCTACCTAATATTAATACTGATGGCTTTCTTGTTTCTAATATTGACTTGTAGCTTCCCAAAACCTCATTAGCATCACTTGGTCTATATACATCAATATTTGGAATACTTCTCAAACCAACTAATTGTTCTACTGGTTGATGAGTTGGTCCATCTTCACCCACAGTAATTGAGTCATGGGTGAATACATATATAACAGGTAAATTCATCATAGCACTCATTCTGATAGCCGGTTTCATATAATCACTAAATGATAAAAATGTTGATATAACAGGAGTAATACCAGTTGTTGCTATACCATTTGCAATGGCACCCATCGCATGTTCTCTAACGCCAAACATAATATTTTTTTCATTTGAATCAAGAATTTTTACTTTAGTTGAAGAAGAAACATCTGCACTACCTACTAACATAAATGGATAGTTTTTGCAAATTGAATTTAATATTTTACCAGATGAAACCCTAGTGGACTCCATATTATTGACAGGTATTTCATATTCTATATCTTTTATTTTTATTTCATCTTTTGATTTTAACAACATATCAAGTTTTTCTTTTTCAGTATCATCTAATTCAACTATCAACTTCATCCAATTTGATATTTCTTTTTCCATTCTATCATTAATAGTTTCTCTAGTAAAAGTAACAGCTTCATCAGAAACCTGAAACGGAATATCTCTAAGTGATAATTTTTCTTTTATCTGTCTTATATCATCTTGTTCTAATATTCCGCCATGAATTTTATTAGTACCTTCTAATTTGGAATACTTACCTATAGTTGTTTTTACTTCAATAAGTGTTGGTTTGTCACTTTCTTTTGCTTTTGTAATCGCATCAGATAAAGATAATAAATCTTCACCATCAGAAACTGTAATAACACTCCAATTCATTGATTCAAATCTTAATTTAACATTTTCTGAAAATGATTCTGATAAATTACCATCTAAAGTAGTATTATTAGAGTCATAAAATACTACTAATTTATTTAATCCTAAATTTCCGGCAAGAGATGCGGCTTCATAGCTTACACCTTCCATTAAGTCTCCATCTCCACACAAACAATATGTATAAAAATCAATAATATTTTTGTTAAAATTTTTATTTAAATATCTCTCAGCAAGCGCTATACCTACGGCATTTGCAAATCCTTGTCCTAATGGACCAGTAGACATATCAACACCTGGTGTTACATTAATTTCAGGATGTCCAGGTGTTTTAGAATTTAGTTTTCTAAATCCTTTTAAGTCATCAAGTGTAATATCAAACCCTGACATGTATAGTGTTGAATATAATAATGCAGATGCATGTCCTGCAGATAAAACAAATCTATCCCTATTAATCCAATTTGGATTATTTACATCAAATCTTAAAAAGTTTGTATATAAATTATATATAATTGGAGCAGCACCAAGTGCAACACCCGGATGTCCTCCACCGGCCTCATTAATCATGTCAATACTTAGCCCTCTTATATTATCTATAACTTTCTTTTCTAGTGGATTGATTTCTCTTTTCTTTATTAACATAAAATCACTCTCCTACTTTAATTATATCACTTAATGTCGTTATTAGAAAGTTTTAGTACCTTTTCGTTATTTTTTTCCATTATTCTGCCAATATTAATACCTACTGGATTATTGGCGAAATACTTTTCATCCATATCATCCTTAATAGATTTATATTCTTTTTTATTTATAAGCTTAAACTCTAATTGAAGATTTAATTCATTTATTTCTGTAGTATATCTTGAAATAACAAAGTTTACAAAGTCTTCCATGTTATCCTCAGTAATAAAATTTGAATCATATAACATATATGGTTTTAAATATAATTCTAATAAAAATTGCATTGAATGATTTTTCTCACTAGAAATTAAATATAATATCTTATTTATATCATAGCTTAATAATTCATTTAAAATTGCAGCTTGTTTATGATCAAGTTTTAATCTAATATTTTTGTTATTTTTCATATTATCCCCCTAAAATATATTATTTTTTATTTTTATTATCATTTATAAATCTAATTATTAGTAAAATTAAACAAAGTATTATTGGTATATAAAAGGAAAAAGCCCTAGTTAACATCATCGCTGTTGAAGCCTTATTTGCACCAAATATATTTATAAATGCATAATTCATTAAATGTTCACTTACTCCCGTTCCACCAGGAAGAGGCATTGCTTCAATTGCAATCTGAACACTTATTTGTATAAACACTAATTCAAAATAATTATATTTATTTAACCCAAATGATTTATATATTACATATGAAATAGAAAAAAGAAACATTCTTTGAAGTAATGTCAATATAAAACCAATAAAAACTTCCTTTTTATGAGATTTAATATAATTAACCTCGTTTTTATAATCGTTTAATTTAGTTTCTACAGTTTGTTCAATATCAGCATTTTTATCTTTACTTAATTTATTTTTAAAAGAGTAAAAAAATCTAAGTATTTTTTTAATAACTGACTGCTTATATAATAAGAAATAGCAAAATATAATTACTAATAAGTCTACAGTAAATCCAATTATAAAAAATATTAATAAATACTTATCACTTAATAAAATACCACTCTTAAACATCATTATAATAATTCCTAATATAATTAGTGTTAATTTAAAATATATAGTGTTTAGAATTAATGTAATAAGTGATTTTTTCATTGAAATTTTATCTTTATTCATATAATATAGTTGAACTGGTTGCCCACCAGTTGAAGATGGTGTTATAGCACTAAAGAAAAATTCTACCATTGAATAAAAAATTCCTTTTGATAGAGTTATTTTTTTATTTAGGGACTTTAAAATAAGTTTCATATACAATCCCTGAAAAATAAAGTATGCAGCAATAAGCAGCATACAAATAAATACATACTTAATATTTACCAATTTAATATTTGAAATAACTAAATCAATACTATCACCTGAAAAAATAGAATAAAAAGTCAAAAATATAACAACTATAAAGAAAAGAATTGATAGTAAATACTTTTTAATATTCATATTGATTCCTCTTTCAAACTACACTAAAGTAATAGTAATAATATTAATAATACTAATGCTAATACAGGAACAATTATATATGCCATTCCTTTTAGCTTTGGTACATTTATCTTTAACACAAAAAGTATTGCGGTTAGAAGTGTTAAAGATAAATATATTATAGAAAGCACATTTAAATCAACAACTGTATGTAAAAGTCCTAAAAGTGGATATGTAATTGCAGTTGATGTAACAGGTAATCCTTTATATGATTTAACAGGTTGATCTGCATCTGCAATTGTATTAAAATGTGCTAATCTTGTAACTCCGCAAATTATAAACAAAATATATATTATAATTGCAGGTATTGAATACATTTTTAAAGAAAACATTATTAATACAGGAACTGCAATAAAGCAGAATGTATCAGCAAGTGAATCCAACTGAATTCCAATTTGTTTTTCCTGTTCACTTCTCTTACATGCCCTAGCAAATTTTCCATCAAACATATCACATATACCAGATAGCATTAAACATATTAATGAATATCTAAGATAACACGTACTTGAAAAAATCACTTTTGTAAAAGCAAAATATATTGCTAAGACTCCAAAAACTATACCTAAATAAGTTATCAAACAAGATTTATGCGGTTTTACTATAAACATACTAACACTCCTTAAATACTATTTATCATTACGATTATTATCTTTACTTTTATTTTTATTAGACAAAATCAGTTTACCATAATCACTACCCAAAATTTTATCATCATAAAATAATGACTTTTTAGTTAACTCACTATTCATAAAATCAAGCCCATACTTTTCAGACAATGTCTTTTTATCTGAAAACAAGTTTACACCTAAAGCTAATTGATCTTCATCAATTTCGGCACCAATAGAAGCCAATATTGTAGGATACATATCAACTGCAGTAAATGTCCTGTTTTTGGTATGAGTAGTAGTAACAACTGGATTTATTATTACATTATATCTACGCCTTTTATAATACTCATGCCCTTCAAATGCACTTTTATGCATGCTCGGATGATCTCCAATTATAACAATTGTTGTATCTTTATAAAATGGTTGTTCTTTAACCCAGTTAACAAATTCAAAAATCAATTTTGAAGTAGTTGCATATGCATTCTCATTTTTTGTTTTGAATTTTTTAACTGAATAATTTCCAATATACTCATCATTAGCATGTGTATCAATTGTAATTAAATTTAAATTAAACTTAGTATTCTTACTAATTTTTGATAATCTTTCTTTTGCCATTTCAAATAAATACTTATCATTAACACCCCAATGTGATCTAGTATAATCATCATATTTAAACCCATACTTCCTTAAGTTATCAGAATCAATTATTTTATATTTTCCATGCTTTGTATAATATTCTTTTATTCCACCAAATGAAGTTCTAGCAGCACTAATTAATTCATTATAATATCCATTATCTTTTAATACATCGCCTAGTGAATATGCACCTTGTAAAAAGTTAGATGAATGATAGTCATTTGCTGAAATTGGAATTTTAAATGGTAGTCCCGAAGTATTTGAAATAATAGATCCGGTTGTCCATGTAGTTGAATATAGATTATTCATTCCACTTACTTTATTATCACTTGCAAAATATATAGAATCCTCATCTAATAATAAATCATACATTTCCGGGATAACCTCATAATCCCAATCACCACCTTGCTCTTTAGTAAATAATGTTGTTTCAAGCGATTCTACAAATATTAAAATTAAATTATTATGTTTTTTAAAATTAATCTTTGTATCTTTTGGATTTGCATAATTCATTTCAATAAATTTAGATTCTGTTAAATTATTTTTAGCAAAATTCAATCCATCAAGATTGTAGAAAGCTATTGCACCTACAAATATTGTTAATATTATACTAAAAATTATCTTGTGATTCATAATAATTTTTATTGGATAAACTTGAAATTTTAATTTCTTCTTCTTTAAAAATGTAATATCAGCACTTATAGTTTTATTTATTAAAACATTATTATATAAAGCCCAAAGAGCAAATAAACATACAATCAAAAATGGTAGTGTAATTCCAACAGCAGTTAAATATACACCAATATCGGCATTTTTTGCACCGTTTGTTGCATAGAAAAATAGTTCTTCTATAGTTTCATTTGCAAAGAAAAACCTTATATAAAAAGTTCCAACTAATACTATTGTTAATACTAATAAAAATAAGAATAATAATATTTTTTTAATTTTTTTCATTTTTCTTACTAGACCTCTTTGTTTCAATCTTAACTTGTATAAAGTTTGAAATAACTTTATATGCAATTACTAAAATAATATTTGTAAGTAATGCAATTAATGAATATTTAATTATAAAGTTAAGCTTTATAGTAAAAGCAGCAACTGTATAATATCTAAGAAGAAACAAAATACAAATAATATTAGTTATAAAACAAAGTTTAAAATAAGTAACAATAAAATCTATAGTTGTAGATTTATCACTTAAATAATACTTTACAAAAAATATTGATGGTAACATCAAATAAATAAACCTTTCCATATTAAACACCCAATCTCATTATAAGCTTATATTAATCAAAAAGCAAATAAAACAACAAAAAAAGAAGGAAAACTCCTCCTTATAATCATTACTTCCAAAGTGGTCTAGGATAATCTCCATTATCAGTTAATTTCTTTATAGCATTTACAAGATCATCTTTGTCTTCCCTATATGTCATTCCATGCCATACCGCAGTGGTTTTTAATATTTCACAGCTAGCATCACCATTCTTTATTTGTTCAAATACAACAACAGGTATTAAATATTCACATTTATCTAATGATTCTTTGTTTTCAAGAAGAAAACTTCTGAATCTTTTCTCTAAATAATCAAATATTTGTGTTTTAAATGCAAACATATTCATTGAAACAAGTGTATTTGCATCAACTTCAAATGATTCATTACCATCAAGTGGTGTAGCTATTATTTTATCACCCACTTTTTCAATTGATGATTCAATAAGCCCTGTCAAATGATTTCCACTATTTCTACATATTCCTCTTTTTACTGCACCATTTTCAGTAAGAGTATTTGCAGTTAAATATCCAGCCATTGCGTATTCATTTGGATTTTTATTGTTTTTTAGAAATTCAGATATTACTTTAAATGCATCATATCCATAAAAATCATCTGCATTTATTATTGCAAAATCATCTTTAACTACATCTTTACAACAAAGAATAGCATGTGCTGTTCCAAGTGGTTTTATTCTGTCTTTTGGTAAATCAATATCAGAAGGAACATTTTTATTATTTTGAAAAACATATTCAACTTTTATTTTATCTTCAACTCTTTTTCCAACAGTTTCTCTAAAAATATTATAATTTTCCTCCTTAATTACAAATACTACCTTGTCAAATCCACATCTGATCGCATCATAAATAGAATAATCAATTATGAATTCTCCATTATCTCCAACTGGTTCAATTTGCTTTAAACCACCAAATCTGCTTCCCATTCCAGCAGCCATTATAACTAATTCCATAAGTCCTCCTATTCACCATTTAAAATTTTTTCTATGCCTTCTTTAGCATTGCTAACACTTTGTTCATTTGGAAACATAACATATAACTTTTGATGAGGATAAGAATATGTATATTCCATAGAACCCGTACCATCAACTTGAGTACTAATTATCTCATATTTTCCTATGTCCTCAACTTCATATTTTATAAATGAAGTAAGTTCACTCATTTCTATATTAGTAGCAAATTTACCATTCATTACTTCTAAAACAGAATTATAATCCGCTAAAATATTGGGACTATTCTTCAACTTATTAAATATTCCTTTTATTACCTCTTGTTGATTTTTAACTCTATGATTGTCCCCTTCCAAATATGAATGTCTTTCTCTTGCAAATCTTAAAGCACATTTGCCATTAACAACATTATTTCCAACAACATATTTACAACCATCTAAATTTAAATTTTTATCCGAATATATCTCAATTGGTCCAATTTTATCCACTAAATCTACTACAGTCGTAAAATTAACTTTTACATAATAATTAATATCTATGTTGAACAAATCTTCAATTGTTTGAACCGCTGTATTTATACCGTAAATACCTGCATGTGTAAGTTTATCCTTATAGCCTTTTTTTCCATGCAATTGAACATAATAGTCTCTTGGAATAGAAGTTAATAACATTTTATTAGTATTTGGATTAATAGTTACTACAATATTAACATCATTTCTTGTTGTTTTATTTATATTGCCATATGAATCCATACCACTGATAAGAACATTAAATGCAGTATTTTTAATACTTACTTTTTTAGTTATATCTTGTACTTCTTTTGTAATATCAATTGTTTGTAATATTCTAGTTCTAGAAGAAAAGTCTTCATATTTGTCTTCCAAGTCCTCTTTTATTAAGTCACTTATCAATATTGACTCAACTTTTTTAGTATATAATTTATCTTTGAGTTGTTCTATATTTTTTGTAGTAGAATATATAAGTTCAAGCTTTAATTTTGATAAAACATCTTCATCTGTATTTATATAATATAGCATTGTTTTTCCATATAAATCGGATATTTCTTCATATTTTGAATCTTTCAATACAACTACATAATAACTAGTAACTTCTTTTTTTATTGAATCAATATTACCAATAAAATGAAGTGTTTTATTAAGATAAATCATTCCAAAAGAGTATCCAAATATAAGTATGACTGTTACTATATATGATAAAATTTTAAGTACTTTAAATGAAATACTATTTACATTTAAAAACAAAATTATTGAAGTTATAACAGTAGCTATACTAACTCCAATTAAAATAATTTTAAAATAATTATCGGGGATAGCATTTATTTTATTTAGTGTAAATAAGAAAACAGCAGTAATAACAATTAATAAAACTCCACATATACATCCAATTAAATTTCTTTTTTTCATAAAACCGCCCTCCTATTTAACTAAAAAATCGCAATTGTTTTTAATCTTATTGTAATATTCCTTACCAGCTATTTTATTAAATAATTTATCTATTTTGTTCCAATTATCAATAAGTAATGTTCTATCTAGCCTATGTAAATCAGTTCCTAAGTAATCTACATATCTATGTTTAAGCATATATTTCAATAATTTTTCTGCATCTTTCCCATATCTACCTATTATACTTGTATAATTAGATTGAAACAACACTTTTTCTTTTTTTAATTCATCTATCAACTTATAGTCTTCTTGAAAATATGTATATCTTTCAGGATGAGCAATTATTGGTAAGTAACCCAGTCTCTTTATATCATATAATATATCTTCAAGACCTATTATCTTGTTATGAAATGGTAACTCAATAAGTAAACAATTAGTATCAGCAAGTGTTTCTATAAAACCTTTTTCTACTAAATCTACTATGTTATCAACTATAAAAATCTCATTTCCTATAAATATATTTACATCTATGTTTTCTTCTCTTAGTTTAGCTTTAATTGCTTCCAATCTTTCTTCTTTAAGCATATTATCAGCATTATATTCACTATTATCAATATAGTGTGGTGTTATTATAAGATTATTAAAGCCTATAGAGTATAACTTTTTTATAAGCTCTATAGACTCATCAATACTTCTTGCACCATCATCAATACCATATATTAAATGTGAATGTATATCTGTCATTAATAATCACCTACTCATAATAATTAGAATATTTCCCTCTTTTTGATGCTGGAGCTTTATTTACAACCACACCTGCTATCTTAGCAGATACTTGTTCTAATGCTTTTTTAGTTTGAGCTAATTCATCCAACGATGTATATCCAATAGCAGAAACAATAATTACTCTATCTACTAAGTTTGCTAAAACAAGTGAATCAGGCAATCCATTTACAGGAACACCATCGAATATAACTCTATCAAAATTATCTGTAAAAACATTAATTACCTCTTTACAGTTTTCTGAATTTAAAAGTTCACTAGGGTTTGGTGGAACTACACCCCTAGGTAATATATATAAATTAGGTATAGTCGTCTTTCTTATGTGTTCTGCCAAATCTGAAGATACACCTGAGTTTAATAGGTTTGAAAAGCCCTTTGCAGCTGGCTGATTAAATATTTTATGTACTCTACCTAATCTTAAATCTGCATCAACTAGTAGTACCTTTTCACCTGTTTGTGCAAATGCTGCAGCAAGATTTGAGGATATAAAACTTTTTCCTTCTCCTGGTATAGAACTAGTAACAAGCAAAACCTTTGAAGAACTATCTGCTGTAAATTGTAAATTTGTTCTAATAGTCCTTATATCTTCACTTATGTTAGACTTAGGCTTATTAAATATAACTAATTCATCTTTCATTTTCTCTTACCACCTTTGCCATATAATTGAACACTACCTAGTATAGGAAGTTTTATCTTTTGTTCTACCTGTTCAACTGATTTAATAGTTCTATCAAAATAGAATATAACAAATGCAATTCCACATCCTAACACAAGCCCAACCATAATATATAATATAATTTGTTTTACAACATTTATATTATATGGTGAGGCAGAAGTTGTTGCTTCATCCAATATATTAACATTATTCATATTATATAATGTAATAATTTCTTTAGTAAAACAATTAGCGGTTACATTAGCAATATTTTTTGCCCTAACTGCATCAGAATCACTAACTGAAATTTTAATTATTTCCGTATCATTAACAGACCCAACTGATATTTTATTTGCTAACTCTTCATATTTAATATCAAGATCTAATTGTGATATAACTTGTTCAAGAACCCTTTTTGATTTTACAATCTGTGCATATGTTGAAACCAAATTTTTGTTAAGATTTATATCGTTTTGTGTAATACTATTAGAAGTATTAGCAGAGCTTCCCAATATTACAGTTGTATATGATTGATACATAGGCTTTTGAATAAAAAAACCATATAAGCATCCCAATACACAAACACCTGCAACTATTGCAATTATTAATCCTATTTTACTTTTAAAAAACTCAAATAACTCCTTTAAGTCAATTTCTTCCACTTAATACACCTCTTTACTCTATGTTTATTTTAGTATAACATAATACAACAAGTTTTTCTATAAAAATTATACTTTTAGTAAAATAAGCAACTCATTTGAGCTGCTTATTGTTTTGTTGTTTTATTTAGAAACCAAAATTTGAAATACATTATTTTTTATATTTTTACTTTTTAAAGTTGTTTACTCAAGGTTTTAGGCTTATCTTTTTTCAATTCTGATATATATAAATCAGCAAGATCATCACATTTATCAGTCGTTAATTCATTAGAATTTTCCAATTTCTATTTAATTAGTTCATCAACAAAATCTTGTAATTCTTTTGAGCAATAACTTACCATTGAACCACAGAACTCATCATAAAACTTTACAATATGTTCTTTAGCGTTTGTTTTTCTACTCTCATACAATAAAAGGTCATCTTTTCTGAATAAAGCATGTAAAGAATCATTATATTCAATTGGATATTCCTGTTTAGGAAACATTCCATCTTTTGATATATATCCACATACAAACTCTTCTTTTTTTCTCTCTAAAATTTTGTCTAAAAATCTTTCTCCGTAGCAAACTGTATCAATTAAAACAGTCTCTTCATTGAACACATAATTGCTTTCTTTGATATAACTCATAACCCTAGCAAGAGAAGGACCGATAATTTTTAAATCAAAAGAAGAATCCCTGCATATACCTTGTATATATAATTCTCTTTTATTAAGCATATCAATATTCTTATACTTTAATGCATCTTCCCTACTATTATAATTTTTAATAACCTCATTTTTAATAGAATTATATCTATTATAATATTTACTTTTATTATGCCTATAATCTTGTTCTAATTTATCCAACGTCATATACTTTTCTTTATACAATTTACTAACTTCATTACAATAGTTTACATAATTAGAATTACTTTCCTTTAAAACCTCAAACATAATTACCTCCATAAATAAAATATATATTAGAGCAATATAATTGTCTAATATATATTTATGATAGATAATATAACTAAATTTTATGAGTTATAGTTCAATAGATTAAAATTATCTTTTTCTAATACAGAATATAATTCTTGCTTTTAATTTAATCATAAATTTTTTCCATAATGATAAAGAAAAATTTTGAGAATAAAATTCTTCAACCGCTGTATATCCATTTTTTTTATATAATTTTATTAGTTTCGAATTATTACTTGGACGTTTTGCAGGAGCATTAAGTTGACCGTTATGTTTACTTATTTTTTTATAGTCAACTTCAATCATCTTTATATCCTTTCCATAGTTTTTAATTAATTCTTTGCCATGCAAGTTATTTACTATAACGCATGAAATACCATCTATACTTTTCTTTTTAAGCTCTGGTAGTTCGTTTTCTATTCCCCAAAAATCACCGATGGTTATATCACCAATTCTGTTTTTTTGTGCAAACGGACAAGTATAGCAATTCTCCCTGTATAAATATCCTTCTTTAAATAAAGTATAATATGAAGAATCAAAGTAATAAAACGGTATATCATGACTCTTTAGACTATTTTTTTTCAAAACAGTTATTCTTCCATTAAGACCCCATCCAAAATGCTTATCCCTAAACTTTACATTTATTATCTTAAACTTTTTCTTTTTATTTAAAAAAGCTATGTAGTTTTGAAATATTTCAACATTTGGTGCTCCGTGACATATTAAATCAATAGTATATAAATTATTATACTCCTTTCCTAAAAATCCTTTTAACCCAGCAATTTGGCATGGAGTTCCACAAAATAAGATTTTTATGCCTTCATTTAATTTTTTTTGCACTAGCTTAAAATTTTTAAAAACTACACTTTGAACGTATTTTGAACCCAATACTTCATTTAAGGAATTAACATTATCTACAATTACATGTTCTAAAATAAATTTTTCGTTTTCTTTGCTCAAATGACATCCACATATTAATCCTTCTTCTAAAATAAATTGTTTTGCAATCGTACCAAATATTCCTCCTGAAGAAGAATTCTTTAAAATTAATTTATTATTAGAGAATGCAGCATAGCTTTTTTTATCTTCATTATTATAACATGGAGAAAAATAGTTACATACCTTATAGCATAATTTACAATTTATACATTTGTTTGTATCTACAAACGGATAAACATTTCCAATTGTATCTTTTTTCATTCTAATTGCATGTTTTGGACAAATAGTCATACACGCTCCACATCCACTACATTTGTTTTTTTCTTTTAATAGTCTATCTGATTTCATTTTTAGCTCCAACAATCTTAGATTTAATTATTTTTTTCTTTCTCAATTTAAAAATTCCTAAAGTTATTTCTATAACATTAAGTTTTAACTTAATACTAACATACTTACTTACAACTGCTTTAAGTTTAATACTTTTATATCTTGATTCTATTTTATCATATTCTTCACTATTAATATTGTTTCGATACATAATTGCACTCATATAGATGGGAATGTACTGACGTGCTTCAAAGCAAACAATCTCATCTTTATATTTGTCTCCTAGCATCTCTTTTATATATTCAATTCTTTTATAAACAACCAACTGTTTTTGATTAAATCCACTACGTGTTATACTTCCTTGCCTATTAATATAATTATAAGACTGTATTCCACAATGAACAATTCCTATGGATTTTTTAAACAATTTGGGAATAACATATGCTTCCTCAAAAATTTCTCCAGCAGGGAATTCAATTCCTTCAAATAAACTTTTTTTTATCATTTTTGAAACAACTGAATTTCCTATTTTGTTACCAATCAGCCAATTATGTATTGCTTCAGTACTTGACATTTTATAATTCGGTTTAGACTTCCACAATTGCTCAATTAATTCTCCATTTTCATTAACTCTATTTATTCCGCAACAACTAATATCACAACCATTATTATGCAATGAAATATACATGGTCTCAATCATATTTGAAGTTATTGTGTCATCACAATCGCAAAAGGATAAGTAAACTCCCGTTGCTGATTTTATTCCTAAATTTCTAGTTTCTGAAACTCCTAAATTTTTTTTATTCTGCAAAACTTTAACCCTTGAATCCGTGTTTTTAATTTTTAATAGTTTTTCATACGAATTATCATCAGAAAAATCATCAATAAATATATATTCAATATTTTTATATGATTGACTTTTTAAGGATTCCCAGCATTGATCTAGGTACTTTTCTCCATTATACACTGGTATAATTATAGTAATTTTTTCATTCAAGTGATTTGCACCTCCATTCTTTTATAATAATTAAACATCTTGATATAAAATGTATTAATTCTTTTCTATATAAAATCAAAACTAAAATTGCGTTTATCATAACTATAATATCTGATATTAAATTATCACAATTAATGATTGTAACAGAGAATATTAATAAAATGATTCCAAAAGCAAAATTCTTAGACAATAAGTTAATACTGCAATACTTTTGGGTATCAACATATCTATAAATAAAAACTGCAATATAACTAATACAAGTTGCAAAAGAAACGCCATACAATCCAAATGGTTTTATCAAAATAAAATTAAGTATCAAATTCAATATTGCACCTATCATACCCGTTTTAAGAAATCCAACGCTATCCTTTTTTACTGTGTATGATGTGGCAAAAAATGATGACAACGTTACAAAAACAAAACCAACCAATAATAGAGGGACATATCTCCACGCAGAATAGAATTCTTTTCCAACAAAAATTTTCATTAGAGGTTTCAAGAATGCAAGAATATAAATAGACATTGAAATAATTATTATGCATAACATTTCAAAAATATTGTTCGTAAATTTTTCAGAATTTTTACTTTTTTCTTCTTTTATCGCCGAATATGACCATGCTTGATTGAAGATTGAGGCAATTGTAGACAGGAGCGTCGGTAATTTATACGAAATAGAATAAATACCATTATACGAAGTACCCAAGGTGGATACAACTACAATTTTATCCAACGAATTCATAATCCACCACATTAATGAATTTGGAATCAAGACAACAGAATATTTTAACATTTCAAAAACAATTTTCTTATCAACAAAATACTTTTTAATTGCATTAATTACATCAGTTAATGTGAAACCATAAATTATAATAATCAAATTTGAAATGATATACGCTAGAAGATATCCAGATATTCCAATTTTAAGAACTTTTATAAACAATATATTAAGTATTCCAACCAGTAATGTCTGTATAATAACCCCTACAGAATAGGCTCCTAGTTTTTCCTCACCACGAAGCAAATACAAGAAGAACTGACTAAAGGCAAACGTAACAATATAAAAATAAAGTAATATTGAATAATTATTTAAAACAGTATACAAATTTAAGAGTGGTAACAATAGCAACCCAAAGAAAGAAGATAATAGGATTATTACAATTCCAATCAAAGTAATAGTATTTTTATCATAAGTTTCATCAAGTAAAAATCTAATTACAGCCTCTCCAATATTTAATGTAATTATTGGAATTGTAATTGTAGTAATGACAGAAATTAAATCAATTGTTCCATATTCACTTGTTGTTAGATAATTAGTGTATAATGGAATTAATATAAAAGAAATAAACTTTGATGCAAAGTTTCCCAAAGCTAATAAAGCAGTATTTTTTAACAAATATTTACTTTTATTCATTACTATCTCCTTACATTTTGAATCATATATTTTCTTTTAAATATTTAATTGACTTGTCAATTTCAAAATTTATAATATTTTCTACTTCCGAATAATCGATTTCTTTATCATACAACTTTTGTATGTCTTCATTATTTTTTATGCTCCTATGTTCTAGTCTCAGCTTCTTTAATAATGTTAATAATTTATTCTTATTCGATTCCCTAATAATAGTACAAAACTTACTTTTCATTTTTATTGAAAATATAGTTCCATGAAAAGTATCAGTAATTACATAGTCAGCATGTTTAATATAAGCAAGGACTTCAAACGGAGTTAAAATCAAATTATAATCAGCAATTTTTTGATAAAATCCAATGCTTACTATTTTTTTCCCCTTTTCTTTTGAAATTTGTTTTATATAATTTTCCTCATCTTTTTTTAACCTACCTTCATATGCGTAAAGTACTATATAATTACTTTTAGTAACAGTGATATTTATTAATTCATTATCAAAATTACCAATTAACACCGGATCTAAATGCTGAGCTGGTAAAGTGTGTGTTAACCTGCTTACTATTTGATAGCTATTTCTATCCCTCACAGAGATAGATTTCATTTTTTTTAACAGGTTACCCACTTCGAAATCAATGTTATGTTTTTTCAAATCAAAATACCTTGTATGTCCAAAACTTGCAGCATACGTTATAACCTTAATTTCATCAAAATTTTTGCCGAAAAGTTCCTTTGAATAACCAACAGGATATCCCTGCATACAATTAAACACCTCATCACTACCAATTATCAAACAATTGATGTTTTTATTATAGTTAGGCACTTTGGTGACATTTAAATATTTGGCCAAGGATTTTTGATATAAACCGTTTAACTCTTTTTTAAATCTTTTACGTTTAATATAATTTATTACATTTCTATTCATATATATTTTAATTACCAATGGTATTTTTTTAATAGAAACTAAACTTTTTTCATAATGAAAATCTATGAATTCAACATTATATCCAAATGACTCTATAGTTTTTTTTAATGCATATGCTTGTAAAAAAGAACCATAATTTACAACCCGATGCATTGTAATTATTCCAACTTTCTTCATATTAACCACACATTCCTTTCATCATACCGGCAAAAATCTAGCAATGAAAAACATAAATATTTACCAGACTACTTTATAAATTTATTTTTGATAACCATAACTAATTTGCAAATATTAAATTGTTTATGCCTAAACATAAAAGTATATAATCTACAATAGATAGAAGAAGTTCTCAAATACTCATTCTTATACCATTTTTTGTTCTTTAAATCTAAATATTCCAAAACCTTTTTACACTTTCTTTTAAACATTTTGTTTGAATATATTGAAATTTCATACAAATACACAAAAAGCAAATGTTTTATTGCAAGAAATTCCAATTGCGTAATATATTTTTCATATATTCCTAATTTTTTAAATTTTGTAATAAGGTTATCAAGTGCAACAAATTTATCATCCTTTTTATCATTGTATAATTTTTTACTATTCATTATTGAATTTTCACGTTGAACATAGTTGTATAGAGCTTCTGAAAAAAAATATATTTTTTCTGAAATACATAATATATATGGAATCAATTCTAAATCTTCATAAAGTATTCCCTCGCAAAATAATGCTTTAGTTTTTACAAAGAGTTCTCTTTTAAAAACCTTTGTACAGGCTGATACAGAAATTAATGGAAAATCTCTCACATCGCCATATATCCTTCTTTCATGAAAATGGATTTTTCTACTTGTAGTAACAATATTATATTCAAAACATATAATATCAGAAAAATTCTTCGAAATGATGTTTGCAATTTCAACCAATGAATTTGGTTCAATGTAGTCATCACCATCTACAAACCATATATAATCGCCAGTTGCTTTTAATATACCATAATTTCTTGCGGATGATAGACCACCATTTTTTTTTGAAAATATCTTAAGTTTATTATTCTTGTATTTTTTTAACACTTCGAGTGTATTATCTGTAGATCCATCATTTATAAGTATTAACTCAAAGTAATCATAATCTTGGGATAAAATACTATTTATACATCTTTCAATATACTCTTCAACATTAAACGCTGGTACAATTATGCTAAATTTTATTTTTTTCATACTTTATCCATTCCTTTCTACATAATAAGTTCCAAAAATTATCAGTAAAATATGTTTTATATCTTAAATAATCCATTATTTTTAAATTTCAAATATGTTTTAAGTATAATTCTACCTATATCAATTCCAAGCATATTAATTGCCTTATTAGCCAATTTCACCTTAAAATTAATATCAAATTTCAGAATGTCTTTCATGTTTAATATTCTTTTTTTCAATAAAGAATCACAATTCCTTTTATTAATTAAAGTTATCAAAATCACATATTGATATGCTAAATAATTCATATATATTTTTTTATATTCTAAATCAGAATATCCATAATTAATCCATTTATCAATTATGAATACCAAAGATTTTATGCTTTTTGAATTTATATTTGTTGAAACCGAACCACATCTCTGTTGCCTATACACATAAACATTGTCATTAACAACAATAATATCTTTAACCTTTAAAAAAAGCTGTAATGTCCAATCCAAATCTTCTGCAACAATTCCTTCCATAAAATATATTTTGTTTATAATAAGCAAACTTTTCTTAATGATTTTGTCACAGGGAGATATAGAAAATGTACCATTTTCTACTTGTAAATATAAAAAGTGTTTAACATTAGCGTATTCGGTATTAATATCCCTTAAATATTGATATTGCTTATTTTTAGTATATAAATAACACATTTTAAATTGAATAACATCGGCACTAGCATTTCTGACGATATTTTTTAAATTATTGCCTTTTATTAAAAAATCATCTGAATCTAAAAAAAATATATATTCACCTTTTGCCCTCTTTAGCCCATAATTTCTTGCAGAAGAAGCACCACCATTTAATTTATGGAATGATAATATATTATCATATTGTTTTGCATAATCGTCACAGATTTTTCCACTATTATCAGTAGATCCATCATCAATTAATAATATTTCATAATCCGATATATTTGAATCTATAATACTTTCTATACATTCACTTATATATTGCTCAGTATTATATACCGGAATAATTATAGATAGTTTCATTTTAACCTCCTAGTTTATTACTTAATAAATGCAAACAAAAGCAATCCCAATATACAGAATTTGACAAAAGGTTTGCTTTTGCTATTGAATACATTTATTGCAGTAGGTAATGATATCATTATTGATGTCAAAAAATATATACTAAATCTATTAAAAATAAATGATTTTGTAGATAATAAGCATAAAATTAAAGACAAACACGTTAAAATTATAACCTTTTTAATATATTGATTAAATTCCTTTTTTCCTTCACTAAAATAAGAGATATTCAAAGCAATTAAAATAAAAATGTTTATAATTAAACATGTATAATTAGATGTTGTCCCAACTACATTTCCATATTTTACAATATAGTTGATTCCAAGAAAAGAACTTTTATCTAACAAAAATTGTATAATTAAACTAGAATTTAAATACATTATAATTCCTGAGATAATTATAATAATTTGTTGATTTATAACTTTATTTTTAAGATTAAGTGCTGGATATACTAACAACAATGCAATAGATGTGATATGAAATGTAGAAGCAATAAAAATACATATTGCATATTTTATAAACGAATGTTTAAACACATATTTGAGCGAATAGCAGAAAAAAGCACAAGCCATCCATTGCCTCATTCCATTATATGAAGATATCAAGAATAAACAAACAAATATAAATATAGATAGCAATTTATCATCAGAGCTATCATCAATGAACTTATATATCAAAATATACATAATTAAATAATAAACAAATAAAAATAGATAAAAGCTTCGTGAAAAGGATTTTACTATGCAAATCATAAGATTAAAACCAATATTTTCATATTTAAAATTTAAATTAGAAAAGTTCATGTTTGTAAACCAATTTTTATATTCAAAATAATCAGTACCGTAATCTTCAAATATGAATTCTCTAAATGTAGCAAAAATTACTAATATCAAAATCAAAAAAAACGCAAAAAATTTATACTTATTATCTTTTTTATTTCTAAAGTACGCATAAAAAAAAGCAACCATCAGAACTAAAAACGTAAATAACATTTTATTAATCATATAATTTTTCTCCAATTCATGAATTTATTTTATATATATATAAATACCACTCTTTTAAAGAATACATCTCATAAGTATTCGCTTTATTAACTGGAAAACACTTTCCAAGAAAATTATTATTGTACAAATTTAAAAGTTTACTAGAAAAAATTTCAATAGAATCAATTCCAACTAAATACCCATTTTTACCATCTTCAATTAAATCTCTATTACCTCTGCAATTAGTCGCAACAACTGGCAATCCAACATACATAGCCTCTATTATGTTTATAGGAAGTCCTTCCCTTTTACTTGTAGAAACAGCCACATTTGATATCTTCAATAATCTTGGTATATCATTTCTATATCCTAAAAAATGAACGTTTTTGTCAACATTTTTTTCTTTTGCCATTTTTTGATAATATCCATTTAATTCATCTTCTCCAGGTAATAATAAGTGTATATCTTTATGCTTTTTAATCAATTCTGCCATCGATTCTATAAGCATGCCCTGATTTTTATTTTTATCAAGCCTAGCAGGATATATCAAAACAAAATCATTTTCTTTTAATCCGAGAGACTTTCTAAGTTCAAGCTTTTCACTTTTGGTCATAGTAAAATTAAACTTATCTTCATCAATACCAACACCTGGCACATATTCAACGCTCCTACACTTTTTAAATTTCTTCTTAGCAAGCTCATAGTCTTCTTTATTAATAGTGATTAAAGTATCAGTATATTTAGATAAATATTTTTCTACTGGGTAAAAAAGCAACCAATTAAGTAATGGTGCTCCTTTATAAAAATGAAAACCATGCGCTGTATAAATCATTCTAGTATTTACTTTACTTCTTACTTTTTTATAAGCAAGTCTAGTAACAACACTACCCATTGGAGTATGCGTATGAACTATATCAAAGTCATTTTCTAGCAATATCTTCTTCATTTGCCTAATTGCTCTTAAATTATTTATTTTAAATGGACTTCTCTCAAAAGTAACTTTATGCTTTACATCACAAAAAGGGATTGGGTCATCTGTATTAGTTGCAACATGAACTTCATATCCCTTTTCTTTAAACATTTTTAAATAAGGCAAATGAAAATGCAATATGTGTGAGTCAACGGTTGCCGAAAACAAAACCTTTTTCATTATGCCCCACTCCCTACTAATAATGAATTGTCTAATTCTTCAGATAAATTTGGCATAGTATTTGAAGAAACCACTTTTTTCTTCCTTTTATCTTTATAATTAAAAGTATAATATTCTTTTCTCTTAGGATGATTTTGTTTTGCAAGCTCCCTTATTTCTTCATGTATTGCAGACTTACTATTGCTAAATCCTTCTCTTTTTAATATACATTTAACAGTTTTAAAAACAATCATAACATCCATTTTAAAAGAAATATGTTTCACATAATATATATCTATATTAATACGCTCTTTAATACTAAGATTATTCCTACCACTACATTGAGCAAGTCCTGTTATTCCAGGTAATGCATCTAATCTTTTCATCTGATGCTTATTAAAATTTTCTGCATATTCCAAAATCCAAGGTCTAGGTCCAATAAAACTCATTTCACCTTTTAATATATTTATAAGTTGAGGTAATTCATCTAATGATAATTTTCTAATTAATCTGCCAACACTAGTGATTTGATCCTCCATACTAGAATCATAAACATCATTATTTTTACTCATACTTCTAAATTTATATAATTTAAACGGAACACCATATCGTCCACTTCTTGTCTGTTTGAATATGACTTCACCCTTTGAATCTAACTTAATAGCAATCGCAACTATTAAAAATAATGGAAATAGTACGATTAAAAGTATTACTGCACAAACTACATCTAAAAATCTTTTAATATACCTCTTATACATCTTTCTACTTACCTTTCTTTTTTACTAATAAATATTCCAAGAATACAAGCAACACCCGATATAATTGCTAATACTACCCACTTCCACTTATATGTTGTATTTGATTCAAATTCCTCATTGTCAATATTTACCTTTTCAGGTTTTAAAATATTAACTTTGATTTTATATTCTTCTTTTGCTAGTGATGGGGATGTAACAGTTATAATTATATTTCCATCTTTTAATTCTTCTACTTTTTGACTTGAAATCTCAACCTTTGATTTTTCATTTTTAGGAATTGCTACCAAATCAAGTTCTTTTACATCCTCTGATACATTTACTTCATAAGAATGAACATCATTTTTAAGCTCAATTGTAGCAATGTTTGACTTAATTTCTTTTAATAAATTACTTTCCTTAGGCTTTGTATTTTCTACCCCAACAGTAATATCCAAAACAGTTGAATTTAGTTTTACTGTCTTGCCATTTACTAGATTTGCAACAGCATTATTAATTCTAACGGAGCCAATATTTGCTTTTGAATTTTGCTTTACATTTACTTCTATTGTACCTAATTTAACTTTACCCTTTTTCGCAGAATCAAATGTAACAGTATTCTTAATAGAATTAGAAACAACATTCTTGAAACCATCTTCAACTTTAAAAGTTGCAGGTACATCATAGCTGGTAAATATTAAAGAAAATGACACGCTTGTTGCTTCCTCATCAAGATTAGCATAAATACCAACACTACTAGATTCACCTTTTGATAATGTAATTGTATTGCTATCTAAACTGAGTGCATCAACAACGGCAATTTGTATTAAAAAAGTCATAAAAATAAGAATAAGCTTTGTCAAATGTTTCATATCATCACCATATAAAGTATATAATATTCGAATGTCTAAATCAATAAAAATAGAAAAAAATGTCGAAAATAGTTAACAAAAAGGGAATAAAGTCTAAATAAGCTCAATTCTCTTAGTTATTCTATCTATTTCTAAAAGCTTTAATATTTCATACAAGTCAGGTGTAGTAGATTTAGTTGTAACTGAAACTCTTATTATAGTAGAAAAATCTGCAACACTTCCCTTATATTTATCAGGATTTAACTTATACTCTTTCATATCAGGACAATATCCACATTCACTGCAAGCCTCTTTCATTTTACTAAACCAAGTATCTTTATCAAATCCCTCATTATAATATTTAGAAAAATATGTATTTAATACATTTCTTATCTCATCCTTATCAGAAATCCTTTGCCATTCATAATCTTTTGAAGCCTTATTAAATAATTCATCATACATATACCAAATATTACTTTTTATATCCTTATATGTTATATAATCTTTTCTAGGTTTTTTTTGGCATCTTTCAATATTAACTATATTCATAAAGTATTCTTTATCATTATTTATAAGTTCATAAAATTCGTTATCATACTTTTCTGTATATTTCAACGTTTCATCAAGTACTTCTTCTTTAGTCATTTTAGAAATTATATCTTTTGAAATGTTATTTAATTTTTCTAGATCAAACAAGGCACCAGATGCAGACATTTTCTTAGGAGAAAATTGAAATTCCAAGTAAGATTTATCAGGATTTGCGGTATGCCACTCCTCATAATTAGAATTAATTATAGTCATAAGTGCCTCTATAACTGCAGTCGTTGGATAACCGTTTTCCTCATAATAACTCATTGATGCTTCAGGATCTTTTCTTTTACTTATCTTTCTTACCGAATCGCCATCTTTTTTAATTATTAATGGAGTATGAATATATTTTGGTGCTTTAAATCCAAAGGCTTTAAACATTTCAATATGTTTAGTAACACTTGGTAACCATTCTTCTCCTCTTATTACATGTGTAGTATGCATTAAATGATCATCAACAACATGCGCAAAATGATATGTTGGAAGCATATTATCACTTTTCATTATAACATCATCAATATCATTTTCACTTAAACTCAATTTACCCTTAACTAAGTCTTCAACAATTATTTTGTTATCGAAATCCCCCATAGACTTAAATCTTATTACAAATGGAGTATTTTGTTTTATTTTTTCTATCTGTTCTTCTACACTTAAATTTCTACATTTAGCATAAACACCATAATATCCAGTTCTTTTCTTTCTTTCT
Source organism: uncultured Bacilli bacterium (assembly GCA_934141245.1). GTDB lineage: Bacteria > Bacillota_I > Bacilli_A > RF39 > UBA660 > CAG-710. The sequence goes on from CAKPCB010000002.1 coordinate 139,036, forward strand.
TCTTGTTTTACTCTCATATCATTTAGTTCATCTTTAGTACAAAAACAAGGATATGCTCTTCCAATTTCAATTAATCTTTTTATATATGCATGATAAATTTCTTTTCTTTCACTCTGAATATATGGGCCATATTTTCCAACGGTTTTTCCTTTATATTCATATTCATCAGGTACAATTCCATATTGATTTAATGTTTTCATTATAAGTTCAACTGCACAGTCAACTTCCCTTGCCTTATCTGTATCCTCATTTCTTAAAAAGAAAACTCCATCAGAATTCTTCGCAGTAACATAATCAATAAGCGCTTGATAAAATCCACCTATATGCATATAACCCGTTGGAGAAGGTGCAAATCTAGTTACCTTTGCTCCTTCCTTTAAATTTCTCTCTGGATATATCGATTCATAATATTCTACATCATGTTCTAAATTTGGAAATATTAGATTAGCTAAATCTTTATTTGTCATATTCTCACCTCAAAACTACGTATATTATATAATATTTTTAAATTATTTTAAACATTTTTTGAACATTTATATTTATTAATGTATAATATTTGTTTGTAGCAGGTGAAAATATATGAATGAAAAAAACTTAATAACTTATTATAATAAATTTAATGAAAATAAGCGACTTACTAGAAGGCATGGTCAAATTGAATACATAACTGCAATGAAATATATACATAAATATTTAAATAAATTTGCTAATCCCAAAATAATAGATATTGGTGCAGGAACTGGAAAATATACAATTACGCTATATAATGAAGGCTATGATATAACTGCTGTTGAACTAGTAAAGCATAATTTAATGTATATAAAAAAAGAAAATCCTAAAATTAAATCATATCAACTAAATGCTACTGATTTAAGTAAATTTAAAGATAAAGAGTTTGATATGGTACTCTTATTTGGCCCTATGTATCATTTGATATCAGATTCAGAAAAACTAAAAGCATTAAGTGAAGCTAAAAGAATTTTAAAAGATAATGGTATAATACTAATTAGTTATTATATGAATGATTATTGTATTATAAAACATGGTTTTATTGATAAAAATATACTTAATGCAATAAACAAAAAAGAAATAGATTCTAATTATCATATAACACCAAAAAAAGATGATTTATATAGTATGGTAAGATTAGAAGATATAAATAGATATAACAAAAGTTTAAATTTAAAAAGAATAAAAATAGTTGCACAAGATGGTCCAAGTGATTATATAAGACCAGTAATCAATAAAATGAATGATGAAGAATTTAATGTATATATTGATTATCATCTTAAAACATGTGAAAGAAAAGAATTACTTGGAGCAAGCAGTCATGTATTAGACATTTTAAAAAAGAAATAATGAGGTGATTTTTTGCTTTCAGTCAAGTGGTATGGGACAATGTCTCTGGAAATAAAATATAATAGCCAAAGTCTAATAATTGATCCATTTATTAGATATAATAAAAGAAATGATAAAGTTTTCATAAGTAATATGTCTAAGTATAAAAACATAATAATAACACATGGGCATATTGATCATACTGTTGATTTACCAAACTTATACAAAAATAAAAAATGTAAAATATATTGTACAAAATGTGTATGTAAAAGATTAATTAAAAATAATTTAACTAAACATCAATTAGTAGAAGTTAAACCTAATGATAACTTTAAAATAAATAATTTCAATATAAAAGTATATAAGAGTAAACACATTAATTTTGATTTAATATTAGTACTTAAAACAGTATTTAGTAAAGATATATTTAAATACTTTAAAAACCTCTTATTTATTATTAAAAACAATTTTGTATGTAGAGAAAAGAAACAAACAGTGGCATATAGCATAATAATTGATGATAAATCATTTTTTGTTTTAGGCAGTATGAATCTAGATAAAAATACTAAATATCCTAAAGACATAGACTATTTAATATTAGCTTATCAAGGAAGAAGCGATTTAGATAAAAAAGTAAACGATATCATAGAAAGAATAAATCCTAAAAATGTAATACTTTCACATTTCGATAACTCATTTCCACCAATATCAAAAGATGTAAATATTTCTAATCTAAAAAATATCATCAACAAAAATATAAATATAATAATACCAACCCATGATAAAGACATAGTCTTAACAAAATAAAATACCAAGCATATATGGTATTTTATTACTATTTACATATTTTTAACATTCGATTTACTACTTCATCTATAACAAGTTGCTTATTTAGCTCTCTAGACTCCTTTAAAACTTCAATCTTAGTGTTATAAAATTTATTATTATTTCTATCATATATACTTATATATACAACATTGTCCTTGCCATACAAATTGTTAATATCTATCCTATTTAATTTACCTGTTATACCTACCCCATAATCAGAATTTGCATAATTACTTATAGTTTTACTCATTTCCATAGCAGTTTCAATACTATATACAGAGTATCTATCAATAACAGTTTTACTTACACCCATTTTTATTTTATATTCATTTGAATAAGTTACTGCGCTAAACTTTAATACTTCACTTGCACCCTCAATATTAGTAATAGAGTTTACTACCCCTCCACCAGTACAAGATTCCATAGTGGAAATTGTTTTTTTGCTTATAGTCAATAATTCAATTAATTCCTTCATATATACACTCCTTTTATAATTATACCACGTATATAGTTAAATAAATATAATTTATGAAAAGTATTTAAAATATATATACAATGTATAATAAGTTTTATGCTACAATTTTATTAGGAGGTTCACATGATAAATGAATTAGATACGTTAAATGAAGAATATAATAATTATAAAGAGGAAATAGTAAAATTAAGTACAGAATTAGAAGAACAAAAGTCTAAATTGGATGAGGAAATAAAAAATATATATGATGCAAAAATGAAAGAATTGAAGCAAAGTTTCTATGAAAAGAAAACCAAGATAAACAACAAATATAGGTATGTCACAGTAAAAAGACAACAATTAATAAATCAGATACATATAAATTCAATGTTTAATACTTTTGAAATAGGATTGGCTATTGCTAAATTATTAACTGAATTTGAGAAAAAGCATTATATTTTTAATGAAGGAGTTGTAAATGTAACTGAATTTGATTTTTCTGATCATGACAAAATATCAAGTAAAGAAAGCTATGTTTCAGCAATAATAACAACCACTTCTATAAAAAATTTGAATAAAAAGAATATAGAAATACCTCCAACCAAAACTTTATATAATTTCATAGATTCAGGTGATATACTATTATACTACAATGATTTTAAACAAGATTTTATTTATTTTTATGATGAAGAAGGAAGATATATATTTAATAATAAATATCCATACATAAAGGATTTTATAGACAGCTTAATTTTAACAAAAATAGATAACATAGATAACTTTAATATAAATAATAAACTAAAACAGTTTATAGATGAAAATAAAGGCAAATTGAAGAAAAAAACATATTTTTAGAATATGCTTTTTTATTGAACTCTACAGTTTGTTTACTTGAGAGTTTAATAGCTCAAAATTAGAATAAATATCTAGATCATTATTACTTACAAATTCCTCTGGTGTTGGAAACATTCCTTTAGATTTCATCTGCTCTATTGTATTGTTAAATTCATTTACACTGTTTTCTATTCCATCAATTCCTATTAAACCTTTAATGATGTGAGCCGTATTTCCACTTATATTACCCCTATTATTGATAAATTCTTCTTTAGAAATATCCAAATTATTAAATTTAATTATAAAATCCAAAAGAATTCTATCGCATTTTCTAGTTATATCTTCTCTTACTTGAAAGTCATCTATATATTCTTGTGTATATTGGTGCTTTGTATTTGATTCCACACCTCTTTCTGATGCCAACTTTGAATTTAAATCATAAATTTTATTACTTGTTTCACTTTGAGTAATATAATGTGTTCCAATTGTTTCTGGTGTATATCCCATATCCATTAAAACTCTTGATGTAACTGCACGTTCATCCTGAAGCTCTATACAAAAACTGCCAGGGTTTTCATCAATAAATTGTTGTCTAGTTTGTGGCGATATACCATTATATAAACATATATTATAGTTATTTAGTTCTTCATATTTTTCTAATAATTCCGGATATTTTAAGACATTAATTATAATTACCGAGTCGTCAGATAGTACCATATCTCCCTTTATAATTGTATCCTGCCCCGCAAAATTTCTTATATTTGATTTATCAATTTGTTCTCTTAAAGGCTCTAATATGATAAAGTTACGATCAGTAAAATTTCCATACATATGAGATGATACAAGACCATTTTCAGTTGTATGAATCGTTGACCTATAATATGGATAATAAATTTCAAAAGCTTTAAGTACTTCTGGCGATTCTTCAAAAAGTTGACTACATAAAAAGTTGTCTCCATTCTTAAATGCATTAGGAGTTTCTGAATATGGTCTTATAACTCTATTTTCTGGTAAATAATCAGTTGTTCTTACCAACATGATATCATCAACCGTATACTCGCTTTGTGTATTAGAGCTTCTTTTTAATGATGCCTCCATATCTATTTCTCTTACTTTATCTGGTGTAGAAATATCATAAACTTTTAATATTGGCATAAAATCCTCCTTATACTCTATATAATTATAATAACATGTACACCAAATTAAAAAAAGAGGTTTTGATATTTATTATTAATTATTCTATACCCAATTCCTGTTCATCATAATCTATTCTTTGAAAACTTAACAACGCATCTTAAAAAACCTATTAAAATTATAAAAATTATGATAAAATAAATTTACTTTAAATTTGTTAGGAGGATATTATGTTTGTACCAACACCAAGGAGTTCGAACACAACAATTATTAATAAAACAATAGTATATAGTGATACTTTATTGCCAGTTAAAGGCCTAGGAAAAGATCTTAAAGTATCAACAATATCAGATGTAGATGAATATTTATTAGAAAAATGTTTGCGAATTATATTTGAATCTAATCCTAATGTAGTTTTTAACACAATACAATATTCAAGAGCAGATAAAAAAGTTTATTTTTATACTAACCAAGAAATATCAATAAAAGAATACGAGGAAAGTAAATTTAAAAGATATAAACCTATTACTTCGAGTTCTGAAATAGTAGAAGAAATAAAAAGTATATTACTTGCTGAAAAAAATAATAGCAGTGATTGTATTTCTTTATTTGATATAGTACAATTATTAAAAAAAACTACTTATGATTATGAGAGGGTAAAAAAAAGATATCAACACCAGTTTAATAATATTATTAAAAATATTTTCGGAAATGGTGGTAGGATTATAGTTTATGATTTTGATTACAGAAAAAAACTTTTGAAAATTGGATTTAAAATTCTATCCTTAGAATTCAGAGGCTCCTCTGCAACATATGATCCACTTAAAAAAGATTATGAAGAGATCAATTTTGCAAAACAAAATGGTGATTTATACATTGTTAATTCAAAAACCTGCTACGATAAAGAAATTTTTGCAGCCTTATGCTCAAAACTATCAATGCTTTATGATGAATTAATTAGTTTTCCTGATTTCAAAAACCCTAATTATTATATTCCCAAAATTATTAAATCAGTAAATACTAGTTTTATGATTGATATTACTGCTCGTGATGTGGGCATTTTTGTTAAATCTCAATATTATATAAATGATTATGATTTTATATTGTTTTCATCTATTTATTTCAATGATTATTTAATGGAATGCAATTCGAGCATTGTAATTGAATCAGTTAAAAATAAAGAATCAGAAATATTTAAAAGAATTTTTCTTAAGATAGATGATTGTCCTGAGTGGTGTCAAGCAACATTATATGAAATGAGGCAAAACCAATTAGCAGAAGAACAAAGAATAGAAGAGGAAATTAAACAAAAAGAAGCTAAAAAGCAAAAAAAATTAGAATTAAAAAGAAAAATTTTCCCATTCTTAAAAAAGTAAAACTTCTTTTTTTCACTACATTTTTGAGTTAAGAGGAATCAAACAACACTAAAACGACTTGTTAAAAAGTCGTTTTAATTATACTCGAAAGTTCGAGTCTATTATCAATCTGGTGTTCCCGATTGGAATCGAACCAACGACCTATCGCTTAGGAGGCGATCGCTCTATCCTACTGAGCTACGAGAACAATAACTTAATACAGTATAAATATATCATGAAAACAAAGAAAAGTATATAATTTTAATTACTTTTCTCCATTTGCTCATCTACTATATCAGAAGTATCAGTTATATTCTCATTAACCTTATAAAATATTTCAACTGTTATATAATTTTCATTTTCATTGCTATTCAAAACCGTTTTAGATATTATGTTTTCATTTTCACCTAGATTTTTTTGCAATTTTTTGCTTGCATACTCAATTGCAGTATTTACAGCTTCCTCTGGCGAATATAAATACTCTTCTACATTTAGTTCTCTCTCTAGTGAATATGAAAAACTTATAGGCAAAATTCTATTTTTTAAATATAGAATCTTTCTTTCATCATAAAACTTATATTTTTTAAATCCAAAAATATAAATATCTTTATCCAAAAATTTGATTTTTAATATTTTCCTTTTTCTACCAGTTTTAGTAGAATTTTTATAATAATACGGCATATCTACAATTGTTTTATACCATACTTCCGCATATACATTACCTGATGCCGCCACTTTTCCTTTTATAACATCATCTTTTTTTATTGTACCACTTATTATAATATCTCCTTTTTTTACATAGTCCCCTACCTTTTTTACAATTTCTCCCTTTGAAGCTTCAATTTTTGTAATTATACCATCCTTTTTTGCCACTATATTTTGAACATCCAATTTGTCATTTTCTTTTTTTATTATTCTTTCTTCTACTCTCACTTCATATTTTGTACCAATTCTTTCAATCTCTAACCATTCAAGTTTATCTTTATGTTTATTTAAAATGTACTCTTCTATTTTTTCCCTTTCTTTATAACTCTTAACAAAATGATATTTATCTATATTATAATACTTTAACTCTTTATATAAGAGATCTCTTATTTCTCTCTTTGAATGAATAACTTCAACCTTAAATATAATATTAGATAAAAATATAAGATATAATAACCCAACACCCAATATTATAAGAAAAAGAGAATATCTTTTAATGAAATCAATAATTCTTATTATTCCATATAGTTTAACTATTTCTATTTTATAAATCGTTTTAATTTGCTTTAATTTTTCATAATTTGATTTGTCAACCTCAACATATGCATATTTATCATACATTTCTATATCATTGAAATATATATTATTGGAATATAATTTTTTTATAAATCTTTTTACATCTTTTCCCTCAATTTTTATTTTGTATGTGCCAGAAAACATTTCAGTCCCCCAATTCTACCAATTTTATATTCCCATATATTAATACTTCATCATCAAGCATCTTTTTTAAAGTTAAATCTTTACCTTTTATAACTAAGATTCCAGAAGAATATGACACTGAAATTCTTTCTTTTTCTATTGATAGTATATTATTATAATTAATAATATTCACTTTGTTTTTATATACAATGAATCTAAATTCTTTATCAATTATATAATCTTTTACATTTCTGAACATAGAAATTCACCTATATAAATATATGTAAAAAAAAATAAATTATATACTATACAATTTATTTTTTAAATAATTAACTACTTAAATAGTTTTGATATATTAGCACTTGGAAGTAACATTTTAATCTTCTTATTTTCACCAACATTATATTCTCTAGTTGGATTCTTTTCTTCATTAAGTCTTTCACCATCTATACAAAAATCATGTAATAATGGTTCAAAAAATTGAATTCTAAAGTTATCAGTTTTAAAAACTTTAACTCCATCTGCACTCCTTATATCTTTTGTAACCAGTTTGTATGCTGCTTTAACCAAGTCTTGTTTCTTATTTATATTTGCAATCATAACTTCAAATAAACCATCATCAAGCTTTACAAAATCGTCATTATAGAAACCATTAAATCCAGCGATTCTAGTCGAATTAGAAAACAATACTATTGAAACATATTCATAATACTTTTTTCCATCTACCTCATACATAGCAGGATATAGCTTTGTACCTTCTGACCAAGCCTTTACACCATCTTTTATATATGCCAAATGACCAAATCTATTTTTATCTTCTTTAGTGGTAGAATATGGTATATGCAAAAATTGACCTGCACCAGTAACATAAACAAATGGATTATTATTTATTGAAAAAAAGTCAACTTCTTTTTCTTCTCCATTTATAATTTTTATTAAGGAAGATATCTTGTCATTATTATAACCATATAATTTTCCTACATCATTTGTAGTACCGGTTGGTATATGTGCTAACATAAGTGGCTCTTTTCTTTTTAAGTTGCCAGTTACAACTTCATGTAAAGTACCATCACCACCATCAGATATAATTAAATCTACACCATCTACATTCTTTGCCATTTCTGCAGCATGGCCCCTATACTTTGTTTTTATAAATATTGGATCATATCCTGCAGAGTACAATATTTCCTTCATTACATCATTACAATCAAATTTTGCATTTTTGCCACTATATGGATTACTTATTACTAAAACCTTTTTCATATTTCCTCCGAATGTTTATATTATATTAATTGGTATATAGATTGTCAAACTATAAAGCATTATTTTCTATTATTAGTTAATTTTTTTATCTTTTGATCTACAGTCTTGCATTCTTTTGATAGTTTAACTGATGCATATAACCCATACATTCCTGTCATAGCTGATAATAGTCCAGCAGCTATACCAAACTCCCCTAGAAAAGGACTATCATATATAACTTTAAAAAGTATTTCCATAGTAGTTTCAGATAAAGAAAATCCTATTCCACAAGCACTAAGAATATTGCAATTAAATTTATCTTTATTTAAATAAAATTGTTTTTCTTTTAGTAATTCAACGTTATAATCGGAAATATCATATATTTTTAAATTATTAATTCCCTGATTTTTATTTAACAATTACAATCCCCCCTGTTTGAACTTTGTAGATTGTATCACATACAGTAATTTTTGTCAAACTGAAGAAAATCCGTTTTTCTTTCTATATATTAGTTTTCTTATCCAATCTATAGGAATAACAGTAAGTGCGAGTATAAACATTATAATAAATTCTTTAAATGTTAATCCAGCTGTTCTAAATAAATTTCCTCCGTAATAAATCAATACTATTTGTACACATGTTATAAAAAGCATCATTCCAATAAACACTTTATTTGAAGTAATATTAGATAAAACATCCAATCTTGCGGTTCTTGCATTAAAACTATTAAAAATATCAATAAATATAAAAAGTCCAAAAAATGCCGTCATCAAATATATTTTATCTGTACCATTTCTAAATAAACCCTCTATTAATGGTGATTTTAAAAACATAAGGCATAAAAATGCTGAATAACTTCCAGTAAATACTATTTCACTAACCATATATTTATTAATTATAGACTCATTTCTCTTTTTGGGTTTTTCCATCATATATTCTAGTAAAGGTGGTTCAAATGCAAATGCTAAACCCGCAAGTGTATCCATAACCATATTTACCCATAACATTTGTATAACTGTTACTGGTGTATCTATTCCAATAAAAGGGCAAATAACAGAAAGACTTATAGCACAAAAATTTATTGTTAACTGAACAATTATAAACTTTCTTATGCTTTTAAATATAGTTCTTCCAAACAAAATAGCTTTTGATATCGATATAAAATTATCATCTAGTATTACTATCTCACTTGCCTCTTTAGAAACTTCAGTACCACTTCCCATTGCAAATCCAACATCAGCCTTCTTCAATGCAGGCGCATCATTTACACCATCACCAGTCATACCAACAACTAAATCTAACTCTTGTGATACTCTGATTAATCTACTCTTGTCTTGAGGAAGACTTCTAGCAACCACCCTTAAATTTGGTAAGATTTTCTTCAACTCATCATCACTCATTGAATTTAATTCTTGGCTTGTCATAATAATATCATCTTTTTCTTCTACAATACCCACTTCTTTTGCTATCGTTGTTGCTGTATCAATGTTATCACCAGTTATCATAACTGTTTGAATTCCCGCTTGTTTTACTAATTTCACTCCCTTAATTGCTTCTGGCCTTACCTCATCTGCAATTAATACTATGCCCACCAAACAAAAATTATAAAAGCTATTAATGCTTTTATTTTCACTAGTTGCAAGTGTTAAAACTCTTATACCTTTCTTTGTGTATTTTGAAATATTTTTTGTAAATTCATTCCTATTAATAAAGCTTTTTTTATTTCCAAATGCATCATAATAAAATCTACATTCTGGTAATATCTTTTCCGGACTTCCTTTAAACAAATTTATTATTTTTCCATCATCTTTTATTGATACAGCAGAAAATTTATTTTTACTATCAAATGGGATTTTATCTATAACATCAATTTTTTTATCCTTGTTTGATTTAATAAATTTAAGTAATGCCTTATCCGTAATATTTCCACCTATTATTTTTTCATCTGATGAATAACTACTTTCATTATTGTATAACAATGACTTTTTTAGTAACTCATGATACCTTTTATAATTAGTCATTTCTATCTCACTACAATATTGTTTATTATCCCCTGATATAATGCCAATAACTTCTAAACTACCTTTTGTAAGAGTTCCTGTTTTATCAGTAAAAAGAATATTTAAACTTCCTGCAGTTTCTATCCCTGTTAGCTTTCTTACTAAAACATTATTTTTAAGCATTCTTTTCATATTTGATGATAATACTAAAGTAATCATCATTGGTAAACCTTCTGGTACTGCAACAACAATTATTGTTACACATAAAGTTAAGGCATATAAAATATAAGAAGTTATAAGAGGAAGATTAGAAACTGTTTGTTTTATTAAATTAATATCAAAATTATTTTTTATTACTATTACAGAAAACAAGTATGATATACACACCAAAAAGGAGGCAACATATCCAACTCTACTTATTATTTTTGCCAAATTGGTTAATCTAGTTTTAAGTGGTCCAACAGGTTGTTCTTCTTCCAACTCAAGCGCTATTTTTCCATATAATGTTTTTTCACCAACACTAGTAACAATCATCGTTGCATTTCCTGAGTATACAACAGTTCCTCTATATACTTTATTATAATCTGAAACAGTATTTTTCCATGCATTTAAACTTTCTTTATATACTTCTTTAGTTTCACCATTTAAAGATGATTCATCTATTGAAAGTTTACCATCTATTAAATAACCATCAGCAGGAATTCTATCTCCCGTTTGTAAAATTACTAAATCATCAACAACAATATCATTTATATAGCTTTCACTAACAACGCCATTTCTCTTTACCTTACATTTTATCTTACTAGCTTCATTTTGCATTTTTATAAAAGCCTCTTCACTACCATACTCAGATATCGATGATATAAATGATGCAACAAAAATTGCTACTAATATTCCTATAGTTTCATACCAATCAAAGTCTTTTATTAAAAATATAACTTTTATACCTAATGCTATCAAAAGTATTTTAATTATTGGATCAGACAAAGAAGATATTAAAATATTTAAAAATTTGTTCTTTTTTGCCACATTTATTTCATTACTACCATATTTTTTTCTTTGTCGTTCTACTTCTTTATTACTAAGTCCATTATTATTTATAGTCATGTTAATTCCTCCTATAAAAATATACGTATTTATCGAGGTGTTAGAATATAGATTAAATTACAAAACACAACAAAAAAGTACATCATTTATTTTTGATGTACTTAAAAATACTATTCTATTTAATTATTTGTTGTAAAAATGTTATTAATTTTTTAAATAATTTAAATATTATTGTAAAAATGTTGTCTTTATTAACTTTTTCGTCGTTATTATCTTTATTTTGATTATTGTTACTGTCCTCTTTTTGAGGCTTCTTATCAGTATCAGGTGTAATTTTATTATATATCTTAGCCCATTCTGAAGAATATGCAATCCAATATTCATCTATTTTATACCAAACATAATCAGACTTTTTTGACACTTCAGTGATATTATATATACCTTTTTTTATGTATCCAACTATATTGTTTGATACACTCGGATCTTTTCTTGCTCTTAAATTACTTACGAAAATTTCGATCTGATCATTGTTTTCATTTCTTGAAATTGGATTTCCAACTGCTACTGGTTTTGTTATCCATTTTATTCCTCCTGAGTTATGTATTACTGTAAAACTTGTATCCACATAACAAACTTCTTCCGGTTTCTTTGTATCACCTTTTATTACTGTTTTTCCATTAGAATTGGTTGTCCAACTATTAGACGAGCCTCGTCCAAATGTCATATGAATATGTGTAGCTACACCAACATTTTCACCTTCGTGTACTATCAATTGTCCTCTTTTAAATTTTGTCCCAACTTTAATATTTTTGAAGTCGCTATCATTAGAGTGAGTAAGTGTCATAAATGCATAATCATTAAATGTTGGAGTATATACCTTTGAAGTTGAAACAAGCCATATTGTGTTAGTTATTTTACTGTTACCAACACCTTTTATTGCAGTTACAATCATTTCATCACATGGACAATATATTCCTTCTCTTCCACCATCTTTACCACCATCATCTATTGGATAATCCTTATAATTCTTTGAATTGTACCAATGTAGTTTATGTGAATAAGTACTAGTATAAGACTGAGTAATTCTCATATTTTTTAATGGATATATAAAATAATTCATAAATTTACCTCCCACTTTATTATAGTAAGATTAAAAATTATGAATAAATTATTACGACTATAGTTTTTTTGTTTTTATTTTTGCATATGATTCTATAAACTTCAAATTATAGTATGCATTTCCTACATACTCATCATCTAAATTTAATTTATCTGCTTTTTCCCTCTCAATATCATAAAAGCCACTAACAAAATTAATGTCTTCAATTAGTACAGTATGAAAACCAGATTCTATAAACATTTTATTCAAGTTATCTTTTGCCATGTTTATACTTCCTAATGCAATGTTTAAGTTAAACATATTTACCTCCTACTTTTTATTCTAATTCAATCAAATATAGAATTTTGTCATATTTAGTAATTATAATATAATATTAAAAACTCACTTAATGTTTCTTACATGAAACAATATTATATTATGTAAAATACTAAATTAAATTCATAAAACTTATCTATAAACCACCCATAAAATTGGCGGTAGAGCATACTATATCATATTTATTGAATTATTTAAAGAGTAAATTGTAAACTTTTTCATTAAAAAACCAAGAAAATTATTCTTGGTTAATATTTTATACTAAAACCGACTAAGTATTTAAGTCTATTCGCAAGTTGCACCAATACTTTTGTATGTTCCTAATAATCCATCTAATAAAATATTGTAATTATCATCCATAACATTTTTCATAGTAGGTTGATCCTTTGCTAATTGCTCAAGATTAACTTTTGAATAATCAATTAATACGTTTGAAACAAGTTCATTATTCTTTTTTGTAATTTCATACTTATATCCACCATATGCATTATTTAATTGTGAATATGAATTATTAAGCGATGTTTCAAAACTGTTAAGTACTTCAGCACTATCTGATGTTACTTTTTCTATAGTCTCAACTTTATATGCAATTTTATTCTTTGAATATACTGTATAAGTTGAATTAATTTCATAGTTTGATGTAACATCTTTTTTGTACAAACTACATTTAGTTATTTTTTCTTTACTACCACCAGTTAAATCTTTAACTTTATTTGAATTACATCCAGTTACAAGTGTAATCATACATAACAATAATAATACACTAACTATACCTTTCTTCATAAATACTCCTTTCTTTTCCTAATTATAACATATTAAAATAAATATTAAAATATTATATTTGTTTATTTTTTAATATATGATCCAATTGCCTCACCAACTATCATTCCTATACTTAGGCACATTCCTTCTGATATACGGCTTTCTTTAGTTTTCTTAGAATTTGCTGCTATAATAGCAATATAAATACCAATGATTACAAATGGAATTACTGCAAATATAAAGTTTTTCATAACATCACTTTCTTCCTGCTTATTTTCTTTAATCATTTATGTAAATATCTAATCTTTCTTTATAATAGAAATTTAATTACAAGCATATTTATATCAAAGACAATAACTATAACTAAAGTTATATAAAATATGGTTAATTTCATTGTATTATTTAATTTAAAGTCCGTATAGAATAAATTTCTAATTTTATCAATTATATCAAATCTGGTTATCAAAAAAGTAAATATTATTGTACCAATATAGTTTAAGAAAATATCATCAACATCAAAGGTTCCAGTATGAGTAAAAGCTTGTAGAATTTCAATAAAAATAATTATTGGTAAATTTATTACTGATTGTATAAAAACATTATCAAATTTTTTCGTTCTAATCATCAATAAAAAGGAAAGTGGAATAAGCATCATACAATTTCCTAAAATATTTTTCATTATTAATGAAACAGAGCCATGCTCCAATTGTGATACTATTGTATCAAATAATTTATATTGACCACCATATGTCCATGTATAAAACTGCAATTTTGGTCTTGCTATAATGAAGGTAAATGAAAACAATAGTATTCCAAAAAGTACTATATATAGAGTGTTATTTGATTTATATTCTTTTTCTTTATTTATTAAAACACCACTAGCATATATAAAAACACTATTAATAATCATAAACAATATACATTTAAAATATGTCATATTATAAACATATTGATTTCTTTTCCAAAACACTAGATAAAAATATATTGCTATATTAAGTATAACAATTATATTTTTCAGAATAATTTTATTTTTCATTATATTCCTGCCTTTAAAAGAGTAATAAACAAATTATCGAAGTTAATATTTAGCATGTTTAATAATTCTAGTGAATGTGCTGCTATATATACATCTTTTCTATTATTATATTCTTCAAATAATGATTTTTTAATTTTTTCTAATTCGTAAGCTTTTCCAAATCAATTTGGACCTATAAATATTTTAACATAATTCACTCCTAACTACCAAAAAAGAGCATAGTATTCCTTATTAATGTTAATAATAAGTTTTTACTAGCCATTATTTTTAATTATTGTTTTTTCTTTTTTTAGTGTTTTGCAAAAATCTAAAATCTTTTGTTTTTGTATTTCCGCTTGAATTTTAGAAGCTGTTACTTCTTTTTTTTCTTCTTCACAAAGATTTATTAATTTTTGCAACTCATTTCCATTATAAATACCAAATTCTTCCATTTTATCAATATTTTGCTTATTATATACCGCACCATTAAAATATTCTTTAATTTCTTTTGGTAAATGAACGTTTCTTGTATAATAGAAATCCTTAGTTGAAGGACAATATCCAAAATTCCATAATTCAATAGTTCCATATTCTATACTTTGTTTATATACAGTACAAAGTGAATACCCAATACGCCATTCTATAAATTTATTATCGTCATAAATAAATTCCTTTTTTTTCGTAAACTTCATTTCTTTCAATTCCATAAAACCTCCTAATTTTATCTATTAAACTTCTTTCTTAAATTTTTTTGAATTGTTTTCTTATGTACATATTTTATCATAAATGTTCCTCCATGTTTAGAGATAATACATCCTTTATTGATTTTATATAATGTCACTTTTTAACGATTCTTCAATAGGTAATTCTTCTTTAATAATATTTACCATAACAATCGACTTTAGCCAATTATTAAATATTTTTAATTTTTCTTTTTTACCAATGTTGGTCCCAATTCTAGAATTTCTTGCATTATAGGTGACTTTAATAATTTAGCCATTCTAGTAACCATTTCGGTATCAGTATTTGATATTATTTCTTGTGCTATTTTCTCATCACAAGAAATAATTGATATAATTTCTCCGGTACCTTGAATAGGTATTAATAATCCAAATAATTGTGCTGTATTCAAGGCAGTGCTTAAATTCAAATAACTGTTTTCTGAATCTATATAATCTTTTTTGGGACATATATCTTGAAATAAATCTCTAAATTCAGGTAATAAATAAAATCTATATAACTTTTTTTCTAATTCCTGATGATTTATAATTGGAGAGTGTTTATTTTTAAAATTCATTGCACAATATAATTTTATAAAGTCAACTTCAGAAAATCTCGGATATTTAACGGCCTCTTTAATCATAATAACATCTCACCATATATAATATATCATAAATTATAATCTTAATAAATTAAATTTTTGTTTCAAAAATCATTTTTCTTTTCTACACTTTAATTAGTTGTTATGGCTAAATATTTAACCTCCTAGATATTTTGACACAGGCAACAAAATTATCAGGTGGGGATTTTTATATAATTAAAAATCAGTCATATTTCAGACTGAAAGTGTATTTAAAGTTCGAATAGTTCGAACAAATTCATCAATGGTAGCGACGGAGGGGATCGAACCCCCGACCTTCCGGGTATGAACCGGACGCTCTAGCCAGCTGAGCTACATCGCCATAAATCAAGTAAATTAATAATAACATAAATATTTAATATTGACAATACCTAGTAACAATTTTTATTAAAAAACTAAAATATTTTTGTTTCTTTTACTCTTATTATACCCATTTATTCTAAATTAATTTTAAATTTTTATGTAAAAAAAGAATTAACTATGTTAAAGTTAATTCCATTCGATTATTTACAAGTATATGAAGATTCTAAATAATTTTCTTTAATAGAATCAAGTGTTGCTTTTGAAAGATATTTTTTACTTTCTTCAGAATTTAAGTCGACTTCTGAAATTATAGTAATCACCTTATCCTTTAAAGTTACATTACAACTTTTGTAAGTGTTTTTATCAATGCTTTTGCATGTGTTTTCAAAGTATGCTTTTTGAGCATTCATATCATAATCTACAAGATAATTATAAGTAATTATATCATAATATGCTAATAACTTATCACCATTTTTATTAAAATCATAAATTCTTGAAGATTCGGTTTCAACAGCAGTTTTACCATTATCACTTTCATTTGATGGATACTGCTTAGTTGAATAATAAACTTGTTGAGTTGTTGAAGCCCCTTTTCTAGTACATTCAAACTTATTAGTATATGAAATATCATCACTACTACTTATTTTAATATTTCCACATCCAACCATTAAAAATAAACTCCCCATTATTACGGTTAATAACAATACTTTCTTTTTCATTTCTTTTCCTTTTTAAATGTCCTCCTCTATTATGATTATATATTAAATTTTTATTAATGTTTATTAGAATTTTCCTGAGAGTTAATTAACATGGAATTATCTATTATATTTTGTAGCTTTTATGTTATAATTTTTGTTGTAATATATTTATAACTTTATTTATTATGGAGGATTTATGATAAAGAAGCGCAAAATTAATTATAATAATATAATTATTACTATAGTTTTAATAGCAAGTTTTACTTTGTTTATATATTCTATTATCAATATTTTTGCTTGGTATAAAGATTCTAAAAAAACTACTTATCAAGTAAAAAAAATAACTTCTACTATAGAAGTTAAAGATATAAAACCAACTAAAATTGATGAAGAAATTATAAACCCACCAAAAGACGAGAAAAATCCATATTGGGACTATATAAAGACTAATCTAATTGATGTTGAGTTTAACAAGCTAAAATCCATAAATTCTGATACAGCTGGATGGATACAAGTTAATGGAACAAATATTAATTATCCATTTGTACAGACAAGTGATAATAAATATTATTTAAAGCACTCATTTGATAAAAGTTATAATCAAGCAGGATGGGTATTTTTAGATTATAGAAATAATATTAACGATTTAGACAAAAACACAATTTTATATGCACATGGAAGAATTGACAAAACCATGTTTGGTAGCTTAAAAAATCTATTATCAAGTAACTGGTATAATGACAATAAGAATCATATAATTAAGCTATCTACAGAAAAATCAAACAGTTTATGGCAAGTATTTAGTGTTTACCACATACCAACAACAAATGATTATATACAAACAACATTTAAATCTAATGATGAGTTTTACATTTTTATAAACAAGCTTTATAAAAGAAGTGTTTATAACTTTAATGTAGAATTAAATCAAAATGATAAGATTTTAACTTTATCCACCTGCTATAACGATAAAGAAAAAGTCGTAATGCACGCAAAGTTAATCAGGATACAAAACAAATAGTTATTCAAATAGCAGATAAATCTTTTTAAATATATTTTGAAATAATGGTGCAGAATAAAACATTCTATTATTTTTATCTTCAACAGCTTTTAAAATCTGACAAACAATAGAATTTAAATTCTTTTTTTCAGTAAGTTTAAACTTCAAATTAAGTAAAAAACCAACTTGATTTTTCACATCATAAAAATATGAATTTTTATTTATACAGGAATTAATTGTATCTATCATAACTTGATTAAAACCCGTCCTATATGCTCCAGGCTCTATAACACTAATTTGAATATTAGAATTTTTATACTTAAGTTCTTTTCTTAGACATTTTGCCATCATGGTAATAGCAGATTTTGTAGAACAATAACTTCCTAAAAATTCTAAAGGAAAATATCCTGCCATAGAAGAAGTAAATATAACCTTCCCTTTTCTATTTTCTTTTATTAATTTGTTTAAAAAGATTTTAGCTAGTGTAAATGATGAAAAAAAGTTTATATCAAAGTTTTCTCTTACTTTATCAATTTCTAGATCTAGTATAGAACCTCCAATTCCAATAGCTGCATGATTAATTAAAACATCAATATCTAATTTTTTTATTTTATTTATATCATCTGCTCCTATATCCATTTTAAATACATTTATACCATGAATATTCATACTCATTAATTTATTTTCCAATGTAATTCTTTGTTTTTCAGTGTGTGTAGTCATATAAACAGTATGACCTCTTTCATTTAATGAAATTCCAGTTAAAAATGCTATTCCACTACAAGCTCCAGTTATTAATACCTTCATAATTTAATCACCAGTAATATTATTTGTAATTTTAATTAATTTAATCAAAAAAGAGAAATTAGTTTGTTTTAATTTCTCTTATTAATATATTTAAGTGAGTATTTTATATTATTTTTAGTTTATAAGAAAGGTATATTTTTTATTTATTGTATAGTTATCTACTTATCATCCTCCTTTACGTATTTAAGTCTATCAAATTAATGTATAAAACAAATTAAATTTATGTGTTAATTTTGTGAAAATTAGCTGTTTACTATATTCTTTATCCTCTTAATCACCTTCTTCTCTATTCTAGATATATATGACTGACTTATACCTAAAATTTCAGCAACATCTTTTTGAGTCATTTCCTCTCCAGTTACAAGACCATATCTCATAACCATTATTTCCCTATCTCTAGTATTTAGTTTATTTATTTCATTAATTATAATATTTTTATTTAAATCTTCTTCTAAACCTTTTGTAACTAAATCAGGATCTGTTCCTAATATATCCTCTAAATGTAATTCATTGCCATCCATATCAAAGCTTAATGATTCCTCAAAACTAACTTCTGTTTTGATTTTTTTATTTTTTCTCAAATACATAAGTATTTCATTATCAATACATCTAGATGCATATGTTGCCAATTTAATGTTTTTATCCATACTATAGGTTTTAATACCTTTAATAAGCCCTATAGTACCAATGCTTACCAAATCTTCTAAATCAACTTTAGTGTTTTCATATTTTTTTGCCAAAAATACAACCAATCTTAAATTATGCTCAATAAGTTTATCTCTTGCAGTTAAATCTCCATCATTTGATCTGATTAAATAATACTCTTCCATATCCTTAGACAATGGTTCTGGTAACTTATCAGTTGCACCTACAAAAAATAAAACATTACTAAAATCATATAACTTTTCAAAAATTAATATCAAACTAATCATTTTAAATTTCTCCTTCCAAAGTTTGACTATTAAGAAGCATATTAATACCTTCTATTTTAAACATCTGATTAGATAATCCAATTAAAGGTTTAATAATTACATGTTTATTATCTATTACTATTTTGTCAACTACTAAACACTTTAATATTCCATTTCCTGATACGGTTTCATATGGTACTAAAATACAATCTTCATAACTGAATTTAATTTTATCAGTATTAACTAAAATAATTGGTCGTTTTTTGTAAGGATCTTTAAGTTTATTACCAGTATCTAAAAATGCAGTAAATAAGTATTTTTTATTATTTAAAAACAGTTCAACCTTATAATAATTATTATATTTTGTTTTTAGTAATTTTAACTGTTTAAGGTAGAAATATATTATTACAGGTGATGCAATTAATAAAAAAATTATATTTAGTTCAAATTTATTACTTGAAAATAATAATCCATTATTTTTATATGAAAACTGATTATTTAATAAATATAGACCTCCTCCTAAAATTATACTGGATATATATAAATATGTTATATTGGATATAAAATACTTAAAATTTTTAAATGAAAATGTAGATAAAATCATTAAAATGCTGATAAATATTTTATAAATAAACAATGTAAAATTATCAAGCTTTATGAAAAGTAAAAATATTGATATACTGCCAACAAAACTACCAAATAATATTCTTTTAATACTTGCATTTCTTTTCAATATATATGAAACTGAAAGAAGCAGTAAAAAATCAAAAATAAAATTAATTATAAAAACCAAATCAAAATATATTTTCAAAACAATCACCAATAAAATTATAAAAAAAAAAAACCAAGAATACTGTCGGTTTCAGTTTAATTTTACTATATTAACACCTGTATAATAATGCTTTATTATCTGATCATATGTATATCCTTCTTTTGCCATTCCATTTGAACCATATTGACTAAGTCCAACACCATGACCATAGCCTTTTGTTGTTATTGATAATTTATTATTATCAATTTTTATATCAAAATCAGTAGATCTAAGTCCTAAAAGCTCCCTAAAATCAACTGCAGAATATTCCTCATCACCTATTTTTAGTTTATCTACCCTACCTGTTGAATTCCTACTTATTATACTTATTTGATCAAGATTACTTATACCAAATATTTTATTTAATTGATTAAATTCAATTTCAACGGTTCTTTTATATCCGCTTGTATTAATATCCCACTTTGATTCAACTGATTTCAAATATGGAACTGTGTGTCCCCAAACTCTAGATGCATCTTCTGTATAGCCATTGCTTGTAGAGTGATAAACCGAGTCTATAATTTGATTGTTATATACAATGTACATTCCCTTAGTCTCATTCACTGCCCTCTTTATTTTATTATAATATTTATCATATTCATTTCCCCATTTACTTTTCATTTGTGTAGTATCAATATATGCTTGTGTAGAAACTGTATCAGTAAGCTTTTTATTACTTTTTATAGCTTTTAATGCATAAGTTCTAGCAACTACAGCTTGTGATTTAAGTGCTTCAATATTAAAAGATGCAGGTGCTTCTGCTGCAACAACGCCAATTACATATTCTTCTAATTCAAGATTAATTACATTTCCATTTTTCCTATGTACTGATACAATTTGCTTTTTCTCCTCTTTTGTAGAAGTATCCTTTGCTGAATTAGTTTTTGAATTGCTTTTACTTTGATTTGATTGAGTAGTATTCTTTTTCTGATTCACTTGTTTGTTGCTATTATTATCGTTATTACTTTTTTTAGAAGGATTAGTATTTGCCTTAAGTATAGTATTATTTTGCGAAACGTTGGAATTATTTTTTTCTTTATTTTCTGTAGATGTTGTTTTTACTTTTGTAGGCTCTATATTTTTACTAACAATTGTTACTAAATTATTATCAGTATATTTAAGTATTTTATCATTTTCAAACTTATTAAAGCTTAAATCATTGTTAACATATATTAGACTGGCTAAAATTATACCACCCATCGCAATCATAACTTTGTTATTAAATTTAAGATTATTATTTTTAATATAATCATTTATTTCAGCTTTTAATTCCTTTTTGTTATTTTTAAAACCAGCAAATTCATAATTTAAATCCAAGAATAAAATAAGTACCTTATCACCATTAAAATCAATAATTTTATGTTTAATAATCACTTTATCACCAATATTAGGTTGTTTGTTTCAAATAATTATATACAAAAAACTTCACATTTTTTGTGAAGTTTTTATTTTTCAAATTGGGAATTATATAGTTTTGCATAGAATCCATTCTTTTTAAGTAATTCTTCATGAGTTCCTTGTTCAACTATATCACCACTATCCATAACAAGGATTAAATCAGCATTTTTGATTGTTGATAATCTATGTGCAATTATGAATGAGGTTCTTCCTTCCATCAATTTATCCATAGCTTTTTGAATTAATATTTCTGTTCTTGTATCTACTGATGAAGTTGCTTCATCTAATATTAGTATTTTAGGATCTGCAAGTATCGCTCTTGCAATGGTAAGAAGTTGTTTTTGTCCACCCGAGATATTGGTTGTTTCTTCATTTAACATCATATTATATCCATCTGGCAATGTTTGAATAAAGTGATGTACATGTGCCATTTTACAAGCCTCTATTACTTCATCATCAGTTGCCTCTAATTTACCATATCTAATGTTTTCCATTATAGTACCATTAAATAACCATGTATCTTGTAGTACCATACCAAATAATCCTCTTATATCTTCTTTTCTATAATCATTTATATTATGACCATCTACTAATATTTCACCAGAGTTTAAGTCATAGAATCTCATTAGAAGTTTAACTATAGTAGTTTTACCAGCCCCTGTTGGACCCACTATTGCTATCTTTTGTCCTGGTTTTACCTTAGCTGAGAAATCATTAATAATTATTTTATCTTGATTGTAGCCAAACTTAACATTCTTAAATTCTACACTACCATCTATTTTATTAGTAGGAATAAATTCTTTATTTTTTTCTTTTTCTTCTTCTTCATCTAAAAATTCAAATACTCTTTCGCTAGCTGCAACCATTGATTGTAACATATTAGATATTTGTGCAATTTGTGCGATTGGATTAGTGACGTTTTTTGTGTATTGAATAAATGATTGAATATTACCTACTGTAATTCTTCCTATTATAGCAAAGTAACTACCAAGTATTGCGATTACTACATATCCTAGGTTACCAACAAAATTCATAATAGGATGCATTAGACCTGAGACAAAGTTACTTTTCCAAGCAACATCAGCAAGTTTATTGTTATCATATTCAAATTTAGAAATCATTTTACTCTCAGCATTGAATACTCTTATAACGCTTTGATTAGAAAACATTTCTTCTACTTCACCATTAACATCAGCTAGATAATCTTGTTGAGATTTGAAGTAACCTTGACTCTTTTTCATAATAAATGCAATTATTACAATTGATAATGGAAGGGTTAAAAGCGCTACTAATGTCATAATCCAGTCAATTGAGAACATCATAATTAGTATTCCTACTATAGTTGTGACTGATGAAATTACTTGCGTTGCTTCTATATTTAGGTTTTGTGATAATGTATCTATATCATTTGTAATAACTGATAATATTTCACCGTGTGTTTTATTATCATAGAATTTCATAGGAAGTTTATTAATCTTTTTAGATACTTCTTTTCTTAATCTATATGCAAGTTTTTGTGAGATATTAGTCATTATAATACCTTGTATGTATGAAAATATTGCACTACATATATAAAGTGCTAGTAAGAATAGTAAGATTTTACCAATTTTAGTGAAGTTAATACCAGCTCCACCCGTATATTTACTTATTACTCCATTAAATAATTCAGTGGTTGCATTACCAAGTATTTTTGGCCCTACTACACTAAATATTGTACTAGCAATAGTAAACAATACAACTATTATTAAAGCTATTTTATATTTTGATAGGTATCCCCATAATTTTTTTATAGTTCCTTTAAAGTCCTTTGCTTTTTCTACAGACATAGGAGGTCCACCTTTATGCTTAGGCATTTTTAATCTCCTCCTCTCCTAATTGTGATGAAGCAATTTCTTTATATACTTCACAATTTTTTAACAATTCATTATGAGTACCCATTCCAACTACTTCACCTTGTTCTAGTACAATTATTTTATCAGCATTCATAATACTACTTATTCTTTGTGCTACTATTAGAATAGTACTATGTTTTGTATACTCTTTTAATGCTTTTCTAAGTTTTGCATCAGTTTTAAAGTCAAGTGCAGAGAAACTATCATCAAATATATATATTTCTGGATTTTTAGCAATTGCTCTTGCTATAGCAAGACGTTGTTTTTGACCACCAGATACATTAGTTCCACCTTGCGAAATTGGACTACCAAATCCATCTTCTTTTTTATCTATAAATTCTAATGACTGACTTATTTGTGCAACACGCTTCATTTCTTCTTTTGATAGTTTTTCATTACCTAATTTTAAGTTAGAAGCAATTGTACCTGAGAAAAGTACTCCTTTTTGAGGAACAAATCCAATTTTTTCTCTTAAGTCTTTAATTTTTACATCTTTAATGTCACATTCATCTACTAAAATCTTACCACCAGTTACATCAAAGAACCTTGCAACTAAGTTAATTAAAGTAGATTTACCACTACCGGTTGATCCAATGAATGCGACAGTCTCACCCTTGTTTGCAGTAAAGTTAATATTTCTTAATACATCTTCTTCAGCATCTGGGTATCTAAAATATACATCACGGAATTCTACCTTTCCTTTAGTCTTTTCATTAAATTTCTTTGGTTTTATTGGATCTTTTACAGTTACCTCTTTATTTAATACTTCAGCAATTCTTTTAATTGAAACAAGTGCTCTTGGCATCATTATAGAAACCATTGATATCATTAAGAAGGCCATTATAATTTGCATTGAATATTGAATAAGTGCCATTAAATCTCCAATTTGAATAGTTGCGTTATCAATTCTATCTGCACCTACCCAAATTATTAATATACATATTGCGTTCATAATAAACATCATTGTTGGCATCATTACAGACATAACTTTATTTACAAATAAGTTAACTTTAGTTAAATCTTTATTTGCTTTATCAAATCTTTTTTCCTCATATTTTTCAGTTGCGAATGCTCTAATGACTGGTAATCCAGTTAGAATTTCTCTTGATACTAAGTTAACTCTATCAAGTAACTCTTGTACCTTTTTAAAGTTAGGAACTGCAACAAAGAATAGAACTAATATAACTGCAAGAATAGCTACTAGTGCTACTCCTATTACCCATGCCATGGAACTATCTTTAACTTTTAAGAAAGCTCCTATACCAATTATTGGCGCATATACAACGACTCTCATAAGCATTACTATAAGCATTTGTATTTGTTGTATATCATTAGTAGTTCTAGTAATTAGAGAGCTTGCACTTAAGCTTTCAAACTCTTCATTTGAAAAACTCATTACTTTTTTAACTACTTTACTTCTTAACTCTTTAGCGAATGCACTAGATAATCTACTAATTAAATATGAATTACAAATAGTAATTAATGCAGATACCAATGTTATTCCTAACATCTTTAGACCTGCTTTAGCAATATATTTCATTTGTACTTTTTCTATGTCAAGTCCAACTGCTTTATATTCTTCTTTAACTCTATTTATTGCATATTGCTTTACTACAGACTCTCCCATACTATCCATTTTAGCTTTAATAGTATCTATGGATGTATCACTAGGTATATTAGGGTTACTCTCACCCGTATTCATACTCTTCATTTGTTTCATTGCAGATAAAATAGAAAGCGGTGTAGAAATCTCTTTTTCAATTGATGATAGAGTATCATTATTAACATTTTCTAAAATATACAATGATTCGTTTTTAAGAGCTGGATAAAGTTTAACATATTCATTATATTTTTTACTTTCAAGATTAGATTTTGATATTTTAGTATAATTATCTAATATATCTTGTTTATCACCCATAAATATTTTAAGTTCATTGTATGTTTCTTCTCTCATTACTATTGGTGATGCATATTCTATACCATTTTGTTGTATACCAACATTTACTATATTTGAAGTATATGAAGGTAATGCAAGATCACAATTAGCTAAAAGTACTAAGAAAATGATTATAAAACCTATTTTAGGTAAATGTTTTTTTAATATTTTCAAAATCTCTTTCATTAATTTCCTCCTTCTTCATAAAATGCACTTTTTAATAAGTTTAATTGTTCATTATAATACTTTTTAATTATATTTAAGTCTTCCATTTCATTTACTAATTTAGTTAAATTATCCATAAAAAGCATTATTATTATATGTAAAAGATTTAATATGTCGCACTTATTTTTAATAACAAGATAATCCTTGTTTATATATTCAAAAAGATATTCCTCTAACATTTTATTAGGTTTTTTTCTAAGAAGTTCATTAGCAATTAAGTAATTCATATTTAGAAATACTTTCTTTATAAAATTTGAATTATTATTTTTTATTATATTATTACTAAGTAATGTAAATAAGTTTTCAAATGTAGAAAATATCTCTCCATTATTATCATTTAATGTTTTTATAATAATTCTTTCAAAGTTAGCTTTATATTCATTTAAAAGATAAAAGTATAAATCTTCTTTATCTGTAAAATACATATAAAAACTACCTCTAGATATATTTGAATTCTTAATTATTTGATTAAGTGATACATCTTGATAAAGATTATTTGAAAACTCTTTTTTAGACGCATCTATTATCTTTTGTTGTTTTTCCTGAGATAAATTATAAAATGTTTTACTTGGCATATTATCACCTTCTAATTATGAACTATTTAATTATAGTATGACAAGTTGTCATGTGTCAATAAAAAAAAGAATACTAAATAAAAATTTAGTACACTTATTACTTATTAAAATATTTGATTAAATTAATAAATTCTCTTTGAATTGATTTTAGTTTATCTTCACTAGAAGACTCAAATCTAGCAGTTATATTAGGACCAGTATTACTTACTCTAATAAGTGCCCAAGAATCATCTCTAATTACTTTAACACCATCTGTATCATCTATATTAAATCGCATATTTATACAATATTTTTTAATATCTTCTATTACCCTTTCCTTAATATCATTAGGAGAGTGAATCTTAATTTCATCAGTAGAATAATACTTGTCAATACCATTAACTAAATCACTTAAATTTTTATCAGTATTAGATAACAATTCAACCATTCTTAGACCAGCATATATTCCGCTTCCAATAACTGGAATTCTATCATTAAAATATACATGTCCAGAATACTCACCACCAAATGGTATTCCGTCTTCTATTACTTTACTACAAGTATATGAAGCCCCAGTCCTATAGCAAATTGGATTTCCACCCCATTTTACTATTTCATTTTTTAATGCATTAGAACACTTAACATCATATAAAATACGCTTATCTGAATTGTTAAGTATAATGTCTTTACACATTATAGCCATATATGTATCAGTCTTTATAATGTTACCAAGCTCATCAACAATACCGCATCTATCTCCATCACCATCAAAACCAATACCAATATCTGCGCCTAATTCTAATACTTTGTCACTTAATTGTTTTTGATTTTCATTTACACAAGGATCAGGATGATGATTAGGAAAATCTGAATCACTTTTCTCATTTATAATTGTCAAATCCAAGTCAAAAAGTTCAAATATTTTTCTTGCAATTACACTTGTCGTACCATTTGCTAAATCTAATACTACTTTTAGTTTTCTATTTCCTAATTTAATATCATTTTTATATAAATCCAAATAATCTTTAGTAATATCATATTTACTAAATCGGCCTACACCTTCAGAAAACTTACCATTTACAGTAAAATCATAAAAATCAGATATAGCACTACCCTTAACATTTCCACTTTCATCAAAAGAAAATTTAAATCCATTATCATCCTTAGGATTATGACTAGCCGTAACCA
Source organism: uncultured Bacilli bacterium (assembly GCA_934141245.1). GTDB lineage: Bacteria > Bacillota_I > Bacilli_A > RF39 > UBA660 > CAG-710. The sequence goes on from CAKPCB010000002.1 coordinate 166,967, forward strand.
TTATATAACTAGGAATTTTTAATACTTCCTTAGCATACAAAGCCATTGGTGTTGTTACAAGTCCTAGGCTTATTACATCTACACCTGTAGATAATATTCCAAGTACCAACGCAAGAGAAAGTTCCATTGAAGAATGTCTATTGTCATAACCAACAATACATGTATTTTTATTTTTATTTAAAAGCATAGTACCATAACTTTTACCAATTGTATACGCAATATTTTTATCTATTTGTTCTGGATATTTACCTCTTATATCATATGCTTTAAATATTTCCCTTTTTATATCTTTTACAATTTCCATATTTCCTCCATAATCTATTTGTTTACACATGTAAACCCTAGATTCTCATAATATTTCTTTTGATCACTAGGTTTGTTTAGAAACTGTTCAAGTTTTGTCTTATCAACTGAATTATTGCTAAAATCAAAAATTATTGTATTTGATGTATCATCAAAACTAGAACCCTTTACATCCTTTAATTTAGTTATGTCTAATTGTGAAGAATTATTGTCCTGTAATAGAATACTATCATACATTATTTTAAGTGATACCACTTCATCATCTTTATATTCTGTAACAACATTTATTAAGTCTTTGTTATCGTCTAAGGGATTCATTATATTACAAGTTAAATTATTACCATTAACATTGTTAGTGTTGTTATCCTTTTGATCAATTTTATCATCAACTTTTTCAGTATTATTATTTTTATTATTGTTTGTATTATTTAACTTTTCATTCGGTATAAGTACTCTAAGTAAAGGTGGTATTCCAATCATTATAATTAAAAACACAATAATCAAATAATATAAACCATATCCATTGTTATCTTTCATGTATAACCAAATCCTTCCTATTATATGTATAATAATATCATACTTTTAACAAAAGTTAAATGCTTATCAATTAAATTTTTAAAAAAAGAGTGTATCAAAACACTCTAATTATTTATTATTTTCCTTTAGGTAATCAATAACCTTTCTCATTTCAAGATCATATTTTACCATTTCAATACCACCAAATGCTTTTAAGAACTCTTCTTCCTTCATATTGTATTTTTCTGCAAGTTTTGATGCTTCAGCTGATGCTTCCTCATCAGTTACTTCTAATTTTTCCAATTTAGAAATTTCTTCTAGCATTAAACGATATAAAACATGAGAGTAAGCTTCTTTTTCTAATTGATTTCTTAAATCTTTCTCAGTTGTTTTAGTAAATTGATAATATAATTCTAGTGATATTCCTTGCATTTTGATTTGCTCTTCAAAACGATGAATTAATCTATCAACCTCTTCTTCTACCATTTCTTCTGGAATATCTACTTCTGTATTCTTACCAACTTCTTCAAGTAGTTTGTCAACATATTTATTTTCAGCATCCATCTCTTTTTGGGCTTCAATATTCTTTTTGATTTCTTCTTCAAGTGTTTCTTTTGAATTAACACCTTCCATACCTAAGTCTTCAAACAACTCTTTGTCAAGCTCACGCTTTGTTTTTTCTTTTATTTCATTTACTTTTACTTTAAATACTACTTCTTTTCCTTTTAACTCCTCTGCTGGATAGTCCTCAGGAAATGTTACATTAATATCTTTTTCTTCAGATGCTTTCATTCCAATAAGTTGATCTTCAAACCCAGGTATAAAAGTATTACTACCTATTTCTAACTCGTAGTTTTCACCTTTTCCACCTTCAAATTTTTCTCCATCTTTGAATCCTTCAAAATCAATTATTGCAACGTTACCTTTTTCTACACTGCCGTTTTCCTTAACAACTAAATCACTGTATCTTTCCAATATATGTGAGATTTCATGATCTATTTCTTCTTTTGTAACACTAACCTTTTCTTTTGTAACTTTTAATCCTTTATACTTCTTAACATTTACATCAGGCTTTGTTATAAATGTAAATTTAAATTCTATTTTTTCATCACTTATGTTTGTTATATCAACTTTTGGTTGTGCAACAGGAACTGATTCATCTCCTAATTGTGTTAATGCTTTCATGTATGCATCTTGTATTACAAAGTCACTTGCATCAAAAAACAAACTCTCTTTGCCATATTTTTTTTCATATACATTTCTAGGTGCTTTACCCTTTCTGAAACCAGCTATAGTTACTTCTTTATTTTTTTTGTCAAAAGCCTTATCTAAAGCTTTTACCCATTCGTCTCCTTCAATTGTTATTTTTATTTCCTTAATATTTTTTTTATTTGCCATTTTATTCCCTCCAACAATTAATTATTATATATTATATCCTGATTTAAAACAAGTGATATTTTATGATACTTTTCAATACAGCAATTTATAATCAATAGCCTTCACTTACATCATAAGATTACATAAACTATTAACGGAAGGGGAATAAATATGTTTGATGATAAAGAAAAAAATTGTAATAACAAAAAAATAAAATCAAAGTGCAATTTTTGCTATGTTATAGGTCCGACCGGACCAACGGGAATTTCACCATCACTAAGCATTGGAACTGTTACAACAGGTGCTCCTGGCACTGAAGCAAGTGCATCAATTACTGGTAATTCTCCAGATTATGTACTAAACTTAACTATACCAGAAGGCCCAACAGGCCCAGCAAATTCTGGAGTATATGGACGTAAATATAGTACAGCTGGTGATACTGTGGCATTAGAAACTAATATAGCTCAAAATCTTCCTTTAGGAAGTAATGGTCCAAGTAGTGGAATAACTACTGCTACACAAAATGCCTTAACTATTACAGAAGATGGCACATATAAAGTTGATTATTATTTTTCAGGCAGTTCAAGTGTTAATAGTAACTTAACCGTCGAAGTAAAACAAGGGGCAGTGCCTATAGGCAGTTCAAGCATTGTGAAAAGTGTTACTGCAAATCAAATTAATGATTTTGTAGGAAGTACTATAAATTCATTTAATGCAGGTGATGAAATTAGTTTAATAATAACTTCAAGTGCTGCTGCAACCATATCGCCAGGTTCTGGAACAAATACATACTTAAATATAGTTAAATTATCATAACTACTATTATGAGCACATTAGGTGCTCTTTTATAATGCATATACAAAAAAATCACCTTAAGCAGTGATTAGTATCTCCAATATGGTGTACTACAGCCAAAATTCCGCTTAGATGATTTCTTAAATGGACTCATCATAGTAACATAAACATAATTGCTTTGTAGTTCATAGTCGTCATCATACTTTACATCAGCAAAGCTTTTTAATATGAAAAAACCATTAAATTTTTTTTGACATTAAAAGTAATAATAACTTTTGATGTTGCATCAACCTTATCTAAAGTAACTGTTAGAGTATGTGTATTAGTATTATATGAATGTTGTGATTCTGTGGCAGCTACATCATTAATTTTTACACTTCCTATTACAAACTCAACTAGATTTGTATCAATAACATCAGTTACAACAGGATTTTCATATGCTGTATCTGTCTGATTATCAAGTGTTACTGTATACATCAAATAGCCATCACTCCAGTTTTTCTTGTCAGCTTCATTTGTTAATGTAAGTCCATTAACAATATTTACAACAGAAGTGTTTGAAGTAAGTGAGGTTGGTACATTATTATAGTTTCCAACCGAAGATACTGTATTAGATAATTCGTTCATAATTACCTACTACAATAAGTATATGTGTTTTATAAAAAAGTGTTAAAATTATATATAATTTATTATCATTTAATACTTAAACTATTTCTATATAAACTTAACATATGAGTTAATAAAAGTGTTATTATTGGGAAAATAACATTTACATATTTTAATAGTGATAAAATTGATAATATTATAGTTATACATCCAAAAACAATTATTAGTATTCTTAATACTTTTCTATATTTATAGTTTTTATATTTATCTTCATTTGTAACGTTTTTCATAAATCGCTATCCCCCTAAAGTTAAAATTGTAACAACTATAATCACTATAATAATTAATACTATAACAAATCCAATCATATTAGAATTTGCGTATGCTAAATTTGCTGAAAAAGTATATGGAGTATTATCATAACTTACTATTTTCCTGTTTTGATATGCTTTTTTTATATTATCAAAAATCAAATCTTGCTCCCTATTATCTATATTTATATAAAATCTTTTATTGCCTTTTACATATATATATCCAACTTTAAACATGTTAAATGAATGTATTTTCTTTGAGTCTTCAAATCTATTAACTAAATTTTCTAAATCATATTTTAAAACAACATTATTATTTTTATTTGAAATACAACTATTAACTATATCCATCATAATATTTATCTGATTTAAAATAACATTATCAACCATTTTAGATGGTAACAAATAAACTAATAAGGTGTGTTCTAAATTATTACCCTCATTTATTAATTCAAATCCAATATCGTCTTCTCTAGAATCATATATTTTATTCATTATATCATAACAGATATTCTTATATTCCTCATTAAATCTTATCAAAATTCTTGGCATCTCTTCATCTTCAGATGTGAAATACTCTTTTATTATTTTATTATCTTTTTCTTCTTCGTGTAAATTGCTATAGTCACCATTATCGATAATATATTCATTATTATTAGAATCAGATATATTACTAATAAATTTTTTTTGAAATACATCATAAATTTTAACCATTGCTTCATAAAGATATGCATTTATGTCTTTATTCTTGTATAAATAATTTAATATATCCATGTCTTCTTTATCATATACATCTCTATCTTTAATATCATTAACTATCAATGTTAATTCTCTATATTTCTTTTCATTCAATAAATTTTTAACAGATTGCAAATTATAACTCTTCATAACACAACACCAAAAAAAGGGAATAGATTAATAAGGCATTTCAAGGTTTGAAACTACCCATCTATTTCCTTCCCTAACTAATGTAAATTTATTATCATTATATGAATAATTACAATTACTTGAGCAGTTCAACTTACCATACTTACTTTTTACCATATAAACAATTTTATCTGAAGTTTTTTCTTCTACTTTATAAGAATCAAAACCAATATATTCATTGTTTTTATCTATCCAAATTGGTTTAATGTATAAGTACCCATCTTTTTCAATAAAGTTATCACCGATCAATTCACTTATATAATCCTTACTTATATAAGGTAAAAATTTATCATATACATCCTTTAATGATTTAAACTCATCACTACAAACTTTTACATATATATCATTATTATATGTAGTTTGACCATTTTCACAAACATTTAACCACGTAGTTCCAAAAGCTATAGAATCAGATAAAAGATTTAATGCATTAAAATATTTACTATTAAATAACTTATCAGTATCAATATTTTTAGTATCAATTATTTCTGCATTAAAACCACTCCCACCTATTTTAATGTTATTTGTAAAAATAGGTAAAGTGCTTAATTTTAATGACCAAATTCCACCTGCTACAATAAATATAATCAAGGCTAAAATAGATATAAATAAAATTATTATACCTGCATTTGTAGCAGTTTTTGAATCAAATGCTTTTGCTTCAGCTTCCACTTTTTTCATTTTAGTTACTTTAGGTTTTGAATTTCTTTTTGTAGTAGTCTTTGCAGTAGTTTTAGTTTTTGTATTTTTATTGGTCATAGTTTTAGTAGTTTTCTTATTATCCATATTATCGAACTCCAATCTATAATAAAATAATAACATATTTTTTATATTTTGAATAGTTTTTTTATAACAATTATTACTTTAATACTAGTTCTTTTTGAAAACTTTTTTTATTATTTTCTGTAACACGTGGTCTTTCATGAAGTTCAATAACTCCTTGTTCCTCTAATTCACTTCCAAGCTTCTTTACTATTTTTGTTATCAAACCACACACATAAGACTGAGCTATATTCAATTCATCTGCTATTTCTTTTTGAGTATATATATGTTCATCATAAAATCCAAAACGTAACATTATTATTTCTTTATCTCTATCAGGAAGTTCAGCAATAAGACCTCTAATTATCCTATAAGTTTCAATTCTTTCGAGTTCCTCAACAAAATTAACACTATCATCAATTAGTGTATCAATCAATCTTTTTTCACTACCATCTTTACCATAAAATACGACGTCATCCAAGCTATCAATAATTTGATAGTCTTTAATAGTTCTTAAAAATATTAGTATTTCATTATCTATACACTTTACGGCATAAGATGAAAATCTAAAGTTTTTTTCTACATCGTAAGTGTTAATAGCTTTTATTAATCCAATTTTACCTATCGATATTAAATCATTCTTATCATAATCAATCCTACCAAATCTTCTAAACACTTGACGTAAAACCAATCGAAGATTATGCATTACTAACCTTTCTTCAGCTTCTTTTGAACCATTTTTAGCAGCTCTTATTAGTCTATTTAATTCATCTTTTTCTAATGGTTCATATGTTGTATATTGAGCTACAATTTGTTTGTTAATAGTCATATCTATCCCCCATCAATATTTTTTATACAACGAAACATATCACAACATGTTTTAATACCCATAATTAATTATATGCATCAATTTGTCGCTTATTATATCACTTTTAGTCGGAATAGTAAATATTTTTCAAAAAAAAGAACCCAAACTAGGATTCTATTCTTCTGTTTTTATTTTTTCAATTACCTTTTCTATTCTGTTACCATATTCAATAGATTCATCAAATACAAAAGTCAATTCTGGGGTATGTCTTATCTCTACTCTTTTACTAAGCTCACCCCTTATAAAAGATTTAGCATGATTTAAGGATTTTAAAATTTCATCTTTTTTAGAGCTTTCTAAAACAGTAAAATATACTTTAGCAAAACTCAAATCATTTGTTATGTCACAACCTGTGATAGTAACAAATTTTATATTTTCATCTTTTACTTCTTCCATTAATATATAGCTTATTTCTTTAACAAATGAACTTTCTAAACGTTCTATTTTTACACTCATGCTGCTCACCTATCTCTTAATTTCGTTCAAGTCATAAGTTTCAATAATGTCATTTTCTTTTATGTCTTGATAATTCTCTAATGTAATACCACAATCCATATCTTTTTTTACTTCTTTAACTTGATCTTTTTCTCTTTGTACAGACTTTATTTTACCAGTATATAAGACAACACCATCTCTTATTACTCTAGCATTACTTCCGTTTTTTATAACACCATCTGTAACGTGTGAGCCTGCAATGTTACCAATTTTAGAAAACTTAAATATTTGTCTTATTTCTGCATGTCCAGTTATTACTTCTTCATATACTGGTTCAAGCATTCCCTTCATTGAGTTTTCTATATCTTCTATCATTTTATAAATTATGTCATAAAGCTTTATATCAACATTATTATCCTTGGCAAAATCCATAGTTTTAGCACTTGGTCTAACATTAAATCCAACTATAATTGCATTAGAAGCACTTGCTAGAACAATATCACTTTCTGTAATTGTTCCTACACCGCCTCTTATAACATTAACCTTAACACCTTCAACATCTATTTTAGCTAAGCTCTGCTTTATTGCTTCTAAGCTACCATTAACATCGGTTTTTAATACAACAGCTATTTCTTTTGCACCTGCTTGAATTGCACCAAATAAATCATCTAATGTCATTCCATTTCTATTTGTAGCTTCTTCTCTTACTCTGTTTTTTCTTTGTTCAGCTATTGATTTTGCTTGTTTCTCCGTCTCAAATGCCATAAACTTATCACCAGCAGAAGGTGTCTCATTTAATCCAGTAATTTCTACAGGCATAGATGGTAATGCCTCAACTATATCTATTCCTTTATCATTTTTTAATGTTCTAACTTTTCCATAAGATGTACCAACTACTATTGGATCTCCTAGTCTTAAAGTACCATTTTGAACTAAAAGTGATGCTACTGCTCCAACTTGTTTATCAAGTCTTGCTTCAATTACTGTACCTACTGCATATCTAGAAGGATTTGCTTTCAATTCATTCATTTCACTTACTAATAATATATTTTCAAGTAATGAATCAATACCCTCACCTGTTTTAGCAGATATTCTATTAACTAAAATGTCTCCGCCCCATTCTTCAGGAGTTAAACCATACTCAACAAGTTCAGTTAATACTCTATCAACATTAGCATCAGGTAAATCAATTTTATTTACTGCAACTATTATAGGTACTTTAGCTGCTTTTGCATGATCAATTGCTTCTTTAGTTTGTGGCATAACGCCATCATTAGCTGCAACTATTATAATAACTATATCTGTTACACTAGCACCTCTTGCTCTCATTTCAGTAAAAGCCTCATGCCCAGGTGTATCAATAAATGTTATCTTTTTACCATTCAATTCAACTTGATAAGCACCTATTGCTTGTGTTATTCCACCAGCTTCTCCACTTACAACATCTGTCTGTCTTATGGCATCTAAAAGTGAAGTTTTTCCATGATCTACATGTCCCATAATTGTAACAACAGGTGGACGTTCTACTAAATCTTCTTCATTTTCTACTAAATCAAACTTTTCAAAATTACTTATATCTACATTCTCTTCATTTTTTAAAGTTTTTTCATAGTCAATTACTAATAGCTCAGCAATATCATAGCTAAGTGAGTAATTTACATTAGCCATTATTCCTAATTTCATTAATTTTTTAATCAAATCAAGAGAATTAACATTTAATTCGTTTGCCAAATCAGTAACAGTCATATTTGATTTATATACCACTACATTATTGTCTTTTTCTTCATTTGATTTAAGTTTTTCTTTATGCTTATACATTTCTTTTCTCATAGATTTGAAACTATTTTTACTATTTTCAATTCTATCCGCTTTAGACTTTAATTTTTCTTTATGTCTATGACTGTCAATATCGATTTTTTCATCACTAATTATCTTTTCTACTTTTTCATCTAGTTCATCATCATATTGATAATCATCCATTTCTGACTCATCTTGATAATTTTCTTCATCTGATTGAATTTCATTATCAAGTAATGTTATATCATCATCACTAAGTAATGAATTCTCATCTTCATATTTTATGTCGAGTTTTAAACATAATTTTTTAATCTCATCTAAAGACTTATTTACGTCGTTAGCATACTCTAATAAACTCATCATAATTAAAGCACCTCTTTTCTTTATTTTATAAGTTTAGTTCTATTTTTATGTTTTCTGGTTTATATTGTCTATATTTTACACCACAAACATCCAACATTTTCTTAGAAGCAATATTTGAATCAGTACCACTATATTTATCTGATAAATAAACAATTTCTTTTATTCCGGACTGAATAATTGCTTTTGTACATTCATTACATGGAAATAAGGTTACATATAATGTGGAATTTTTAACAGATGCTGTAGAATTTAAAACTGCATTTAATTCAGAATGACATACATATGCATATTTTGTGTCCAAAAAGTTTCCTTCTCTTTCCCAATGCATATTCTTATCATCATCAAAACCTGTTGGAGCTCCATTATAACCAAGTGAAATTATTCTCTTATACTCATTAACAATACATGCTCCAACTTGTGTTGATGGATCTTTACTTCTCTTACTAGATAATATTGCAACACCCATAAAGTAACTATCCCAACTTATATAATCTAATCTTTTCATAAATACCTCACTAAATCATTTTCTTTAATTCTTCAAAAATTTCATCAGGTACATCAACTTCTAAATGTCTATTTAGAATCTTAGATTTTTGTGCTTTATTAAAAACTTCCATATCCATCTTTAAGTAAGCACCTCTACCATTAGCTTTTCCAGTAGAATCAATTATTACATTTCCTTCTGGAGTTCTAACTATTCTTATTAATTCTCTTTTTGGTAACTTTTCTTTTGTAACAATACAAGTTCTAAGTGGAATTTTCTTTGGTTTCATAAAAACCTCCTTAATCTTTAAAATTGATACCCATTTCTCTAGCTTGTTCTAAATTTTTTATATCTATTTTATAATGAGTCAATTTAGATGCAAGTCTTGCATTAAGCCCTTTTTTGCCAATTGCCAAAGAGAAATTATCATCATCTGCAACTACTATTGCTTCTTGTTTCTTTGGATCTGTTATTATAACATGTAGATTCTTAGCTGGTGAAAGTGCATTTGCAATAAATACAGCTGGATCTTTATCGTATTTAACTATGTCTATTTTTTCACCATGAACCTCTGTTAATATTTTTGCAATTCTATTACCTTTTTCACCAATGCATGCTCCAATAGGATCTATATTTGCGTACTCAGAATATACTGCAACTTTACTTCTGTTTCCGGCCTCACGTGCTACACTGTATAAAAGTACTGTTCCATCTGATAATTCAGGTATTTCAAGTTCAAATAATCTTTTAAGAAATCCATAATGATTTCTAGATAATAGTATAAATAATCCTTTACCACTATTATCAACTTTTGTGATATAAACTTTAAGTGGTTTTTCCATCTCGATTTTTTCACCTGGAATGCATTCTTTTTTAGGTAAAATACCATTTGTTCTTCCAAGATTAATAAAATAATTATCTACATCTTCTAGTTCAACTGTACCTACAACAAGTTCATCTTGCTTGCCACCAAATTCATCCATTATAGCATTTCTTTCGGCTTCTCTCATTTTTTGAATTATTACTTGTTTAGCTGTTGATGCTGCAACTCTTCCAAAATCCTTTGGTGTTACTTCAGTATCTATTGTATCACCAACATTAAGTGTTTTGTTAATTTTTCTTGCATCAGTTAAACTAATTTCAGTATCTAGGTCTATATCTTCTCCATCTTCTTTTTCATCCGGAACAACAGTAAGATATGAGTATACTTTTATGTCTCCCGTTTTTCTATCAATGAAAATTTTTGAATTTGTTAAAGAATCAAAATTTTTCTTGTATGCTGTTGCAAGTGCAAGTTCCATTGCTTCAAAAACAAGTTCTCTATCAATATTTTTTTCTTTAACTATATTATCTACTGCTTTTATGAATTCTTTACTATTCACCTTTATCATCTCCCTTACTTTTAGCGTAAATATCTAATATATATGGCTCATCCATCAAATCAATTTTATCTATTAATGGATTAATTATTCTAGTTGCCATAACTACAGTATTAATTGGAATAATTTTATTAGAATCTAAGACTATATGTACGTAATTATTAGTCCCCTCTTTATCAGAATAAACATCATCAATCCAAACATCTAGTTTTTCTAATTTCTCACCAACAACGTTAATTATTTGTTCTTTCAAACTATCACTCCTTAAATTTAAAGAGTAGGACCTAAGCCCCACTCTTTGTTACTGACTCTATTATAACATAATATTATGCATTTACAAGTATTTTATGAAAAATTATAAATATTATAAAAACTATAAAAACTGAAAAAATATAACAAAAAAGAACTTTTGGCAAGCCCTCTTATTTATATTTAAGTTCAAATAATTTGAACAAATTTCTCAGTGGTGCGTTTGCTGATGTGGTTTTGCACTCACCAGTAAAAAATAAGTTCATTGATATTTGATATTATTTATCATGAATCTTATTTAATTACAGCAGTCTTTTATAGTAATTCACCATTTTTTTAATTATTTCTATTTAATACTCCCTCAAATTTTTCATAATTTCAGATTTTAACTCTTTATTTTCTATTAGTATTAATGAATAACTATCGTCAATATCTTTTACTTTTTCAAAAACATCAAAATTATTTTGTACCTTGTTATCTATTACTCTATCAGTAAGGCAGTATATTTTGTCATTATATTTGACTTCATTTATAATGATATATTCTTTTCCATTATCTAATGTTATTTTTTTATTCATAATTCACCTCTATTTTTTTATTGAATGATTTTGGTTTAAAATATTATTTATATCTATTTGACCGACAGTCATAAATCTAGCAACATCACTTCCACCTAAAGCTCCATAACTTATATAAAGATTTCCGTCTTCAGTCCATTCACTATTTGGATCATCTTTGGTTCTCGTTTGATATGTTGAAATATAATAAAAATCTCCATCAATATTCATCGCATCTTTACCAACAATAAATAATTTATCATATTTAGAATAATCAAATTTACCAAAAAATTTTTCATATACAGATGACACTTCAACATCACCATTTACTAATGAACTCATTACATTATTATATATATTAGACGTTTCATCAGTTTCAAAAGATAACATATCATCTTTTTTAAAAGCATTGTCATTTAAGATTAGCCAATGACCTTGTTCATACCATTCTCCATATTGTACTGTTCCATCAGAAAAAGATGACTTACCTCTACCAAGTAAAGTAATAATTTTCCATTCTTGATTTTCTGTAACTTCAGTAATATCAATGTTTTCAATTTTGGTAGAATTTACAAATTCTTCATAAGCAATTTCATTTTGGTTATGTTGATATGTTTGATACTCATTATAGCCAATTACACCCCCAGTGGCTAATAATGCTAAACTTGCAGTAACGATTATAAATTTTTTTACTTTTAACTTATATTTTGGACTGCTAACTTGTTGTTGTAAACTTTCATTTAATTCTTCTTCTTTTATAATTTTATTTTTCATAAATAACCTCCATACATATATTATAACACACAAACTTTGATTATTGTAGTAATTATTCAGTTTAAACTTATTTTATTATTATTCATTATATTATTAAAATTTTCTTTTTTCATTAATTATATGCGTGTACTAAATTTTCTATAGATTTCTTTTGATACATCACTCTAAATAATCTTCTAATAGTACATCTTTTAAACCCATTTAATACAATAAAATGATAATATTAATCCATAATTTTATTATTATAAATATTATTATTTTCATAAAATCTAGCTAAACCTTTTTCAGTTTTCACATCTTTATCAATGGGAAATTGCATATTTGCATAAAATTGTTCTAGTAATTTCTTTTGAATATTTTCTCTATACAAAAGTCTATTTAATTTACTATCTATATCTTTTAACATATCATATTTTGCTTCTATCACTTTTGGAATAAATTCTGCTAAAGCAGCTTCATTATTATTAAAATATTCCAACAACTGTGGTATCAAAAATTTAAAAAAATTATTCATATATTTTTGGCTCCCTTAAACTAAAAATGAGATATATTTCTATACCTCAATTTGTAATATTATAAATTTATTTTTATCAAATTTATTCTTTTTTTCTTGTGGAATTATTTGAATAATTCCATCGTTAAATTCATTTATATCAAATGATTCTGATTCTATAATTGTTTCATTTATGTTATAAAAGTTTCTTAATGATTCAATGTAAGCTTTAATTTCTTTTCCCATCTTCTATAACTCCAATATAAAGTTTATTAGATAATATTTTATCTACTGTTGTAGTAGGCCAGTTTCTATTTAATATATTTTCTTTGTTAAAAGTATCACAAATATAACAAACTGAATGACCTTCTAAATACATACTAAATATTTTTCTTACAATATCTGCTTCTATTTCATCAATAATTAGTTTTTTGCTTTTATCTTTTTTAGTATAACCTATTGGTAGCGATCCTGAAATATGACCTTTACGAGCAGCTCCTACCAGCCCAAACTTTGTTCTTTCTGAAGTCCCATCTATTTCTAGTTGAGCAAGTATTGTAAGCATTCTAATAAAGAATTTACCATTAGCATTTCCTGTATTAATTTCTTCTGCAACACTTTCTAAATCACAATGATATTCCTCAAGTAAAGAACATATTGTTTCTAAATCTTTGATAGAACAATTAAGTCTATCTAATTTATAAACTATGATTTTATTAATCTTACCATCTTTCATATCTTGTATCATCTCTTTAAATTTAGGTCTGTTGGTATTTTTAGCTGATACTCTTTCTTCACAATAGATTTTATAAATTTCATAGTCTTTAAATTCGCATATTTTCTTTAGTCTATCTTCCTGTTCATCTAAACTATGACCAAATCTACTTTAATCTTCTGTTGAAACTCTAGGATATAGTCCTGCGATTATTTTAGTCTCTTTTTCATTCACTTTTTTATCATCTCCTTTTACATACGAAAAAACAAGGGAGATTTTCCCTTGCATTAAAATTAAAACGATTTTGTTAGATTTCTTCTTTTGATAGAATTATCTTCTATCATATACCATTTTACTTAAAACCAGTTGAAAAGTCAGTAGCAAATTTAGTTGTGTTTTTAGTTGAAAATTTAGTTGTATTAAATTTTCACTATTTCCTTATTTCATAAGGCCTAGAAGAAAAAAAACTATTAAATAAGCATAGTCAATAAAATTAAAAGAATAAACTTTTTTGATAGATTTATCATCTATCATACTTACTTTAACACATAATATATGACTTTGCTAGTGACTTTGCACTGTAAATTACTCGCCAAATGATATGGTAAATTACACTGTAATTTGGTCTGTATTTACTCTGTAAATATTATTATTTTTTGTTCATAGCATTAATAATAGAAATATACTTTGTAAAACTTATAACAGCATTTTCTCTAGGTAAATATATTTTTTCTTCATCTTCATAAAGTAATGCAACTAAAGTAGCTTTATTATTACTAATAATTATCTTATGTGGTTCTATAATACTTAAATTTGTTTTATTAAACTTAATAATATGACCATTTATATATTCTACCATTAAATTACTCCAACTTACTTTAATTTTTAGTTTCGTTTTAATACTTTCTGGGAAAATCAATTCTTCTATGGTCGTTTTCATATATTATAATCCCTCCTTTAAGCATGAAAAAAGCCCATAATATCAAATACTATGAACTTTATATATAGTTAATCGCTAAAGTGCGACTTTTAACCTCAGTGGTGCGGGTAACAGGAGTTGAACCTGCAAGCCTTGCGGCGCTAGATCCTAAGTCTAGTGCGTCTGCCAATTCCGCCATACCCGCAAATAAAAATGGTGGACCCTATAGGACTCGAACCTATGACCGTCCGGTTATGAGCCGGATGCTCTAACCAACTGAGCTAAGGGTCCATGACTTATTCATCATATCATATTTTTTTTTATCATGCAATAATAAAATTAACTTTTTTTATTTTTTCAATTTTGCTGTTTTAATTTTTCTTCTATCCTCAATAATCTGTTATATTTGCAAATTCTTTCTCCTCTTGATAAAGACCCTGCTTTAATCATATCTGCACCTAGTCCAACAGACAAATCAGCTATGGTTGTATCCTCAGTTTCACCACTTCTATGTGAAATTATTATTCTATAATTATTTTGTTTTGCCAATCTAACAGTTTCCAACATTTCAGTAATTGTACCAACTTGATTCATTTTTATTAATATAGCATTAGCGAGTCCATTTTCTATTCCCCTCTTTAAATATTTTTTATTAGTTACAAACAAATCATCCCCAACAATTTGTACTCTTTTACCAAATTTTTTTGTAATATTTTTATAACTGATATAATCCTCCTCATAAAATGGATCTTCAATTGATATAACTGGATACTTGAATATAATTTTTTTATACAACAGGAATAGTTCTTCAGCATCAATAATTTTATTCTCATAATAATAATTCTTATCCTTGTAAAAACTGTTTGCCGCAACATCAATTGCCAACAGTACATCTTTACCAGGTGTATAACCTGCTTTTTCTATAGCATTACATAGCATTTCAAGTGCCTCAAATGTATCACTTATATTTGGAGAAAACCCTCCTTCATCACCTACACCAGTAGAAAGTTTTTTATCTTTAAGTTCATTATTTAATACATGAAAAACTTCATCACAAACCCTAAGACCATCAACAAAAGTTTCTCTGTTAGGTAAAATCATAAATTCCTGAAAAACTAAATTATTATCTGCATGAACACCTCCATTTATGACATTAAACATTGGAGTTGGCATTTTGTAATTTGAACCAAACATTTTGTAAATTGGAATCTTTTTAACAATTGATGATGCTTTTAAAACAGCAAGAGAACACGCAAGTATTGCATTTGCACCAAGTCTAGATTTGTTTTGAGTACCATCTAATTCCATTAGCTTCTTGTCTATTTTTTCTTGTTCTAAAACATCCATACCAATTAAACTATTCTTTATTACTGTATTAACATTTTCTACAGCTTTCAATACACCTCTACCTAAATATCTATTAATATCATTATCTCTTAATTCAATTGCCTCTTTGTTCCCAACTGATGCACCACTCGGAACAGATGCAATCGAACTGACACCATTTTCTAATTGAAGTTCAACTTCAACAGTGGGCCAACCTCTTGAATCTAATATTTCTCTAGCGTGAACATTCACAATTTTCATATAATCACCATAAATAGTTTTAACAACTATTAAAAAAATATTAGTAAAAAAGAATTAATTAGATTATGTCAAATGTGACATTTCCAATTAATCCTTCTTTTAAATCTCTTATAATAATTCTATAAACCTTATCATAATCAATTTCTCCGCCTTTAATATAAGCACCTCTTTTTTCACCAATTAAATTTAATATTTCAACATCGTCCTTATTCAAAGTTTCTATGCCATACCTTTTTTCTAAATACTCTGGATACATTTCTTTCAATTTATATAATATATACATTGCCAAGTCTTCTATATCAATTATTTCTTCCTTTATTGAAGAGAATGCTGCCATATTATAAGCATGTTCTTGATTCTCTAATTTAGGCCATAAAATTCCTGGTGAATCTAAAAGCTCAATATTTCCACCCACTCTAATCCAACTAAGTTGTTTTGTAACACCCGGTTTATTTCCTGTCACTGCTTTTTTCTTTCCAATTAGTTTATTTATAAGTGTGCTTTTACCTACATTGGGTACACCAACAACAAGGGCTCTGATGTTTCTACTTTTTAATCCTTTATTCTTCCTATCATTATTTATTTTTTCAGATATCTTATTAGTTTTGTTTAATAATTCAGCAACATTATCTTTCAACAAATCAATTTTTATTATCTCATAACCTTTGCTTTTATAATATTCAGCAATACTATCAGTAGCCTTTTTATCACACATATCATATTTTGCCATAATTAGTATTCTTGGTTTAGATTTAATTATATCATCAATATCAATAAGTTTAGATGAAATTGGAATTCTAGAATCCACCACTTCATATACTAAATCAATAAGTGGAAGAGCTTCTTTTATTTCCCTTTTTGTCTTTGCCATATGACCTGGATACCAGTTTATATTAAATTTACTATTTTCCTCTCTATTTTCGTTTTTGGTTTTTTCTTGTCTCATTTTCCTTTTTTGATACATGTCCATTTTAATCACTTCCATTCTTTTTTATAATTTCAATCTCGTTATTTGAAACAACACTAATATATTTTATATTATTATCAATGTTTAATCTAGTAATTTCAGTTATATTTAATTCTTTTTTTATAAATTCATCCAATATCTTTTTTTCTACATTAGTTCTAGACATTTCATCATCAACTTCATATTTTATCATTTCTTCATTTTCAAAGTATTCATAGTAATTGCCTTCTTTTTCCTTACAAGCATACATTGAATTAAGTAAATGACCAGAGGAATAAAATATATAATCAGGATTATTTATATCTATTATATTTTCATTATATAATTCTGTTTTTTCAATAAAGCCATCTATCTTAAAGTTTACCATTGGAAATAAACACTTATCAATATTTTAGTTTTATAATATAAAATCATTGTTACCCCTTAACTTTATTTAACAATTTTTTATTTTATGCCTTCAAGTTTCTTTTGTTCTTTTGTTTCTAATTGTTTCTTTTCTCTTTCTAGTTCTTTTAAACTCCTTTTAGGTGTCAGCATTTCTTCGGGCATCATTCCACCAATATCTGCGATTGCTTTTCTAACTTTTTGACCAACTTCATAATGTACATCTTTTGCTTCCTTTTCACCTTGTACATTATCTTTTATAAGTCTTTGTTTAGTTTGATTTATTCTAAATAAATTTGCAACTAATTCATCTTCATTCATATTATCTAAAATATCTTCTCTATATCTTAATTTTTTTCTTTTAAAAATATCATCAGCAGTTTCTCCATTATATAACCCTTTATATCCTGCATTATGAAATTCAGCCATATTTTTAACGCCAACAGAAGACGCAACTTTTTGCAACGTATAATTACCTTGTTTTGTTAATTTTCTTTGATAAAATTTTTTTTCATCATCTGATAAAGAATCATATTCTTGTTCTGTTATTTCTTGTTTCCTTGTTTGAATAGCAAAATAGGTTTGTCCTAAAGCAACAACTTCTTTGCTTGGATCTGCATTTTGTACTATTAAATAACATATATATCTTGAAAGTTTATAGTCTTTAATAAATTCTTCTTTTCCTTTACCAGTTTTTATTGGCTTGTTGACCTCAACAACCCAATCTTCTTCATTTGAAACACTATTATTTGCTGATAAAACTGCTTTATCTATTACTTTTTGAAAATTTCTCCAATCCTTGTATTCCAATACTTTTTGTAATTCACGTGCATACCAATATTCATTTCCATAATCATCAATATGTTTTATATTTTCAAAAGTATTGTTAGAATATTTATTTTCAATTATCTTCATTACTACCTCCTTATTTATTGATTCATATAAAAGTTTTCCATAAGTCGTTATTACCTCTATTTTATTTAAAATAATTATCATTTTTCAGTTATAAAATGTAAAAGAAATAAAATTAAAAGTCTTTATTTATAAGCCTTCATAGGAAGTTTCCCATAATTCGGTTTATACCAGTTTATATTAAATTTACTATTTTCTTCTCTATTTTCGTTTTTTGCTTTTTCTTGTCTCATTTTACTTTTTTGATACATGTCCATTTTAATTGCTTCCCTTTCACTATCCCAAATGCTTCTTATTTCTCTATCTTCAAATAAATTTGGTATTGTTTCTAATTTATTGCTCAGGTTTAACACCTTTTCTTTTAGTTTTTAAGAGAGGTTTCAATTATCCTATAACTAAAACCTACAAAATGACTGTATTTTTTGCTCTTTGAGTGATTTTTATCTATTTTTAATAAAAATATGCAATATGTAAAATTTCTAACTTTCTTTATTTCTTTGAAATTTCAATTTATGAAATGTCCTCATATGTAATTATACCTTATTTTTCACTAAATCTGTAATCTTTTAATAGAATTTGCTTATTTTTTCTTTTTAAAATATAAAATCGCTTTTCAGTAATTAATTTTAAATTCAACAATTCAT
Source organism: uncultured Bacilli bacterium (assembly GCA_934141245.1). Classification (GTDB taxonomy): domain Bacteria; phylum Bacillota_I; class Bacilli_A; order RF39; family UBA660; genus CAG-710. The sequence continues at coordinate 186,091 of CAKPCB010000002.1, forward strand.
TCATTTTCAAATGTTTCCCTTACATAGCTTTTTTGATTCACATCTTTTTCAGTTTTAAATCATAATGCCATTTAGATCATATCTAATATGTAGGATACTTTCTATTATCTGTAATACTTTCTAATTTATTTAAGATGTCTACAACTGTTATAAAATTTTGTATTTTATTATCTGTTTTATAAGGATTTAGATAACCTTTAATAAATACCTTGTTATCTTTAAAAAAGATCAAGATACTTATAATATAGTTTTCTTGATGTATTTAGACTTACGTAAATTTTATTATTTAAGGTAGTTGTATATTTTTTAGATACAATGCTTAACATACTTATTATAATCTTTGATATTATCTATAACACTTATTATTCCAAATACTATTATTTCATTTAAATTTATTTCATCCATTTATCAAATCCTTTCTATTTAAATTCCGATTTAATAAAATTTGATATAACACACATAACGAATTATAATAGAATCGATGAAAAAAGCAAAAACATGTTAAAATAAAAAACATCTCTTTTAAAAATGATGAGATGTTTTTTTGTGTGATTTTCAAAGGTTACCAAGAGCCTCCTCCTCCCCCTCCAGAGCCACCGCCAGATGATCCTCCTCCAGAACCACCACCAGATGTTCCTCCTCTAGAAGAGCTTCCACTAGAATTACTAGATGGACTAGATGCCATAGCATTTGTAGCCGATGACATTGTTGAATTTATAAAATTTCCAAATGATGTAGTATTAAATGATGAATATCCATCATACCAATTTGGTGCTTGTAATGAAATAATCTCAAATTTTTTAATCCATTTATCTGACACATCTAATACATAAGCGAAAGGTAATATATCATAAAAATATGTCGGATTTTCCATTACCATAGCTTCTAATTTTTGTTTTTCCGCTGTTTCTAAGAATTTTTTAAATCCTTTTATTTTACCTAACATTTCATTTCCATATTTTGTTCTTTTTGGCATTGCTTTAAATAATAAGGCCATTGTTAAAATACATCCTAATCCAATTATATAAGCAATCAAATAAATCGGTTCCACTAATAATGCTGGTAAAACCATAAATGCCCATAGTATACCAACAAAACCTAATCCCCATATCAGATCAAATATCATAGCAAGAATAGGCGTTTTATTAAATAACATTTCAAGCAACATTGAAAAGCCAACTCCAGGGAAAAGTATAGCAAAAAGCAACATATCACTATCTAACTCTATTACAGGTTTAATTGTGATTAATAAGAATGTTGCAATCATCATTATTATTACTAATGCACCTTTATTAAGAGATGATTTTTCAAATATTTTTTCTTTATTTTTTTCGCTATCTATATTTGTTATTATTTCTCTCAAAACCATATAAAAACTGTCATATAAATCCTTCGTGGTTACTTCTGTTATAGCACTATTTGTTGATGTTTCAAAAACTGATTGCGGATTTTCCATATAATCATCAACCATACTTGATAATGACGTTTTTGATGAGAATAATCCCTTTAAGAATAATGCTTCATTTGGATTATTTCCATCATATTCTCGTTGTTTAACAATTTTAAAATCTTTTGAAGCAGAAAATGATGATTTTTCTTCAGTTTCAATTATTTTAATATATCCTTTATTTGCAAGATAAATTAATAATGAAGTTGCATCACTACTTTCCGCGTATCCTTTATATAAAAATCCTACTTCAGCACTATTAAAACCTTGTGGTGGATAAAACTCTACAGTTTCAACAACTCGTTCATCTTTTCCGAATTTATTCCACAATAAATATGTAATAAACACGAACAATAAAGGTAATATAATTGCAAGAATACTCATTAAATCTATATTAAGACTAGCTCCTACAAAATATCCTTCAGGTAATTCTAATCTAACTGTTAATGCCTCTCCTGAACCAAGAGTACCATTATATTTTCCAGTTATAATATTTCCATTAACATTATATGTGATTTTTGATGAGTTGGTCGAACCACCAGCTCCACTAGAAAAACCAAGTTTTGATGAATCAAATTCCTTTGGCATTGCTATGGTAAATGTTATATTACTAATACTAGTATCCCATTCATTACCAATTAAATTAAAATATAATTCATCATATTCTTTTCCAGTATCCCTTCCTAAATTATAAAGATAACTAATTTCATATTTTTTTTGACCCGTTAATGTATGATTATCATCACCAATTTTAATAACTTTATATCCACTTTCTGTCGATAAAGAATAATTATCACTAACTTTTATATCACTTATTTTAGCACGATTTCTTGATGTTGTACCATCAAGTCTTATCACTTCATTTTTTAATGGTATTTTTCTAAATATACCATGTTTTTTCACATTAAAATATGCACCAATTTTTTCAGTTATGTTTAATGTATTGTTTTCATTAACAATTATATTTATATCATAACTATTTAGAGTATACTCCAAATTACTATTATAACTTAAAGCATTTACCTTTGAAGGAGTAATAACTAACAATGATATAAATATAAATAATAAAGGAAAACTAAATTTATTTTTATATTTTTTCATTAATCCTCCTTATACATTATAATTTTACTTTCACATTTTCTCTCTCGATTTCATTTGCTTCAAACATTTTTTGTTCTTTAAATCCTAACATTCCAGCTACAATATTACTTGGAAACATTTGAACTTTATTATTAAAAATTCTAACTGCACCATTATAGTATTTTCTGGAATTAGCAATATCATCTTCAACTTTTGTTAATTGTTGACTTAAATCCTTAAAGCTTTCATTTGCCCTAAGATCAGGGTACGCCTCAGCTATAGCCATTAATTTGTTAATTTCTTGAGATAATTTATTATTTACATCAACTTTTTCATTAGTTGACATATTATCATAAGTGCTATTTCTTAATTCAACAATTTCTTTTAATGTTGATTTTTCGTGTTTGGCATATTCTTTTACAGTTTCGACTATATTAGGAATTAAATCCCATCTTTTCTTTAAATAAACATCCATTGTTGAAAATGCTTCTTTAACTGTATTACTCAGTTTTACAAAACTATTATAAACTACTCCAAAATATATTAAAATTAAAACTATAATAGTTATAATTATATAAATCCACATATTTTAACCTCCTTACATGTTTTTATTTATATTATTATTTTGATTATTTAAATCAATATTTGGACTTGGGTGATTTAAATAATTCATTTGTTTGTTCTATTACTTGTTCTTCAATTACTTTTTGTTTTTTTCATTTTTAATGCTAGAAATTACAACAATTACAAAAATACAACACTAACTGTAGGTAAATCTGATGTCCAAATAGCATCTTGTAGATTATTTTGATTGTATTTTATTGAAACTTCTGTTCCAATACTTTTTGGCATATTTGAATATGAATTTGAAACTTTCCGATAAGTTTGTTCATCAACTACATACTCAACAACAACGGGTTGCAATCCCTCATCATTATATTTATAATCAACAGCCCTTGATGTAATTTCAACAAAAGTTTCTTTCTTTTCATTATAAGTTTTAATAGTTGAAACTGCAAAACATAAAAGTACAATACCAGAAATTGCAAAAATTAATCCAAATAAAACTTCTTGCCATGATTTCATTAATTTAGATTGAACAGTTCTACCTGTTGAAAAATTAATATGTATATGGCACCTCCTTTTATTAAAAAATAAGGACACTATCTTACAACTAATGAAATATTATTAAAAAGTCAGAATTGCATCCTATCATAATAGATTATAACACACAATTTAATTTTGTTTAGCACTTGTATAAAATATTTTCCCATTTTTATAAATTTAAGTCTAAATCATCATCTAACTCATTATATTTAGATACGTCATAATATCTATGATAATCTACATAATCAAATAACTTATCTTCCTTTGTAGTATCTAATGATAAATTAACTACATCTTTTCTAGTAAAGTTTTTATTATCATGATGTGCCATTATTTCGTTAGTAGTTGCTTTTTTTGCATTCGATATATTCATCTTTTTAACTTTTAATGACATTTAAAAATCAGAAATTTTATTCTGATCTATTAGATAAATTATTTAGTTAAACAATAATGGTACATTTCCATATATTGCTATTCTTAATATTCCCATTATGACTAAATGTAATGGATAGTATGAGTAGAAGAACCATTTCATCCAATTTAGTTTACCTTTTTCACCATTATATATATTTAATAATGGATATACTAAAACAACTGCTAATGTAATTAATCCGTAAGTTTTACTTACAAACAAATATGAAATAATTGCATAAATTAAAATCCAAAAACTCATACCTATAATTTGTTTTTTTAAATTTCCTCTATTAGAATACATAGATAAAATTGTCATTACTGCTATACAACTCCAATCAGAGGGAAAAGTTATAACATTTATTAAAATAATTAATATCCATTTTTGCCATTCTTTTAAATCAGTTTTGCAATTAACAATATAAAGAGCAACTACCGCCCAAGCAAGGGACCACATAATGCTTGTTTGATTAAAAATACTCCCCGAACTAAATGGTATATAATTTATTCCAAAAGCAAAGCAATATGCAAAATGAGATATTATTGCAAATATAAATAATCTTAAAATATATTTTTTTAAATTTTTAGTATAATAAAATCCCTCACATATAAAGAAAAACATAATAGGTGCTGTTAATCTACCAATTATATGTAAAACATTTGAAATTATGTTATTAGGCATTCCTGGATAGATTAAATCTGCGGCATGGTCAATTGTCATTGCTATAATTGCTATTAATTTTAAATGATTAGAATTCAATTTTTTCATTTCATCACCTGCTTAATAAAATTATTATTTATATAATTCTTTATTTTATGGTTCTAAATATAGTACTTCTTTTCCTAATTTTTTTGCATATTCAATTTCTTTAGCTGTCGAATTACCAATATATCCATTAACGTTAATTACGTAAATAGCATCACTAATTTCAATCTTATTATAGTGTATTTTTGCTAGTATTTCTTGTTCCTCTTTACTTATTCTATCATCACAATAAACACATTGTATAACGATATACTTACTTTTAATTTCCAAGTCTTTAGCGGCTTCCATCATCTTATCTTTGAATTTCATACTTCCACAAATAGTAACAATTTTATTCATATTTTATCCTCTTTAAATTAATTTCAATTATATAATCTTACTTAATTCTAACACTTTTTTTACAGTATTACCAGTTCTTATTGTTATACTATTGCTGATGCTTGTGCTTGCTGTTTTAACCCACCAATTAGATTTTCTATAACAATCTCGTTTGTATGACCAAAAATATATATTTTTATATTTTTTAACTATTTCTATATCCTTTTTTGTTTCTCCAATAACATTATATATTTCATCACATGTCATCGGAGGAATAACAAATATTATATTATCGTATATTTTTTTATCACCAGTTCCCCACCATTTTGGACCATTTCTTAATATATCATCAAGTTCCGAACTAGTAATAATATATACCGGAATATCAAATCCAAATTTTTCTTTAATCATAAAATGAACATTTTCTGTTATGCAATCCTTATCATCATTAGATGAAAAAATAACATTACCACTATTCAAATATGTTAATACATCTTTATATCCAAGTGATATAAAGCCTTCCTTTAAAAGTGCCATTGATATTTTATTTTTTCCACTTATATTTATCCCTCTTAAGAATGCAATATATTTCATATAGAATCACCTCATCATAATTGTATCATAACAAAGTCTATTATTAAAAAAATCAGTTTAGAATTAAACTAATTTTTAAGATTATTATTTGTTTTTTGATATATATCTAGTTGTAAGTAATATTCCAATTAGATTAACACCAATAGATAGTCCTAATATAAAGCCATGAAGAAAGTCCATAAATGAACTACCACTAATATTTTTTCCAAAAAATATATATACTAGATATAATAAATTTCCTAATACTATAAGTAATATACTTGTCTTTAACTCTTTCATAATGTCGCCACCTTTACTTTTTATATTCCTTTTTACTCTTAACTTTGCCTAGTCTAATACAGATAGATGTAAATTTCTTTCTTGATTTACCAATGATTTTATCAACTTCATCTGCAACATTTAAGAAGCTTGAACTCATAAAATGTGTAAAAATATATTCTACTTCATTAATATCTTTTGAATATATATAACAGAATTCTCTAATTGGAGCACAAATACTAAACACCCATATAGGAGAAACAATTACTATTTTTTTATACTTAGATAAGTCAACTCCTATATCCTTAATTTTCATTCTCCATCTATGCATTCCGTATCTTCCACACCACCAAAATCCAGATGTATTTTCAACTCTATCCTTTGCCCTCAGTTCTAATATTTCAGCACCTATTTTATTAGCTTCTTCATATGCGACTTTTTTAGTATATCCCATTCGTGAAAAATAAACAACGAGTGCATTTTTATTAACACCTATATTATTATAATCATTTATATTAAACCCAAAATTCTCCTGGCGATAAAAAACATATGTTATATATCCCGTTATTAGTTGAATCAGACCGAATATAAAGTAACTAATAGAAAGAGCATTAAGTGGGAAAATGATAAATTGAATAACAATCCAAAGCATCAATATTATCTAAAGTTAAGTTTATATATTCATTCATTGTTTTTTCTCCTTTTTAATTTCCTTAGCATCAAACATAAAGCAACATTTTTCATGAGAATAAATAACACCTATTGCTTGTAAATAAGAATAAATAATTGTTGTTCCAACAAATGACATTCCCCTTTTATTTAAATCTTTTGAAATACTGTCAGATAAATTAGAACTTGTAATGCCTAATTCATAAATTGTAATACCATTGGTAAAAGTTTCTAAATATTTGCAAAATGATGTGTATTCATTCTGTATTTTTTTAAATACTTTAGCATTATTGATACTTGCAATTATCTTTCTTTTATTTCTAATAATATCTCTATTTTGAAATAATTCCATTACTTTTTTATCATCATAAAGACATATTTTTTCTATATCAAAATCATCATAGGCTTTTTTAAATGCCTCCCTCTTATTTAAAACACATTCCCAAGAAAGACCAGCTTGAAATGACTCTAATATAAGCATTTCTAACAAATACTTATCATCAAAATTAGGTACACCCCACTCATTATCATGATACTCTATATACTTAGAATTTTTGAGGTTGCACCAACTACATCTTTTAATAGCAGTTTTATCGCTTGATGGAATACTAAATTTACTCATATCATTTTTTTCGAGTTTCAATAATCCAATTTTATTTTTTAGGCCTCCACCATATCCAACTAGACTACCATTTGATCCTACAACTCTATGACATGGAATAATTATACAAATGGGATTATATCCAACTGCTCCACCAACAGCTTGACTAGACATCCTTTTTATACCTTTTTTTATTGCTATTTCTTTTACTATATCATTATAAGTGATAACTTTTCCATAAGGAATTTTACTGACGATATCAATAACCATCTTTCTAAAAGGGGTTAATCCTTCTAATTTATATTTAGGTACAAAGTCAGGTATTTTTCCATCAAAATAGATATCTAACCATTTGATTGTATCTTTGAATATTGGTAAATCTTTTTCTTCATACTTACCAATATGCTTTAATGAATCTCTTGAACCTTCAAACCATAGTCCTGTTAAATATTTACCATCACTTATCATATAAACATTACCAAGTGGTGAATTGTATATTTTTTTATACATGACATCTATCACCTCAACAACAAAGTATTACTTTAAATATTTAGACTACTCTTTTATAACTTTAATTATATATATCGAATAGCAAATAGAAATTATAATTAAAAACATTGGTATTATATATAATGATGAATTGCTTTTAACACCAAATATTGAAAGAGAATTAATTAAGGAATGTGTTAATATTGATGGTATTAATGATTTACTTTTATAAAATATAATTACAAACAAGAAACCTAATGCAATTGCATAAATAATTTGGATTAAAGTTGGTATAAAGTCAGCACCATTAATAAGATTAATTATATGCCCTATTCCAAATGTTACTGCACTTATTATAATTGCCTTATTAACATTATCTTTTTCTATTGCTTTAAATAAAAATCCTCTAAAAATAATTTCCTCTATAAATCCAACATTTATCATAGTTAATATGTAAAAAATAATCTCTAAGTTAGAATTATTTATACTAATTCCAGGCCAAATATTAACTGTTGCAATCAAATATAGTGGTATAAAATATAAGAACTTTTTAGGATTATTAACTCTACAAAGACCATAATACTTAGTTCTTTTTAATATTATAATTAAGGATATTAATATCAATGAAAATATAGCATTGATTAAAGCAACTCTATAATCAGTTACACCAAAATTTTGCACACCATATGAATTTGAAACAACATAAACAATTATTAAAAGTATACAAAAAAACAATTCGTTTTTTTCAAAAATCTTTTTCATTTATAACCTCCACACGATTATTTTTTTACATATTTTGTTAAAGTCACAATTAAGATTTAATAGTATATTTTTACAATGTATGAAGCTTATCTATATTTTGTAGTAAAGCTTTTAGGTTAGATTGAACCATTTTTTATTTTAATTTCTCCAAATACTGCAGTTCCATCCACATAAATTGTATGTTTATTATCATCTTTATCATTCTCAGTTTTATTTGAAACATCTCCAAAAACAGATGTTGACTTTATTTTAATGTTTACATTTGATGGAATATATACTTCAATTCCACCAAATATACTTTTTGCATTGATTACTACATCTTTTTCTATAATTGATTTACTTAAATCACATTTAACACCACCAAATACTGCAGTTAAATTTGAACCAGTAAACTTTTCATTACTATAATCTACTCTTTGTTCAGAAAACGTGGCATAGCAAGAATTTTGTTTAGCTCCATTTTTATTTATTTTTTTAATTTCTTCAGATGTCTTTTTTAATAATACATTTTTAAATATAATTGACAAACCAATTATTACTAAAATAACAGGAAGTGCTAATTTCCAAATAAAGTCAAAACTAAAGACATCTTGACAAGCCAAAAGCAAAGCAACGCCTATAACTAGTCCAACTATACTTCCTGTCTTATCAGAATCCTTAAGTAAGCCAATAAAACTAGGAATTATTATAAACAAAGTCCACCATCCATCAAAAAATATATCAATATTTGTAACTCCTACTGCATTTAAGCCCAATATACATCCAACAACAACTAAAATAGTTCCCCATATAATACTTTCAAAATTTCTCATTAGTTATTCCCTTCCCTTCTAAAAAGATTATATCATTCAAGATGAGCTTTGCATATAATTTTAATTATAAATTAATATAAAAAATTTTCTATTGTTCGATCGTTTTATAAATTTACTTATTATATAATTTTAACATGAATATTTGATGTGAGTGTCGTACTCCAATCTTGAGAAAGAAAGGAATAAAAAAAAATCAATCATATTTCAGATTGAAAATTTATTTAAAGTTCGAATTCTCGAACAGACTTGTCAATGGTGGGCTGTTAGGGATTCGAACCCTAGACCCACTGATTAAGAGTCAGTTGCTCTACCAACTGAGCTAACAGCCCATTAACTAATCAACAGTACTTATTAAGTATAACACACATTTTAATATAAATAAATAGAAAAAGAACAAAAGATTAAAAATTTTAATTTTTATTCGAATTGATCGTCGCCGATTCCAACATTCCTACTTCATAGATAAAGTAATCTTTATTCTCCATAGTCTTAAATCCGATAGTCGCTACCGTACTTTTTTGCTTTCTATTTTTTTTGCTTTGAACTTTCCTATAAGATAAAAAAAGAGTCAAAAACTCTTAAAATCACAAAATAATACCAATTATTTACAATAACCTTCTCCGGCAGAACTACCCTTTTCATAAGTTTGACCAGAAATTGCACAAGAAGCTTCAGTAATCTTATCCTTTAAGACACCACCAAATGTATTGATAACACCAATTAATACAATTGAAATTAATGCAATAATTAATACATACTCAACTAGTGCTTGTCCTTTTTCATTTCTTAATAATTTCATATGTTCACCACCATATCTTATCTATACTATTATACTATAACTTTTTTATAGTTTTGTCAAACCTTTTAAACTAATTTGATAATAAAAAAAAATTGTGTTACTATTTTTATAGGTGAAAACTATGAAAGTAATTTTTAATAAAACCACATTAGAATTAAAAGATGCAAATACATTTTTCAATAAATTAATGGGCTTAATGTTTAAAACAAGATTTGAATATTGCCTACGAATAAAATGCAATGGAATACACACCTTTTTTATGAGGAAAAATATAGATGTAGTGTTAACTGATAAAAACAATAATATACTTTATATATATAAAAGCTTAAAACCAAACAAAATTATTTTACCAAAGAAAAATGTGTTTTACACATACGAATTTCCAGCAGACAAAATAACATTTTTAGATAAAAACACTATAAAAATAATCAATTAAATGCAATTTCAGTATCAATATCATCATCTAAAATTGCAATTATCAGGAATATAATTCCGCTTATTAAAATAAGTAAAGAACCAGTAAAGGATGCATAAGTTAAATTCCTTTTTTTATTGGAATCAAAAATATTTAGCTTTTTCAAATCATAATAACTATCAACCGTAAAATAATAATAAATAATGACCAAAATACTAAAAATTAATATCATCAAATTTTGATATTGTTTTTTGCTAATTTCATCATCATATAATATAAACTTTTCTTCCTTACTATTTGCATACCAACTTAGGACTATAATTCCTATATATATAATCCATATAAAGTTTTCTGTTTTAATATCCTTTAATCTATCTAACTTATCTTCCATATTAAATAATATTTTATTTATAAAAAAAAATTGCATACTAAGATGCAATTTAACTAATAAACTCTTTTAACTCTTCAATATTAAGGAATCCAACATTTCTCTTTACTTCAGTGCCATCTTTAACAAGTACCAAACAAGGTATACTCATAATACCATATTCTCTAGCAAGACCTTCATGCTCATCAACATTTACTTTAATAACCTTAAAATTTTGTGCTATTTCTTCCAAATTTGGTGCAAGCATCCTACATGGACCACACCAATCTGCATAAAAATCAATTAATGCAACACCGGTAGATATTTCTTTCTTTAAATCATCACTTTTTAAATTTATCAACATATTTAATTACCCTAATTAATATTTATATTAATTTTTCCTTTCTCATTTAATTTAATCAAATAATCTTTACTAACAATATTGTAATTTATTAATATCTTTGCAGTTTCATTATTAAAATACATAGTATCTTTGTTATTTATAAATTCCTTTTCTAATTTATATATATCGTTAATTGCATCATTTGTTTTAGAAACTATATTAGATAGTATTGGGGATGAGCCAAGAATTGGTTCTCTTAATTTCGATGCTT
>CAKPCB010000003.1 GCA_934141245.1 uncultured Bacilli bacterium
CGGGATGTCAAGCCCAGGTAAGGTTCTTCGCGTATCTTCGAATTAAACAGCATGCTCCACCGCTTGTGCGGGTGCCCGTCAATTCCTTTGAGTTTCAGCCTTGCGACCGTACTACTCAGGCGGAGTACTTAATGTGTTAACTTCAGCACTGGGAAACCCCAACACTTAGTACTCATCGTTTACGGCGTGGACTACTAGGGTATCTAATCCTATTTGCTCCCCACGCTTTCGTGTCTCAGCGTCAGTAATGGCCCAGCAAGTCGCCTTCGCCACTGGTGTTCCTTCTAATATCTACGCATTTTACCGCTACACTAGAAATTCCACTTGCCTCTACCACACTCAAGTAAATCAGTTTCTGAGGCGAACCGAAGTTAAGCTTCGGGATTAAACCACAGACTTAATAAACCGCCTACACACGCTTTACACCCAATAAATCCGGATAACGCTCGCTCCCTACGTATTACCGCGGCTGCTGGCACGTAGTTAGCCGGAGCTTTCTTGAAAGGTACCGTCACTCCTATATCATTTCCTATATAGGTCGTTCTTCCCTAACAACAGAGTTTTACAATCCAAAGGACCGTCATCACTCACGCGGCATTGCTCGTTCAGGGTTTCCCCCATTGACGAATATTCCTAACTGCTGTCTCCCGTAGGAGTTTGGGCCGTGTCTCAGTCCCAATGTGGCCGATCACCCTCTCAGGCCGGCTACGCATCGTTGCCTTGGTAAGCCATTACCTTACCAACTAGCTAATACGCCGCAGGCTCATCTCAAAGTGAAGCTTTAGAGCTCCTTTTAATATAAAACAACGTATCGTCTTATATATCATCCGGCATTAGCAATCGTTTCCAATTGTTATTCCAGTCTCTGAGGTAGATAACCCACGTGTTACTCACCCTTTCGCCACTAAGTGGGAATCCAAATCCATCTTGTGCAAGCACTCCATTTCAATGGGCCACTTCGTTCGACTTGCATGTCTTAGGCATGCCGCCAGCGTTCATCCTGAGCCAGGATCAAACTCTCCATAAAAAAAAGTTTGATTTAATTATATTTAATTACCTAGCTACTCAAAATTGACGTTTTGCTCAGTTTTCAAAGATCATTACAACTTTCTGAGTTGCATTAATACTATATCAAACTCAATAAACAATGTCAACATTTTTTTTATTTTTTTTCATTGTTTTTTAAGTTCAACATGTCTCTTTTTCAATCGACGGGTATTAATATATCAAATGCTTTTGAAAAAGTCAATATCTTTTTTTTATTTTTTTAATATTTTTTTCATTGCAAATTTTTATATCATTTTTCCCAATCGGTTATTCAATTCTAACACCATATTTATGTAGAGTCAACTGGTTTTATGACATTTTTTTATTTTTTTTCAAAAAAAAAGATTATTGTGGCATTTTAGTATTATAAATAAGCATAATACAGTCAACAAATACAAATTAAGTTGCCTAAACTTATCGTATTTTATACTCTCTTTTTTAATTCTTCATATTGTTTATGATACTTTTCTATAATTTCACTATTAAATGGAAATTCTTTTTTTCTTACTTTTTCTATCAAATTTGTTAATTCATCTTTAACTATAGAATCAATTTCTTCGGAATATTTCATTTTAGATTTGTGATAATTATATTCACCACGATCTAAAACCTTAAATGAACCATCTGGAAAAACCCTCAAATCCAAATCATAATCAATATACTTTATTGTATTACTTTCTATGATAAATGGTGATGCAATATTGCAATAATAATATATACCATCTTTTTTACACTGGCCTATTATATTATACCAACTGTTTTTGTAAAAAAACAAAACCGCTGGTTCTTTTGTTTTCCAAGATCTTCCATCCGACTCTATGACTTTTGTCTTTTCGTTTCCAAACACAATGTATTCATCTGTCTCTTCAATTAACAATGCTTCATCCCACGATCTGTGAATATTACCATCATGCTTATAGCTATGTATTATAAGTTTTTCTCCTTCAAATAATCTTTTCATACATTCCTCTTTCCAGCAATATTATAACATAAGTATAATGTAAATTAAAGAATAAAGATTTTTACTATATTATAGCTAATAAAAATTATAGATTTTTAGATTTCTTCTTTATTAAATTATGTTCAAAAAAGTCTTCACTACACTTATATATATTTGGAATTTGTGAAATTTCTTTTATTTCGCTTACATATGTTTCATGTTTGTCAAAATACCTAACATTGCGAGCCGTTTTATCAACACATCCAAATTTAATAATACCGTCGAAAATTAAATTACATACATTTGTTACTTCATCTACACTTTTAGTGTCATAAGTAATCATATATATTCTATCTTTAAAATCTGATTTGCTTATCTCAAGTTCCAAGTCTGTTGGTATTTCTATTCCAGATTTTAACTTTTTACCTTTCTTTATACTGATTGAATCATCACCACAACTGCATCCAACAGCCATGCCCAAGGAATCATTTTTGCTTGTTTCATATCCTATAATTATCGAATCTTTTTCTTCTTCATCTTGCTCTTCATGTATTCTAATAACAACTATATCTGAATCAGGGTTTTCTGCAGCAGCTTGGTTAGCTATGCTTCCAGTTAGTTCATTAATATCAGAAATATATGTGTTAATATCAAAATTCTCTAGCTTATTTGATAGCATTTCAACAATATCAGATGAATTTCCACCATTTTTTCCTAACACAACTACAATACTAGAAAAATTGGCAATAATATCGTCAACAAAATACTGATTTAAACCATTTATTCTTGTAAGATTTGATTTGCTGTTACTTAAATCAAATAATTTTGCTAATCCAGTAACATTTACTCTCATTCTGATATCATCCTCCTATTTTATTTAATTATACTATATTATTTCAATATTGCACATATACAATTACACATAATTACAATTTTTATTAAATTCTCCTACTATTTTTCTTATTGTTGAGGCTTCTCGTCTTATTTTCCTTATTGTAATTATTTTTGATATTTTAGATCTTTGCATTCTTTCTTCTAAGGCAATTATATCTCTAAGCGATTGATTTAACTTATTATAACTACCATTAATTTTAGTTATTGAATCAAACCAATCTTCAATTTGTTCAACTTCTCCTGCAATCCTTAGTTCTTTAACCGTATTAATAAATGTCCTGTTTTTAACCAATTCATCAAGTATTACAGATTCTAATGAGTATGCCTTTGACTTAAATTTTTGTTTTTTTAATTCCATTTGTAATCCGTTGATAATTCCTTTTAACTTTAAATTATTCACATACTCTGTATTTATTTCTAGAATTGTATTTATAATTTCTTCCGTTTGAATTGTATTAATTACTTCTTCAAGCACAAATTCTTTGCTTTTTTCTACTGCCACATTTAAATTATCACAATTATATTTTATAAAGCAAACCCCGGCTCTAAGCAAAACATAATTTGAAACCGTTTTTATCTCATTTTTTATAGAATTAATTGCATGATTAAATTCATGTATTATTGAATCAATTAAATCTATATAATTTTCCTTTATAAAGTTGTTAATAACAATATATTTTTTTGTGTAATAATTTCCATCATTATACAATTTACGATAATAAAATGCTTCAATATTTTTTTCATATTTATCATTTATTATAATTTCTATATTTTCAAAGCATGAAATAATTATTCTTTCATATTTACTATCATAATTAACCAAAAACAGAATAATCATGAAAGAAACTAAATGGCTTATGTTTTCATTATAATTATACTTTCTGCATATTTGTTCTATATTTTTAGAATACATATCATAAAATTCATTTATACTTAATGCTTTGTTTTTCATATAACCACCGTTTAATCTTTTTTTATTGAGCTTGCTACATTTATTGCAGAGATTCCAAACTTATCATGCATAAAATCAACAATATAATCAATTTTATCATTATCTGATTCTGTTTCAAAAAAGGAGATTTGATCTTTTCTATTAGAAATTAGATTTGAAACCTTAACACCTATACTTCTTACTTTTGAGCCATCCCATTCTTTCTTAAACAAGCTATTAATTTCATTGTATATATATTTTGTAGAACTAGATGCACTATTTAATTTTGATTGTCTACTATAGCTTTTAAAGTCATATGTTTTTATGTTAATTCCAACTGTTAAGGCATATAGTTTTTGCTTCCTTAATTCGCTACACACAAATTGAGTTTGATTAAATATGGTATTTTCTAGAGTATCTTTATCAACTATATCTTTTTCAAATGTTTTAGAAGTACTAATGTTTTTATTTTTGTCTTTTACAGTTAAAACTTCTGACATATCAATACCATTTGCATAATCGCTCATAAGAAATGCTTGCTTTTTAAATTTTTGAGTCAAATTTTCTCTATTATACACTGCTAAGTCTCCAATGGTATTAATTCCCATCGTTTTCAATTTTTCAGTTGTACTTTTGCCAATCATAAATAATTGTGATACGTCAAGAGGCCACATTTTTCTTTTAATTTCATTTAAATATAATGTGTGCACCCTATTAGGTTTTTCAAAATCGGAAGCCATCTTTGCACATAATTTATTATTTGCTATTCCTATATTTACAGTATACCCAAATTTTTTTAGTATATCATCTTTTATCTTATATGCTAGTTTTAAATAATCAGTATACATATATTTTGTATTTGTAAAATCCAAAAAACATTCATCAATTGAAAATATCTCTATCAGTGGAGTGTATTTTGATAAGTATTCAAATAATTCATTTGATCTTTGTCTATAAAACTCAAATGAAGGTGGAAATATCAATAAATCTTTACTTTTCTTTCTTGCCGAATACAATGTTTCAGCTGTCTTTATTCCCATTGATTTTGCTACTGGCGATTTTGCTAACACAATTCCGCATCTTCTGGCCTCATCACCACCTATAACCGAAGAAACATTTCTAATATCGGTTTTATACCCTTCTTTCAAAAGTTTTACCGCCGTCCAGGATAAAAAAGCGTTATTAACATCTATATGAAATATAATACGTTCTTTATTCATAGTATATCACCTACAAAAATTATAGAACAAATTTTCGGGTTTTACAATAAAAAGTAAAGATCAAAAAAGCACTATATTGTTTTATCTAATACTTTTTTTGATGCGAACTCTTTATGCTTTGATTCATAATGAAGCAATACTTTTTAGAATATTATTAATATCAAAAATTTAAAAGATAAAGATGAATTTTTCAATTGAATCATCTTTCTACATAATCACTATCATCCAAAATTATCATTTAAATTTTTATTAGAATTACTTAATCCTGGAATGTATAAATATATTTAAAATTAAAACTGATAGATAGGCTACTGAAGTCATTATTGAATATGCGAAAACCCATAATTATTTTATCAAAGATAGATTCTGTATAATATCTGTTGCACCTTTTTATAAAGTTATCAAATATAGTATTATAAATGTTAAACTTGAAGATACAAGAAGTTGTGAATAAAATTTAATTATTCTTTTGTCATACCGACTTTTTAATTAATTATATGTAATTAAACTGTCTCCTGTCATTTCTTTTGGAATTTTTTCTTTCATAATTTCTAATATTGTAGGTGCTATATCGCCAAGTTTACCATCCTTAACTTTATAATTAGTATCACAAACTATAAATGGCACCAAATTGGTTGTATGAGAGGTTAATTTATTACCATCTTTATCCAACATTTCCTCACAATTTCCATGATCTGCAGTTACAATTAATGTACCATTCAATTCTTTTAATTTTTTATAAATTCTTCCTAAATTAAAATCCACAGTTTCTACCGCTTTAACTGCTGCCTCAAATACTCCTGTGTGCCCCACCATGTCACCATTAGCAAAATTTAATATAACAACATCAAAATGATTTATTTCATTTAACAATGCATCAGTTATCTTCTCGGCACTCATTTCTGGTTTTAAATCATATGTAGTCACTTTAGGTGAAGGTATTAATGTTCTTTTACACCCTTTTAATTTTTTTTCTACTCCTCCGTCAAAGAAATAGGTAACGTGTGCATATTTTTCAGTTTCTGCAATTCTTAGTTGTGTATAACCCAAATTACTTATATATTCACCAAAAGTATTTTTTAAATCATCAAGCTTAAATGCATTTGTACATATAACCTCATCACTAACCGGCATCATCGTTACAAGCTTTAAATTGTTTATAAATTTTCTTTCAAACCCTTGGAATTTTGGATTAGTTAAAGCAGAAAAAAGTTCTCTTAATCTATCTGGTCTATAATTAAAAACTAATATTCCATCATTCTCTTTTATTAATCCGTTTTCATTCAATAATATTGGTTTTACAAATTCATCATAAATTCCATCGTTATAACTGTCTTTAATAGCATCCTGAAAATTATCATATTTTAAACCCGAACCATTAACGATATTATTATATGCTTCCTCAACTCTATCCCAACGATTATCTCTATCCATTGCATAAAATCTTCCTGTTATAGTTGCTATACTTCCAACACCAATTTCTTTTGTTTTATTTTCTAATTGGTTTAAATATTTAATTGAACTCTCAGGCAATGTATCTCTACCATCTAAAAACACATGATAATATACTTTACTAATGTTATTTTTTTTGCACAATTCCATTATTGCAAAAAGATGATTTATATGAGAATGAACCCCGCCATCACTAAGAAGACCACATAAATGCAATGATGAATTATGCTTTTTTACATGTTCAAAAACGGACAAAATTTCCTTGTTAGTTTCATATGTCTTATCTTTAATTTTACTATTAATTAATTCAAGCGGTTGATAAACGAGTCTACCACTTCCTATATTCATATGTCCTACTTCGCTATTTCCCATTTGCCCATGTGGTAATCCAACCTTTTCACCACTTGCTTCCAATTTAGAATGTGGATACTTATTCCACAAAAAATCAAAATTAGGTTTTTTAGCAGTTTTAAACGCATTACCATAACTTTCATCTTTCAAACCGCAACCATCTAATATACACAAAACAATCGGTTTCATATTAACACTCCCTATCTTCAATAATAAGTATAACATAATTTAGATATTAAATGTAAACAATAAAAATTTAAAAAAGACAAGCAACCAGCTTATCTCTATAATCTAATTTTATAAATAATCTTTCAAACAAAAGATTGCATATGTTGGTATATATTTAACACCCTTTTTGTATTCAAAATTGTCTTCAGTTATCCTTACTGCTTCAGTTACATTAAATTTATTCATAAACAAAGTAAGAGACTTAGCTTTTGACATATTTTTATTAACAATTTCAATTGGTATTACTTTCCCCATCCTTGTTTGTACAACAAAGCTTACTTCTGCTTTGCCCTCTGATTGATAGTAATATAAATTAAATCCCAAATTTATTAAAGTTATTGCAATACTATTTTCAATCATAGTGCTTTTCAATTTATCATCTGATAAGAATTTAGTTTTTGTTAGATATAATCTGCTATATAATAAACCTGTGTCATTTAGATACAATTTAAAATTATCATTATCTTTACATGAACTTAGTGGAAATTTAACCTCTGAAATTTTGTTGCTCTTATATACAAACCCATTGGTTGTTAAAAATGAAATTGCTTTTTCATACTCTTTACTTCTTCCACCAGTTCTTATAAGACCATACTGAAATTTTTTATTTGGTTTTTGCAGCTGAAATGGAATACTATCTATAACTTCTATACTTCTTGTTATATCAATTAAATTATCAAGTTCGCTTATCTCTTTTTTATACGAATCCATTATTTTATCATATATTGAATTAAGATAAAGTGTGTTTTCACTGTTAATTGACAATTCAACAGCTTCCGGCATTCCACCCGTCATTAGATAATCCTCAAAATATTCTAAAGCAACATTATGAAATGGCATAGGCTTATTATTCCTAAAGGATAACATTATGAACTCTACCAATTGTTCCTTACCTAGTGCATTTAAATATTCTTCAAAATCAACATTGGATAGCATTCTATATTGTAGCTCTTCACCTTTAAATCTTTTTAAATTCTCCTTAATTGATGTTATTAAAATTATATTGTATCCGTTTTTATTCCTTCCAAATGTTTTAATACCGTTTGCTATATCTACATCATTAACATTATCAAATATTATTAGTGTGTCATTTTCCATTATTGATTCATTTGATAAAACCATTAATCTTGAAATAATTCTATCAATTGTTCTCTCTTTTTTAAAAATTTTATATAATTCAACATTATTCTCTGTATTGAAATATACAGTATTTTTATAATTAGTTTCTCCGAATTTAATTGCAGTATAAGTTTTTCCAACTTGTTTATTACCATATAGTAGTAGTGGCTTCTTATCACTGCTATTTTTCCATTTTAATAGGTTTTCATCTATTTTTCGTTTCATAAAATGACCTCCTAATACATATTGTCCACAATATAATTATATAGTTATATTTTATATACGTCAACCAAATGTAAATAAAAAGCAATAAAACTAATTTAAAAGTCAAAAGCACCTAAAAACACCTTTGACTTTTAATAAACATTACTTTTGCAACGCTTCTTGATGAAATTCAAGTCTTAGTTTATCAGCAACTGTAACAATAAATTCCGAATTTGTTGGTTTTGCCTTATCTATATCGACACTATGACCAAATATTTCTTCCATTAAATCCCAATTGCCTCTATTCCAGCTAACCTCAATAGCGTGTCTTATTGCTCTTTCAACTCTGGAAACTGTTGTTTCAAACTTTGTTGCTATATCTGG
Source organism: uncultured Bacilli bacterium (assembly GCA_934141245.1). Lineage (GTDB taxonomy): Bacteria > Bacillota_I > Bacilli_A > RF39 > UBA660 > CAG-710. The sequence goes on from CAKPCB010000003.1 coordinate 8,771, forward strand.
ATATAATTCCTTTGTAATTCCACCAATAACTCCTGGTTTTTCAAAAATAATTGTTATTCCTTCTCTAATATATTGATAACCCTTTATATGTGATGGAACACCCAATTCATGTAATATCTTTGTAATTGATATTTGTAAATTATTATGATATACATCTATTGACTTACTCGTTGGCCTATTTGATCCAACTGTCTCTAAAATTCTTCTTTCCAAATCTCTTAGTTCAAAAGGCTTTAATATGAAATACTCAATGCCCAATTCAGATACTTTTCTTATCATATCTTGAGTATTATACGAAGTTAAAACAATAACCTTCTTATCAATTCCTTCCTGTTTCATTTCTTCTAAAACAGTCACACCATCTTTCCTTGGCATTATCAAATCCAAGATTACTACATCGTAATCATCTTGATTTTCTTTAATTAACTTCATACCTTCTACTCCATTATAGGCTTTTAAAGATATATCAATATTTTCATGATTACTAAAATACTCCTCTACCATAGTGACTAATTCAACATTGTCATCAATCATAAGTACTTTAATATTTTTCATTATTTTATCCTTTCTTACTACCGTGTATCGTTATTATACAACAAAAACCCCCTTATTAAAAGAGAGTTTTTTATCTAATTTTGTAAAGTTATGTCGAACTATGTATTATTAGCTAAAAATTTCTGTAATTCAATAAAATCAGTACATAGAGAACCTATAACAACACCATCTACTGATGTTTTTAATATGTCAAACATATTACTGTTGTCAACACTTCCACCATACATTACAGATATATTAGCATCAAATTCAGATAATATTATGTTACGTATTGAAGATACAACAATATCAATTTTTTTTACATCTATAGTTATATTTCTTTTGATTGTATCAGAAACAGCCCAAAACGGTTCATATACAATTATAATATTATTTATACATTCACTAGAAAGGCCTTTTAAATAATCATTTAACTGTTTTTTTATCATTAAAACGATAGTTTCAGAATTTTCATTTCTATCTTTTTCCCCAACACATAATATTGGAGTTATGTTATTTTTTAATAATTTTTCTATTTTAAGTCTTGTTTCATTATTTTCGTTATCTAAAATATTGTCTTTATGAGATACAATGCAATATTTTACATCAAAAGACTTCAGCTGATCTATGCTTAACTGACCATTAGTTGGAACTTTCACAGATACATTTTGTGCAGCTATATTACACGATGAATCAAACATATAAAAATATAATGGACTTAATGCTAGTATGATGTTATCTTTTTTTAAATATTCCTCAAATTCAAATATAAATCTCTGCATATTAGCTAGACTAAAATAATTCTTTGTATTAATTATTATTTTTTTCATTTTTTACCTTTTCAATAATATCTGATATTAATCCAAATCTACCTTTTTTATTATCAATAGCATGTTTATATACATCAAGAACTGACTCCGCATAGTGTTTTGAACTATGAATTTCTGCATTTAGTCTAGCCTGTTTTGCCATATTTGAAATTTTAGATTTATCATTGTAAAGCTCAATTATTATGTTCTTGTATTCTCTTTTGTTTTTGAAAATTTTACCGTTTAGATCATCGGTAACAGTTAGATTAAAGCTTTCATCATCAATGCATATTGGTGGTTTAGATGCTGCCATAGCTTCTATAACAGTTAACCCTTGTGTTTCGGTTTTAGATGCAGTAACAAATAAATCAGCTAGCTGATAATAATTGGGTATCTCTGCCCATGGTACCATTCCAGTAAAAATAACCGAATTAGTTAGTTTTAACTTTTGAACTCTTTCTTCAAAGTAACTTCTTTCAGGACCGTCTCCAATTATTAAAAGTCTGAGATTTGGTATTTTACTAATTAAATCTTTTTGACAATCAATTAGAAAATCTATATTTTTTTCTTTACCTAATCTACCCACAAAAAGGAGTACAAAATCTTTGGATGAAAATCCGTACTTCTTTTTTATAGCATTCAGTCTTTCTTTGTCTGTTTTTTCCGAATAAAATCTTTCAATTTCTATTCCTGTAGGAATTATATATATATTTTTTTCCAAACAATACTTTTGCTTAAATAAATCCCATGTTTTCTTTGTTGGAACAATCAACTCATTTGCAGTAGTGTCGCAATAGAATAATGTTAGATACTCAACAAGTTTTTTACTGGATTTATCAAAATATCCGTGTGTTATATAGTGAACATAATCTTCATACATAGTATGATATGTATGAACAAGCGGAATATTTAATTGCTTAGATATAATTCTAGCAAACGTACCAACACCAAACTCAGTATGCGAATGTATAACGTCAAGCTTCCATTTTTTTATTTTATTAATTACTCTAATTGGATATATCCCACTTAGTCTATAATCATATATTCCAATTGGAAAACCTGGAATTTTAATTACTTTCCCAGAGTCTTCATATTCATATTTCATATTTTCAGGGTTAACAGTAACAATAAATACCTGATGTCCTTTTTTTTGAAGGGATTTTTTTAACATATATACACTAGTTGCTACACCATTAATATTAGGTGGATATGTGTCAGTAAACAATCCTATTCTCATTTTAGATCATCTCCTTTATAAAAACTAAATGCCACACCACCAACTATTATACCTAAATAATAAGTTATAAATCTCCATACCAGTAAAATTGCTGATAATGTAGACCCAGTATTAAAGACCCCAAAGAATCTTAAAAATCCATATTCTATACCACCCGTACCACCAGGGATTGGTACAAAGGAACCAATTATTAATGTATAAGCAGAAGCAACAATTGCAGTTAATGGTGTTACCAACATTGCGCCTTCTATTCCAATGATTAAAAAATAAGGAATAACGTAATAGCAAGTTAATGCAATCCCATTTAAAATAAAGCATTTAGCAAACAATAATTTATTCTTCTTAAATAGCTCAGCACTTTCTTGAAATTCAACAAGTCTATTATTCCATTTTTCCTTTTTTGAATCTAAATTACCTATAAATTTAAGCTTACTTAAGACTTTAAAAGCTATATTAAAAAGTGCTTTACTCATTTTCTTTGAAAAGGATAATATAAGCATAACAATACAGATTGAAGCATTTATCAAAAATCCAAGTAAAACTAAATTTTTCAAAACAACAGCATCATTAAAAATTTCCAATTTATAATTGACTAAGACTGCAAATATACCATATAAAACAAGTGCAACTTGGTAAGTTATAAACTCTTGCATAACAATATTAGTTGATTTAGCTAAGCTTATCTTTGACTTATTTAGCATATATATTTGCATTGGTTGACCACCTGTAGAAAAAGGTGTAACACCATTAAAAAATTGAGTAATGATTGTCTGTAAAAATATACTTTTAAATGAAATTGTCTTAGAGTATTCCTTAGATATTAAATATAGAGCAATTGCCTTAATTAACCAATAGAATACAATAAGCACAATTCCAATAATTAAATATATATATTTCATACTCAAAATGGTTGAAACAATTTGTGGAAAATCATCTTTTAACAAGAGATACATTATAATAGCAGTTATAAATACCAAAATAATAGATTGGCTTTTTAATTTTTTCATTTTATCAACCACTTTCTATTTATTGTCTATAACATCAATTCCCGGTAAATTTTTACCCGAAACAAATTCCAGTGCGGCTCCACCACCAGTTGATGCAAATGCAACCGAGTCCTTATATCCTAAAGTTTTGCTGGCAGCAACTGTATCTCCACCACCTAATATTACTTTAATATCATTTGATGTTAAGTATTTTAAGATTTCCTTTGTTCCATCTTCATAGTTTTTAAATTCAGAATAACCTAACGTTCCATTCCAAAATACAGTCTTAGCATCACTTAAACTAGCTTTAAAGTTTTCTATAGTAAGAGGTCCTATGTCTAACCCAATATCATCGTTTTTAATATTTTTAACATTAACAATTTCATTAATATTAGAATCTATAAATGTTTTAGTTACTTTAACATCAGTTGGTAATATAATTTTGTCTTCATGTTTTTTTAACATCTCCTTGCAAAATTCTATACTTTCTTCATCTAAAATGGAGTTCCCTATTTCATAACCTTTTGCCTTTAAAAAAGTAAACGCCATTCCACCACCAATCAATATTTTATCTGCTTTATTAACTAAATACTTAACTATTTCTATTTTGTCATTTATTTTTGCTCCACCTAAAATTACATAATACGGTCTATCAGGATTGTTTAAAACCGCTAAATTGTCAATTTCTTTTTCTACTAAAAAGCCTATACCTGAGTTACCTTTTAAGTTTGTTGCAATTCCAACGTTTGAAGCATGTGACCTGTGTGAAGTTCCAAAAGCATCATTTATAAATATATCCCCTAAACTTGCCCAATATTTACCTAAAGAATCATCATTTTTACTTTCTCTTTTATTTGGGTAATCTTGAAATCTTGTATTTTCAAGTAATACTACATCCTTACTTTTCATATTGTTTATTACATTTTCTACTTCTTTTCCTTCATTTTGAGGACAAAAGATAACTTTTCTATTTAACAATTTTCCCAGTCTTTCTGAAACAATATTAAGACTTTTTGTTTTTTTATCTTCCTCATTTTTTATTTTTCCTAAATGAGACAATAGTATAACCTTAGCTCCATTATCGATAGCATACTTTATTGTTTGTATACTTTCTTTTATTCTATTATCATCTATAATTATCCCATCTTTAATTGGAACATTAAAATCACATCTTATTAATACTTTTTTATCTTTTAAGTCATAGTCTCTAATTGTCTTTTTCATAAATAGCACTCCTCGCTAATATCTTATAAAATAATTATATCACGTATAATATTGAACATAAAGCATAATTTTATTTGCGTATATATAACATTTTAATATATAATAATTTTGAGGTGGATTTATGGCAAACAAAAAAAATGAAATATCTAAAGATATAAAAAAAGGTAAAGAAAAGGTATATGGCTTTTTTGGTGAATTTAAAAAATTTATACAAAAAGGTAATGTATTTGATTTAGCTATTGGTGTAATTATTGGTGGTGCTTTTAGTAAAATTGTATCTTCATTAGTTAATGATATACTAATGCCATTATTGGGACTAGTAATTGGAGGGCACGATTTCAAATCACTTGCGATTAAAATTAATGGTGTCCCAATTCATTATGGCTCATTTATACAAAATGTGGTGGATTTTTTACTTGTTGCTTTCCTTATTTTCGTATTCATCAAAATTTCAAACAATATATTTAAAAGCAAAAAGGCAGAAGAAAAAAAGCCAGCAGCAGCACCAGTTAAATCAGATGAAGTTATACTTCTAGAAGAAATAAGAGATTTATTAAAAAAGCAAAAATAATTCACAAAAGCCTCTAGAAAAGATCTAGCGGCTTGTATACATTATAAAACGGTTTGTATATTCTTACAAATCGTTTTTATTTTTTCTCATTATCAACAATATGGCATCTAGGGTTGGATTCATCACATTCATCACCAGAATATCCATATTTGTTTGATAAATATGCAATTAAGATTATTGCTATTAAAAATACACCTATAAATGTGAGAAATACACTTAGTCCCCATCCTTTATTATTTAATTTCATAATAAATCACCAATTTAATTTTACAATAAAATTCTAACTAAAGCAATATTTCATTTAACATAAAAAGTGACCATAACGGTCACTTTAATACTATTATTCCATCAATTGATCTTCTAGCTTGTCAATTGGATCTCCATCAACTAACTCTGATGTTAGATCATAATCCACATTTTTATAAGCCTTAATTCCAGTACCAGCTGGTATAAGTTTACCTATAATTACGTTTTCTTTTAATCCTTGTAGAGTATCAACTTTTCCTCTTATTGCAGCATCTGTTAAAATACGAGTTGTTTCTTGGAATGATGCAGCTGATAAGAATGAATCAGTTTCAAGTGATGCTTTAGTAATACCTAATAGAATTGGTCTACCTGTTGCAGGTCTCTTTCCATTAATTATTGCATCTCTATTTACATCTGTAAATTCTCTAAAGTTTACCAAATTACCTGGTAAGAATAATGTATCGCCAGATTCAACAATTCTAATTTTAGAAATCATACGTCTAGCAATGATTTCAACGTGTTTGTCAGAAATATCAACACCTTGTCCACGGTATACTCCTTGAACTTCTTTTAGAATATATTCTTGAGTAGTTAATGGATCTGTAACAGCTAATAATTCTTTAGGGCTGATAGCACCCTCTGTTAATTTATCACCAGCAGAAACTTTATCTCCTACAGAAACTCTTAGCTTAGCACCATAGTTTGTAACATGTTCTTTAGTTTCCAAATCATTGGCAACACTTATTCTGTACTTGCCATGATCTTCTTCTATGTTAGTAACATTACCATTAATTTCAGATATTGTAGCTTTTCCTTTTGGTATTCTTGATTCAAATAATTCTTGTATACGAGGAAGACCTTGAGTTATATCCTCTCCGCCAGCAACTCCACCTGTATGGAATGTTCTCATTGTTAACTGTGTTCCTGGTTCACCGATTGATTGAGCTGCCATTATACCAACTGCTTCACCAATCTCAACAATATTTCCAGTAGCTAAGTTTTTACCATAACATTTTTGACATACACCATTTACTGTATTACATGTCAATGCTGTTCTTATTTCAACTTCAGTTATTCCTGCTGCAATTATTTTGTCAGCAATACTTTCAGTAATATATTCTAATTTATCAGCTATAACTTCTTTTGTTTCAGGATTGATTATCTTCTTATTTGTATATCTTCCAACAATACGATCATACAATTTTTCAATAACTTCGCCTGTTTTGTCATTAATGAATGCTTTTACAACTACACCATTTTCTGTTCCACAATCCTCTTCTCTAACAATTATATCTTGTGATACATCAACAAGACGTCTTGTTAAATAACCTGAGTCAGCAGTTTTTAATGCTGTATCTGCACTACCCTTACGAGCACTATGTGTAGACAAGAAGAATTCAGAAACTGACAATCCTTCTTTAAATGACGATAATACTGGAATTTCAATAGTATCACCATTAGGTTTAGACATAAGTCCACGCATACCTGCAATTTGTGTAAAGTTCGAAATTGAACCACGAGCTTTTGAGTGCATCATCATAAATATTGGATTATCTAAATCTTTATTAGCTTTTTCCTCTAATTCTTTTTGTACTTTATCCTTACAAGCATGCCATGTTTCAATAACTTTTTCTAATCTTTCATCATTAGTTATTAAACCTCTTTGATATTGCTTATTAATCTTATCAACTATTTTCTTAGATTCTGCAATTATCTCTTGCTTATTATCGCTTGTTACTACATCACTAATCGATACAGTTATACCAGCTATAGTAGAATACTTAAACCCTAAATCCTTTAATTTATCAAGCATAATTGAAGTTTCAGTAGTTTTATAACGTTTAAATATTTGAGCAATTATACTTTCCAAAATTCCCTTAGGGAATGGTTTTACTAATGGAGCTTCTTTAATTTTTTCTGGAATATTTTCACCTTTATTAATGAAATACTTATTTGGAGTTATATTTTGAATATTATCCAAAGTAGGTTCATTTACATATGGGAATGAATCTGGTAATATTTCATTAAATTTTAACTTACCAACAGTAGTCACTAAATATTTACCCTTTTGAGTTTCAGTAAACAATTTATATTTAAATGAATCTACTGGTATTGCTATTCTTGTGTGAAGAGTTATCTCTCTTCTTTCATATGCCATTAAGGCTTCATTAGAATCTTTAAATACTCTTCCTTCTCCTTCAAGTCCAGCTTTTTCCATTGTTAAATAATAGTTACCAATTACCATATCTTGTGATGGTGTAACAATTGGATCACCACTTTTTGGTGATAATATATTGTTTGCACCAAGCATTAATAATCTTGCTTCTGCTTGTGCTTCCTCTGATAGTGGTACATGAACAGCCATTTGGTCACCATCGAAGTCTGCATTAAATGCAGGACATACTAACGGATGAAGACGTATAGCCTTACCACCAATTAATACCGGCTCAAATGCTTGAATACCAAGTCTATGAAGTGTAGGTGCACGGTTTAACATTACTGGATGCTCTTTTATAACATCTTCAACAACATCCCAAACTTGAGGATCTCTATTTTCAATAAGTCTTTTTGCAGCTTTAATATTATGTGCTAAGTCACGAGAAACCAATCCATTTATAACATGGGGTTTAAATAATTCCAATGCCATTTCTTTTGGTATACCACATTGATACATCTTTAAACTTGGTCCAACAACAATAACACTACGTCCAGAATAGTCAACACGTTTACCTAATAAGTTTTGACGGAAACGTCCTTGTTTACCCTTTAACATACTAGAAAGTGATTTAAGAGGACGATTTCCAGCACCTGTAACACTTCTGCCACGTCTACCATTGTCAAATAATGCATCAACAGCTTCTTGTAACATACGCTTTTCATTTTGAATTATTATACCAGGTGCATTCAAATCAATTAGTTTCTTTAAACGATTATTACGGTTAATTACACGTCTATATAAATCATTTAAATCACTAGTAGCAAATCTACCACCATCTAGCTGAATCATCGGTCTTAATTCAGGAGGGATAACAGGAATACAATCCAATATCATCCATTCTGGACGATTTCCAGACTTTCTAAATGCATCTAATACATCTATTCTTTTTACTAATCTTGTTCTTTTTTGACCTTGTGCAGTTTCTAATTCTTTAGAGATTTCTGCTATTTCTTTATCTAAGTCAACTTTCTTTAGCAACTCTTTAATAGCTTCTGCACCCATACCCACTTTGAAACCATCACCATATTTTTCATAGTATTGACGGTATTCTCTTTCAGATAGGGTTTGCTTATTTTCTAGTGGTGCAATACCTTTATCAATTACAACATAACTGACAAAATATAATACTTCCTCCAAATCCCTTGGACTCATATCAAGAACTAATCCCATTCTTGATGGTACACCTTTAAAGAACCAGATGTGTGAAACAGGAGAAGCTAACTCTATATGTCCCATTCTCTCACGTCTAACTTTAGAACGAGTAACTTCTACACCACATCTATCACATACTATATTCTTATATCTAACTCTTTTATATTTACCGCAGGCACATTCAAAATCTTTAGTTGGTCCGAATATTTTTTCACAGAACAAACCATCTCTTTCAGGTCTTAATGTTCTATAATTTATTGTTTCTGGTTTTTTTACTTCACCATATGACCATTGCCTAATTTTATCAGGAGATGCAATTCCTATTTTAAGAGCTTCAAATTTATTTACTTCTATCATTACTCTTCATCTCCTTCCTCAAATTCATTTTCAAAAACATCTTCAAAGTTTTCTTCTATATCATCAGTTTCTTCTTCATCATCTTCAGAATTTAAATACTCTTCATCGGGTTCAGAAACAGATATTGGTAATTCAGCCTCTTCTATTGAACCTTTAAAGTCATCCTTATATTCTTCTTCTTCAATTGTCTTTAGTTCAAGAACTTCATTTTTATCATTAATAATATTTATATCCAAACCTAATGCTTGGAATTCTTTCATAAGAACTCTAAAGCTTTCTGGAACTCCAGCTTGGTTAATTTCTTGACCTTTAACTATTGCCTCATATACTTTAACACGACCTATAACATCATCTGATTTAACAGTCAATATTTCCTGTAAAGTATGAGCAGCACCATATGCATATAATGCCCAAACTTCCATTTCACCAAATCTTTGACCACCAAATTGAGCCTTACCACCAAGTGGCTGTTGAGTTACTAATGAATAAGGACCTGTTGAACGAGCATGCAATTTATCGTCAACCATATGATGTAATTTAATCATATACATTACACCAACTGATATTCTGTTATCAAATGGTTCTCCAGTTCTACCATCATATAAAACTGTTTTTCCATCAGGGTCCATTCCGGCCTCAGCCATCATGTCTTCTATATCTTTTATTTTAGCACCATCAAATACAGGGGTAGCAACATGTACACCTAATTTTTTAGCAGCCATACCTAAATGCAATTCAAGAATTTGTCCTAAATTCATACGTGATGGAACACCTTGTGGGTTAAGCATTATGTCAACTGGAGTACCATCAGGTAAATATGGCATATCCTCTTCAGGTAATATCAACGAAATAACACCTTTGTTTCCGTGACGTCCTGCCATTTTATCTCCAACTTGTATTTTTCTCTTTTGTGCTATGTAAACACGAATTACTTTACTTACACCCGCAGGTAATTCATCATTTTCTTTTCTAGAGAAAATCTTTATATCATGAACAATACCATCTCCACCATGTGGAACACGTAATGATGTATCTCTAACCTCACGAGTCTTTTCACCAAAGATTGCATGTAACAATTTTTCCTCGCTTGTTAATTCGGCCATACCTTTTGGAGTTACTTTTCCAACAAGAATATCTCCTTCTTTTACCTCAGTACCAACTATTACAATACCATTCTCATCCAAATTCTTTCTTGCATCATCACTAACGTTTGGAATATCCCTTGTTATTTCTTCTGGTCCAAGCTTAGTTTCACGGCATTGCATTTCAAAGTCTTCTAAGTGAATACCTGTATATACATCATCTTTTACTAAATTTTCATTCAATATTACTGCGTCTTCGTAGTTATATCCATTAAATGTCATAAATGCTACTACAACGTTTTTACCTAGAGCTAATTCTCCTTCATCTGTAGAAGGTCCATCAGCTAATACTGTACCTCTTTTTACTTTTTCACCAACTTTAACAATTGGTCTATGATGCTGACAAGTTCCTGCATTAGATAATTCGAAATTAGATAAAATATATTCATCTTTTCCATTTTTATTTTGTACAACTATTTTTCTTGCATCAACATATTCAACAACACCATCTGCTTTACATAAAACAACTGCGCCAGAATCTCTTGCTGCAACATATTCAACACCAGTAGCAACAAGTGGAGCTTCACTTCTTAAAAGTGGAACCGATTGACGTTGCATGTTTGCTCCCATCAATGCACGTGTTGCATCATCATGCTCTAAGAATGGAATACAACTTGTTGTAACTGCAACAACTTGTTGAGGTGATACGTCTACATAATCAACTTGATCTGGTTTTACAAGGATGTTTTCACCCCTAAATCTTGCAGGAACAGTTTCATCTGTAATCATATTATTGTCATCAACATTTACAGTTGCAAGCGAAATGATTAAATCGTTTTCTTCATCTGCTGTTAAATATTCAACTTCATCTGTTAATACTTTATCTTTTACTTTTCTATATGGTGTCATTATAAATCCATATTCATCAATCTTAGCGTAGCTTGCTAATGAAGTTATAAGTCCTATATTTTGACCTTCTGGAGACTCAATTGGACAAATTCTTCCATAGTGCGATGCATTAACATCACGTACTTCCATTCCAGCTCTATCTCTTGAAAGACCACCAGGTCCCAATGCAGATAAACGTCTCTTGTTTGTTAACTCAGCAATAGGGTTTGTTTGATCCATAAATTGAGATAACTGGCTGCTTCCAAAGAATTCTTTCATAGCAGCTGTTATTGGTCTTATATTAATCAATGTCTTTGGAGTTACTTCTTCCATTTCTTGTGTAGTCATTCTTTCACGAATAACTCTTTCCATTCTTGAAACACCAATTCTAAATTGATTCTGTAAAAGTTCTCCAACTTGTCTTATTCTACGATTTCCTAAATGGTCTATCTCATCATATTGTCCTACACCTTGTAGTAAATTTAAATAATATGATACAGACGCATATATATCAGAAATAGTAAGACGTTTAACATCAATACTTTGATCGTTACCTATAACATTTAATTTTTCTTTTGGATTAGATGGATTATATATTTTAACAACTTGAACATAATTATATTGATCTAGATCTTCATTTATTGTTACTTTTTTCTTTCCATAGCCATCTGCAAAAATAGGCTTTAAAATATCTAATACATCTTTTGTTACAAGGGTACCTTTTTCTACAACTGTTTTACCATCAACAACTATATCCTCAGCTAATTTTTGATTCAATAGTCTATCTGTTACGTTTAATTTTCTATTAAATTTATAACGTCCAACGCGAGCTAAATCATATCTAAATTCATCAAAAAATCTTGTTATAATTTGGTTTTTAGATGAATCTAATGTAGCAGGCTCACCTGGTCTTAATTTTTCATAAATTTCAATTAAAGCTTCATCAGTATTTCTAGTAGAATCCTTTGCCAAAGTATTATCTAAATAGTCTGATTTACCAAATAAATCAATAATTTGTTCATCTGTAGAAAGTCCAAAAGCTCTAAGTAATGTAGTTAATGGAACTTTTCTAGTTCTATCTATTCTAACATGTAATACATCTCTAGCATCTGTCTCAAATTCCAACCAAGTACCTCTTGTTGGGATAATTTGAGAGGTTATAGAAGGTCTACCATTTTTATCTATTTCTCTACTAAAATATACACTTGGTGATCTAACTAACTGAGAAACAATAACACGTTCTGCACCATTAATTACAAAAGTACCACTGTCTGTCATAATAGGCATATCACCCAAGAATATTTCTTGTTCTTTTACCTCTCCAGTTTCATGATTAAAAAGACGCACTTCAACTTTTAAAGGCGCTGCAAAAGTTGTCTCTCTATCCTTACTTTGTTTAATAGAATATCTTGGTTCATCAAAATGATAATCGCCAAATTCTAGTGATAATGTTCCAGAAAAATTCTCTACGGGGAAAAGTTCATCAAACACTTCTTTTATACCAGTGTCAATAAACCATTGATATGATTTTTTCTGAATTTCTAGTAAATCTTTTAGTTCAAAAGTATTTTTAATCTTTGAAAAGCTTCTTCTTTTACGGTGTTCACCACAATTAATTATTTTATAAGCCACTAATTTCACCCCTATACAATATATTTACTCAAAGAACATATTTACTTAATCTAATACGTTGCCAATTTATATTATTAGCACATTTGCAACAAGTTGTCAACGTAAAATGCATTTAATTATCCAAAAACCTTTAATTTTTTTTAATACCTCAGTATTATAGATTTTATCCAAATCAGACTTCAAAGATTTAGCTCCTTGATCCTTATTGATAACTATGAATAACATACCATCTTTATTTAAATAATCTTTTGCATTCATAACTATATTATATACTACTTGTTTCCCTGCCCTTATTGGCGGATTTGTAATAATTACATCATATTTTTTATTTACATTAGAGTATATATCGCTTTCAAAAAACCTAATCTTTTCTGCTTTATTTTCTTTCAAATTCATTTCGGATAGATGTATTGCTCTCTTATTTATATCAACTGCATCAAAGTTGACTATTTTTTCATCAACACTTGTAAGTATTATAGGAATAGCACCATACCCGCATCCCACTTCTAATACCTCACCAGATATTTCATCAAGAGGTAAAGTTTCTAGCAAACACCTAGTTCCAAAATCCAATTTACTTTTTGAAAATACCCCGTTATCTGTATTAAAACAAAATTCTTTGTCGAAAATTCTTGTTTTGTATTTTGTTATATTACTTTTCAAATTAACATTGTCGAAATATTGACTCATCTTTATCTCCCACGTAATAAGGAGTTAACCATACGAATATATATAGTTAACTCCTTTCATAAGCTAATCTTACTATTTTTTTTTACTTTATGCAAGAAATTTTGCTAATGTTTTAATTGACTTTACATGTTTTAGTTTTAATAAAATCAAATCAATAATTACTCACAAAAAAAGTCACAACTTTATGTGACTTTAATCAAGCACTAATTAAATAATTACTTAACTTCAACTTCTGCTCCAGCTTCTTCAAGCTTAGCTTTAATTTCATTAGCTTCATCAACTGAAATGTTTTCTTTAACAGCTCCACCGTTATCAGCTATATCTTTTGACTCTTTTAATCCTAATCCAGTAATTTCTTTAATTACTTTGATTACATTAATCTTAGCAGCTCCAGCGTTTACTAATGTTACAGTAACTACGCTTGGTCCTTCTGCTTCAGCAGCTCCAGCAGCAGCTGGTGCAGCAACTGCAACACTACTTGGATCAACACCAAATTCCTCTTTCATTGCATCTACTAATTCTTTAATTTCTAAAAGTGTCATTTCTTTTAAACTTTCAATAAAGCTTTCTTTTGTTAATTTTGCCATTTTATATTCCTCCCTATTTTTAATTTTCTTCCTTTTGTTTAGCATATAAATCCAAACAAATTGATAAATCTTTTGCGATAGCAATCATGCCACCCGCTAACATAGTCAACAATCCATCTCTTGAAGGTATTGTTGCAAGTTCAGCTAACTTAGTAGCATCAGAAACTTCTCCATCAACTACTCCAACCTTTAATATTACAGATTGGTTCTTCTTAGCAAAGTCACTCAATACTTTGATTGGTGCTATTTGATCAGTACCATATGCTAATGCACTTGGTCCCATTAAACTTGAATCTAAATCGATTTTTAAATCATTTAGTGCTCTAGCCATTAATGTATTTTTATACACTTTATAGTCAGAACCAGTTTCTCTTAATGCTCTTCTTAATTCTTTAGCTTCATTATCAGTTATACCACGATAATCAAACAAAACTATAGTAGCATTGTCTTGAACTCTAGATTTAATTTCATCAATTATTTCTTGTTTCTTTGCTAAAATTTTCTCGTTTGCCATGTTACACCTCCTATATATTTTTAGAGATGCCATAATAAAAGTTCCTATATCATAGACATAAGAACTTTAAAGTAACTGTTAAGTTAAGTCCTCGGTAGGATTTACAAACAACCTACTGTCTATGGCACCAACAAATCAAATGTATTATATATTATATTTTACTATTTGTCAAAGGAATTTATTGCAATTTTAATTCCAGGACCCATAGTTGTTGAAATACTAACGTTTTTAATGTAATCTCCCTTTACAGTAGCAGGTTTTACTTTTAATAATACAGCAACAAATGCATTTAAATTTTCAAGTAATGCTTCCTCTGTAAAAGTAGTATTTCCGATAATTCCATGTATATTACCAAAACTATCTGTTCTATATTCAACACGTCCAGCTTTTACATCTTTTACTGCTTTTTCTACATCAGTAGTAACTGTACCTGTTTTTGGATTTGGCATTAAACCTTTTGGTCCTAACACTCTACCTAATTTACCTAAAAGTGGCATCATATCAGGTGTTGCTATCATAACATCAAAACCAAACCAATTTTCTTTTTCAATTTTCTCTAACATGTCAGTATCGCCAACAAAATCTGCTCCAGCTTCTACAGCTTTCTTTGCATTATCTCCTCTTGCAATTACTAACACTTTTTTTGTTTTTCCTGTACCATTTGGTAAAACAATTGCACCTCTTAATTGTTGATCAGCTTTTTTAGTATCAAGATTTAATCTAATAGCTAATTCAACAGAAGAAGTAAATTTACTAACTGCTGTTTCTTTTACCAATGCTACAGCTTCTTCTTTTGTATATGCTTTGCCTTTTTCTATTTTAGATACAGCATCAACATATTTTTTTCCTCTTTTTTTCATATTTCCTCCTCACGTGGTTATACGGATATTTCCTCCCACTAGGTATACACCTATTTAATTATTCTGATACTTTTATTCCCATGTTGATGGCAGTGCCTTCAACTATTTTCATAGCTTCTTCAATTGTGTAAGCATTTAAATCTGGTAATTTAATTTCTGCAATTTCTCTTATTTGTTCTTTAGTTAAAGTTGCAACTACCTCAGATGCACCTTTAGCTGATGCCTTATCAATCTTTGCATATTTCTTTAATAAGAATGCAGTTGGTGGAGTCTTTATTACAAAGTCAAAACTTCTATCATCATATATTGAAATTTCAACAGGTAAGATATCTCCCATCTTATCACGAGTTGCATCATTGTACTTTGTACAGAATTCTTGTAAATTGATTCCTGCTGGTCCTAACACAGTTCCTACTGGTGGAGCTGGTGTTGCTTTTCCTGCTGCAACTTGTAATTTAATTTTTTTAACTACTTCTTTTGCCACGAAAAACACCTCCTATTTATTAGTTTTCGCGAGTGGTTCAAATAGCTTTTCGCCTCCCACTAATCTACGTAATTAAACATAGCGTTTAAATATTAACATCTTTTTTTATAAAAATCAAGCTTTTTAATTGTTTTCTGCTATTTCAATTTGAGAAATCTCAATTTCTACTGATGTTGCTTGTCCAAACAAATCAACATTTATATTGAGTTTTTGGTTTTCAGTATCTACGCTTTCAATAACACCATACATTCCTGTAAAAGGTCCTGAAATTATCTTAACCCTTGTACCTACTTCTAACTCTTTATCTACTTCTATTCTACTTATTCCCATGCTTTTTAATACATTATCTACTTCGTATGGTTGAAGAGGTGTTGGTTTTGCACCTTTTCCACTAGATCCAATAAATCCAGTTACCCCTGGTGTATTTCTAACTACAAACCAAGCTTCATCACTCATTACCATTTCAACTAATATATACCCTGGAAATAGTTTTTTTACTTTTTCTTTTTCGACACCATCTTTTACTTCAACTTCTTTTTGCTCTGGAACTACTACTCTAAAAATATAGTCTTTCATATCCATTGATTGTGCTTTCATTTCAAGTTTTTCTTTTACTTTGTTTTCATGTCCAGAATATGTGTTTACTACATACCATTGTTTATCCATAATATCACCCCTATGCTATACTTTTTATAAATGCCATTAATAATTCTATTAGATAGAAGAATATTGCAAAAAATATTACAAAAACTATTGTTGCAATCGAATATTTAATCATATCTTTTTTTGTTGGCCATTTAATCTTTTTAAATTCTGATTTAAATGTTGTGCTTGCGCCTTGCTTTACTTCTTTTTTCTTTTTTAGAGTTTTCTTTGTGCTAGCTTTCTTTTTGTCATTCGTTTTTTCTTTGTTTGCTGGTTTAGCTTTAATTTCTTTATTAGCACCCTGATTTTCTGCTACTAAATCATTATTCTTTTTCTTTTCTTTAACCATAAATTACCCTCCAATTTTACCAAAATAAAAACACCTACATGTGTCACATTAAAAATAACACATTATTGCAAAATAGTCAATCCTAAATTAAAATAAGGAATATATAAAAATCATATATATTCCATAATATATTTATTTTAATAGTTTTATGCATTCATTAGCTACACAGATTCCATCATTCATAGCAAAAATCAACTGAAATTGTTGCTTTTTAATAGCATCTCCAATTGCGTATATTCCATCTATACTTGTCATATATTTTTTGTTAACTTTTATATATCCATTTTTATCTAGTTTTACTATATTTTTTAAAAAGTTGGTATTTGGCTCATATCCAATACATACAAAACAACCATCAATAAAAATTTCTTTTCCCTTATCAAAAGCTTTAATATAAACACCACTTACTTTTTTTCCATCATTTATAATTTTTTCTACTACAGAATTAAATTCTATAGCTATGTTTGTTTTTTGAGATATCTTATCTATATATATTTGTTGTGCAGAAAACTTATCTTTTCTATGTATAATAGTAACTTTGTTACAAATATTTGAAAGATAAAGTGCTTCCTCTAGAGCAGAATCCGATCCACCAATTACCGCAACATTCCTACCCTTATATAAATAGCCATCACATGTTGCACAATAGCTTACTCCTTTACCAATCATTTCACTTAATCCAACTGCTTCTAATTTCCTTGGCTTTTTTCCGACAGCAACAATAACCTTTTTAGCAGAAATTGTTCTAGATTTAGTTACTACATTTTTATAATCATTAATGTTATTAATTGATATAACTTCCTCATTAAAATATGGAATATCCAACCTTTTTACTTGTTCAAATAAGTTTAATGCTAAGTCAGTACCTGAAATATTAATAAACCCTGGATAATTTTCAACAGAAGGAGAAAGATTTATTTGACCTCCTGGAATATATTTTTCTATAATACAGCACCTTATACCGGAACGTTTTAAATATAATGCCGAAGTCATTCCGGCAACACCAGCACCAATTATTACCACATCAAAATCTAATTTCATCTTTTCCCTCTTTTTCATAAAGATTATCAAACCTAGAGCCTTTTTTTGCTCTTACTATCAAAAGAATACCAATGATAAAAGCAATTAAAGAAACAACTTGTGCAATTCTAAGTGGTCCTAACATTAAACTATCTGTTCTAAGTCCTTCAATAAAAAATCTACCTATTGAGTACCATATCAAATAAAAACCAGATAACTCTCCCACTTTATTATATTTTCTTCTTCTTAAAATAAGTAATATTATAAATCCTATGACATTCCAAACAGATTCATATAAAAATGCAGGATGATGATAACTTCCATTTATATACATTCCGTTTATTATAAATTCCGGTAGTTTTAATGTCTCTAAGAAGCCTTTGCTAACAACACCACCAAAAGCTTCTTGATTGAAAAAGTTACCCCATCTTCCTATTGCTTGGCCTATCATTACTGAAACAGCCATTATATCTAATGTCTTTAAGGTATTCACATTGTATTTTCTTGTATATAAAAGTATTACAATTACACCTGCTATAATACCCCCATGTATTGCTAAGCCTCCATGCCATACCTTAACTATCTCTAGAGGGTCACTTAAATAATAACTTAAATTAAATAAAACATAATATAATCTGGCACCAATAACACCAAATAAAATTATATAAAATAATAAGTTTATCCAAAACTCTAAATTTATTTTTTGTCGCTTTGCTTCAGCATATGAAAGACACATTGCAACAATCATACCAACTGCAATTATTACTGCATACCAATATATAGATATGTTACCAATTCTTAAAGCTACTCTATCCATTTAATTTCATCCTCTTTATAATAGGTTTAATTATTAATAATTCTATAATTAAATTAATTGCCGACAATATTATTGATATAAAAAATAAAATCCAAATATTTGTAAAATTTAGTTTGTCTAGTAGGATAAAGTCAACAAGTTTTAATATAAAAGTGTTAAGTACAAAGTAAAACAATCCTAATGTAGAAGCGGTTATTGGAATTGTAAAAAATGTTAATATTGGTTTTATAGTTTTATTAAGTACCATTATTATTAGCACCGATATAAATGCATATAATATTGGATGGTCTTGATCAAGTTTAAACGAATCAAATATTTTTGAAACGAGAAAAAAAGCTATTGTATATCCAATTATATATAGAATCGCCTCAAATACTTTAAATTTAAAATTTTGTGTTTTATTTAATTCATTCACTTAAGTTGCCTCCTACAAAACTTTTTTCAAGAATTTTCCTGTATAAGATTTGGTATTTTCAATTATTTTTTCTGGGGAACCAGTAGCGATTATTTCTCCACCCATATTTCCTCCTTCTGGACCAATATCTATAATATAGTCTGCACTCTTAATAAAGTCTAAGTTGTGTTCAATTACTATTACTGTATCATTATTATCTACTATTTTTTGGATAATTGCAAGTAATCTTTTTATATCTTCCATATGTAATCCCGTTGTAGGTTCATCCATTATAAATAATGTCTTTCCAGTAGGTTTCTTTTGAAGTTCTTTTGCTAGTTTTACCCTTGCTGCCTCTCCTCCTGATAATGTTGTTGCATTTTGCCCCAATTTTATATATCCAAGTCCTACATCTTCTAGAACTTGTAATTTATTTTTAATTTTTGGTATATTTTCAAAAAATTTCAATGCAGAATGAACTCTCATATTAAGAACATCAGCAATATTTTTTTCTTTATATCTTATGTTTAATGTTTCACTATTATATCTAGTTCCGTTACAAACTTCGCAAGGAATATATACATCTGGTAAAAAATGCATTTCTATTTTTTTTACACCATCACCTCTGCAGGCTTCGCATCTTCCACCTTTTACATTAAATGAGAATCTTTCTTTTCCAAAACCTAGCATTTTTGCTTCTTTGGTATTAGTAAACAAATCCCTTATATCATCAAATACTCCTGTATATGTTGCCGGATTGCTTCTTGGAGTCCTGCCTATAGGATTTTGTGTTATTTCAACTAATTTGTCTATATTTTCTAAACCCTTTATTTTTTTATACTTGCCTGGCTTATCTTTGGATTTATATAAATTTTGGCTAACAGCTTTAGAAAGTATTTGCATTATTAAACTTGATTTTCCACTTCCACTTACACCAGTTACACAAGTAAAAGTTCCTAATGGTATTTTAACATTAACGTTTTTTAAGTTATTTTCACTTGCTCCCAACACTTCTATTGTTTTTCCAGTTCCTTTTCTTCTAGTTTTTGGAACATCAATACATTTTTTTCCACTCAAATATTGTCCTGTTATACTATTTTCATTTTTCATAACTTCCTGTGGAGTTCCTGCCGCCATTATTCTTCCACCATTATCACCAGCACCAGGGCCTACATCAACTAAATAATCAGCTGCTAACATTGTATCTGTATCATGCTCCACAACTATTAAGGTATTACCTAAATCTCTCATTTCAAGCAAAGAGTTAATTAGTCTTTCATTATCTCTCTGATGCAAACCAATACTAGGCTCATCTAGAACATAAAGCACTCCTGTTAGTCTTGAGCCAATTTGTGTTGCAAGTCTAATTCTTTGTGATTCACCGCCCGACAAAGTAGATGCTGTTCTGCTCAAAGTCAAATATTCAAGTCCAACATTTAATAAAAATTTCAATCTATTCTTAATTTCTTCTATCAATAGCTTTGCAATTTCGTATTGTTCCTTGCTAAGAGCCAATTCACACATAAATTCATATAATTTTTTTACACTCAAGCAAGTTACTTCATATATGTTCTTTCCATTTATTAATACCGATAAAACTTCATCCCTCAACCTTGAACCATGACAAGCTTCGCAAGTTGTCTCAATCATATATCTTTCTAGCCACTCTCTAATCCATGTGCTAGTAGTTTCCATATATCTTCTTTGTAAATTGTTTATTATACCCTCATAAAAATCTTTTTGGTTGTAAACATTTCCACTCTTTGTTGTGTAATTAAAATGTATTATTTCAGGGCTTCCATATAAAACAATACTTTCCTCTTTTTTTGTCATTTTTTTGAAAGGCTTATCCATATCTATATTATAGTGTTCACATACACACTTTAATCTCTTGTAGTAAATACCACCTTGATCATCGCTTAATGTCACAATTGCGCCTTCATTTATTGACAATTCTTTATTTGGTATAACTAAATCTTTATCAATTGTTAAGTTGACTCCAAGCCCCTTACATTCTTCGCATGCACCATATGGCGCATTAAAGCTAAACATTCTAGGCTCTAATTCAGGTAATGAAAAATTACAATAAGGACAAGCAAATGATTCTGAAAACAATATTTCTTTATTGCCAACCACATCAATTACTACTTTTCCATTAGCAAGTTTTGTAGCTGATTCTATAGCTTCAAACAATCGAGATCTTACACCGTCTTTTATTATAAGCCTATCTATCACTACATCTATATCATCTTTTATATTTTTATCCAACTCAATGTTTTCTGATAAATCTCTATTTTCACCATTTACTCTTACTCTTACATATCCATCTTTTCTTAATTTATCAAGCAACTCCTTGTGTTCACCTTTTTCTCCATGAACAACAGGTGCCATTATTATTAACCTAGTACCCTCCGGATATTCTAATACTTTATTTGTCATTTCTTCAACGCTTTGCGAAGATATTGGAATATTATGTTCTGGACAATAAGGTGTACCTACTCTTGCATATAATAATCTTAAATAATCGTATATTTCAGTTACCGTTCCTACTGTAGATCTTGGATTTTTACTGGTGGTTTTTTGATCAATGCTTATAGCAGGAGAAAGGCCCTCAATTGAATCAACATCTGGCTTTTCACTTCCACCTAAAAACTGTCTAGCATATGAGCTTAGACTTTCTACATATCTTCTTTGACCTTCTGCATATATCGTATCAAAAGCAAGCGAAGATTTTCCACTTCCACTTACACCAGTCATTACAATAAGTTTGTTTTTAGGTAATGTTAAATCTATGTTTTTTAAATTATTCTCTCTAGCACCCTTAATTACTATGTTTTCCATTTTTTTTCACCTTTTGTTTTGGAGATTCATTAGGTTGATAAAGCTCAATATATCTTGAAATTATATTACTTATATTTGAAAATTTCTTTTTATCCTCCTCTGATAGGGAAAACGTTTTTAAAAATTTTGCTATTTCCAATTCATTTGGCATATCATTTATCATGTAATTAATTACTTCGTCATACGAATAAATTTTTTCTATTTTACATTCATGTGATAATTTCATATTATAGTAGCCATAATATTCACTGTCCTCTAATAATTCATAGTTTGAATAGGAAACCATTGCTACTGTTTTTTCTGAATCTATTCTACACTGTTTTAAAGAATCAGGTATTGTTGAATATACAATTAAATCATTTTTAATTATATCACCAACTTTTACATCCGAATCTTCAAAAGTTACATATCCTAGCATTTTTTTCATATTATTACCTCCTAAGTAGTTATATATTATACCACTAATCCTTGTTTGTATCAACTTAAGTTTTTAATTCAAATATTATATCTCTTAATTCCATAGCTCTTTCAAAATCCAATTCTTTTGCAGCTCTTTTCATTTCTTGTTCTAATTCTTCAATGCTTAAATCCTTGTTTTTATTATCATCTTTTGGCGCATTTTTCTTAACAGTTGTATCTTCGTTACTTATACTGTCTTTTATTTCTTTTATTATTGTTTTTGGAACAATGTCATGTTCTTTATTATATTCTTCTTGAATTTGCCTACGCCTTTTCGTTTCTTCAATTGCAAGTCTCATTGAATCTGTTATTTTATCCGCATACATTATGCATTTACCATTTGCATTTCTAGCACATCTTCCTATTGTTTGTATTAAGCTTCTTTCACTTCTTAAAAAGCCTTCCTTATCAGCATCTAAAATTGCAATTAAACTAACTTCTGGTATATCAATTCCTTCTCGAAGTAAATTTATTCCAACAATACAGTCATATTTTCCTAGTCTTAAATCTCTTATTATATTCATTCTTTCTAATGTTTTTACTTCACTATGTAAATAGGCAACCTTTATATCAACGTTTTTTAAGTAATTTGTTAATTCTTCTGACATTTTAATAGTTAATGTTGTAATAAGCACTCTTTCGTTTTTTTCAATTCTACTCCTAATTTCCCCTATTAGATCATCTATTTGTCCTGCTATTTTTCTTACTTCTATAATTGGATCTAAAAGCCCTGTTGGTCTAATAATTTGCTCAATATATTGATTATCTACCTTAGAAAGTTCATAATCACCTGGTGTAGCAGAAATATATATTACTTGGTTTATTTTTCTTTCAAATTCATCAAACTTAAGTGGCCTGTTATCAAGTGCACTAGGTAGGCGAAATCCATATTCAACAAGATTCATTTTTCTAGCTCTATCACCATTATACATGCCTCTTACTTGAGGAATGGTTACATGTGATTCATCAACAACCAATAAATAATCATCCCCAAAGAAGTCCATAAGTGTTGTTGGTGTCTCTCCTTCCCCTCTTAAGGCTAAGTGTCTTGAATAATTTTCTATGCCGCTACAAAATCCAGTTTGTTCTAGCATTTCTAAATCGTAATTTGTTCTTTGTTCTATTCTTTGAGCTTCAAGTAATTTGTTTTCTGATTTTAATTGCTTTATTCTATCATCTAACTCTAATCTTATTCTTTTAATTGCTTCTAATAATTTTGAATCACTGGTTACAAAATGGCTGGCTGGAAATATTGTAATTGTTTTTTTGTTTTTTATAATTGCACCTGTTAGAGTATCAATTGTGCTTATTTTTTCTATTTCATCACCAAAAAATTCTATTCTTAATCCATGAGTTCGTTCACTTGCTGGAATTATTTCTAACACATCGCCTCTAACTCTAAATGTTCCTCTCTTAAAATCATAATCATTTCTCTCATAAAGCATTTCAACGAGTTTTTCTAAAACTAAATTTCTATCAATTGATTGTCCAATCGATAATGTTAGCATCTTATTTTTATATTCTTCTACTTCACCTATACCATATATACATGAAACACTAGCAACAACAATTGTATCTTTATACGACAATAAGCTACTGGTAGCAGAATGTCTTAATTCATCTATTTCATCATTAATTGATGAGTCTTTCTCAATATAAGTATCTGTAGATGGTACATAGGCTTCTGGTTGATAATAATCGTAATATGAAACAAAGTATTCAACATGATTTTCTGGAAACAACTCTTTAAGTTCACTATAAAGTTGTCCAGCAAGAGTTTTATTATGTGCCAAAACTAAAGTTGGTTTATTAACATTAGCAATAACATTTGCAATTGTAAAAGTTTTCCCAGTACCTGTTGCACCCAACAAAACCTGTTCTTTTTTACCACTTTCTATTCCGTTAACCAATTTTTCTATTGCTTGTGGTTGATCACCACTTGGTTTATACTTTGATACAATTTTAAACATCTTATCACTTCCAATCGATATTTTATCATCCTTTATATTATAAAACAATAACACATATTTAAATCACATATTATAAAACTTAAAATACTTTTCTACAAGAATATATCACGCAAACATTTGTTTGTCAATGCTATATGCAGGCAAAAGAAAAAGGTATTAATATCAATATTTATTAATACCATTAAATTCTATTATCTAGAGCTCCAACTACCTCTTGGGAAGTTTATCACACTTCTAGGACCTTTATATCCATTCTTTACTAAGTTAGTAACATAACTATAGTAAGAACTCCAAGTTCCACATTTATTATCTCTAAACATTCTACATGGAATTAATTCAAAATGTAAATGTGTACCTGCGTTTGGATTTGATGCTGTTGGTCTTGGTAAAACATAACCTGTATTACCCATATTACCAATATGTTGTTCAGATGTAACGTATTTTCCAACGTACATATTTGGAGCATATGAACTTAAGTGTGCATAAGTAGATGTATACCATATCCTTTTTGTTGAATCATAATGTTCCAAAGTAATAACTAATGCTCCATAGTAATCTGTATATTTTGATATTACTGTACCATTTGCAACAGGATAGATTTTTTCATTTTTTCCATATCCACTAGTGATATCTAATCCACGATGAACCTTACCCCATCTATTGCCAAATTCACTTGTTATATATCCGTGAGTTGTTGGTCTTCTAAAAATACCAGCAGGACCACTAACGGCACAATCTACCCCTAATACATCTGATGTTTTACAACCTAATTTTTTATAACTTGCAACAAGCTCCTCATATATTTTTAATTGCTTTTTAGCATCTATACCATTTTCTTCATATACATTTTTTTCTTCACCTAATGAAGAAACTTTCTTTTCTAGAGAAACTTTTCTTTCAGCTAATTCTTTTCTCTTTTTTTTGATTTCTTCTTCTCTTTTATTATTTCTGTCTATCATTTCCTCTAATTCTTTAGTTATATCTTGATTATACTCAGTCATTTGTTGAACAATAGACATTCTGTATATAAAGTCGGTTATATTATCTGCGCCGAATGCATACTCAAGATATGCATTTTCTCCATTAGCGACTTGTAAATAAGCAAAAAACTCTTTAGTTTGTAAACTCTTTTCTTTTATTTCTTCTTTACCTTTTTCTATTTCTTCGATTAAGTTTTCTATTTCCTCTTCTAATTTAATATTTTCATTAATTATTCTATTAATTTCATTTTTTGTTGATTGGATTTGCTGTTCCGTAAGTTTAACTGATTTTTGTGCTTTTTCATAATCGCTTTTATATTTTCTAACTTTTGCTTCATATTCACCCAATGTTATTGCTTGTACATCAATAGGTAAAACAATTAGAGTTAGTAGAAAAATTACAAAAAATTTTATATTTCTCTTCATTATACTTTCAAATACTTCCTTACTGCTCTTGCACTTCCAATCATTCCAACAATTATACCTAATACAAGTACAGCAAATGAAACTTGATATATATAAGGAGTTGGCTTGATTAACTTAATTAGTGGAGAAAATATTTGACCTTCAAAGTGATTATACAATGCAAGATATCCATATATACTAACAATCATCGGTACTATAGAACCTATTGCACCAATTAGCATTCCTTCAACAACAAATGGTGTCTTTATTGAAAAGTTTGAAGCCCCAACCAATCTCATGATTGAAATCTCACGTTTTCTAGAAAAAATTGTAAGTTTTATTGTATTCATTATTAGAAAAACTGTAACTATAACTAATGTAAGTACAAGCACTATAGATATTTTTTGTATTAACGAAAATGCACTAACTAACTTCTCCACCATGCCTTCTCCATAATCAACAATCTCTACATTCTCTAGATCCTTAATTTGTGCTGCAGTATTTTTTATCTTCGTTATATCTTTAACCTTTATCAAATAACTATCCCTTAGTGGATTTTGATCTTCATCCCATTCTTCCATAGTACTTTTAAAGAAATCAGATTCTTTCATCATTTCTTTTTTACTCTGCTCTTTTGATTTAAATTCTTTTGTAGCAATATTATCGATTGCACTTAATTCTTTTTCTATAGTTTCTATACCTTTGTCAGTCACTTTTTTGTTTAAAAATGCAACTATTGTTACGTCTTTTTCAATTAATGTAGTAAAATTATTCACATTTGTAGTTGCTACAAGCGATGCGGCAACAACTATTAAAGTAATACTAATACAAGATATAGAAGCAATAGACAAGGAAAAGTTTCTAATAACGCTTTTAAATGCATCTCTAATACTTCTACCAAACACTCTAAACAGCTTCATTATCATACTTTCCTTTCTCATAGTCTCTTACTAAACGCCCATCTTTTAATACGAGCACACGTTTTTTTAATTTGTTGACAATTTCCTTATCATGAGTTGCCATTATTATTGTTGTTCCAATTGTCTTATTAATATCATCTAAAACCTTTACTATTTCCATACTTCTTTCTGGATCAAGATTTCCAGTAGGTTCGTCGCATATTAATAATTTTGGATTGTTTACTATTGCTCTAGCAATTGCCACACGTTGTTGTTCTCCACCTGATAATTGATCTGGGTAGTTTCTTGTCTTTGCTTTTAAGCCTACCAATTCTATTGCCTTTAGTGTTTTTTTCTTTATATCTGTTCTTTTCTCTCCGATTACTTCTAATGTAAATGCAACATTCTCATATACAGTTAATTTTGGCAACAATCTATAATCTTGAAAAACAATCCCCAATTTTCTTCTTAATTTATATACTTTACTATTTCTTAGTTTTGCTACATTTATTCCACCAAGATATATTTCACCAGATGTTGGCTTTTCTTCTCTATATAACATTTTTATAAAGGTTGATTTACCACTTCCGGAACCACCTATTACAAAAATAAAATCACCTTTTTTTATTTTTACATTTAAATCATATATAGCCGTCACACCATTTTTATATCTTTTATTAACATTTTTTATATTTATTAATTCCATTGCACACCACCTTACACTGCTACAATTATATCACACAATTCGACTATTTTCCACCATATACTTGATATGAATCCGTTACTAAAAAGAATGCTTTACTGTCTATGCTACGAATTGCTTCTTTTAGTCTAAAATAATTCCTGTTTGTAACCGCCGTCATAATAACAGTTTTATTTTTATATCCAGTAATTCCTCTAACTGAAAAAGTAGTACACCCGGAACCAATTTCCTTGGTAATATAATCTTTAACCTTTTGATCTTCTGTAGTAATGATTTGAAACATTTTTTGCCGAGATGTCCCTACAATAATTTTATCCATAATTATTTTATTGGCCATTAAAAACACAATTGCATAAACAATAGATCTAGTTCCAAATATGAAACCACCTGCAATAACAATCAATAAATTAATCATATAATTAAAGCTGCTAATTGATCTTTTATGCTTTTTTGCAATTATTTGTGATAATAATATAATTCCTCCCTGACTCATGCTATATTTGCATATAATTCCTGAAACCACTCCTGAAATTAATCCAGAAAATACAACAATTATAAATATATCCGCTGATCTTATCTCAATAAATCTAGATGCATTTGCTGTTATGCTAACAAAAAGCGGATATATAAGCGATGCATATGCTGCACTTATAAATTGTTCATATTGTTTATTTAATAATGTAATCAATAATATTAATGAGGACAATACCAATATTGAAATTGAAGGATTAATATCAAATAGTTGTTCAAATATTATCGATATACCATTTGTTCCACCTGATACTGTTTTTGTAGTATTTATAAACATATTAAAATTTATAGCAGAAATCAACATCAAAAATGTTATAACTGAATATTTATAAAACGTATATCCCGTTATTTTTGCCTTCATTTTATTCACCACCATAAACTTCATAAGCATCGGTTGCGACAAAGAATGCAGTTGGATCTATATTATGAATTCCTTCTTTTAGTTTAAAATATTCTTTTGTAGGTATTACACAAAATAAAACCTTTTGTTTTGCTTTAGTAAATCCACCTTTTGCATCAAATGTAGTAACTCCATGATTTAATTCTTTTAAAATATACTCTCTTATTTTTTCTTCCTCTTCTGCTATTATATAAAATGCCTTTGAGTCAGATATTCCCAATAGTACTCTATCAGTTAATATACTAATAATATATAAAACAACTAAAGCATACATAAGCTTTGTAATACCAAACACAAACACTCCTGCAATTACAATTAATCCATCTGATAACATCAAGGCATTTCCCATACTAACTTTAAAATATTTAGAAATAATCTGATTCAATATATCAGTACCACCCGTTGTAAATCCCGCTTTAAATACAAATCCGGCACCA
The DNA here is from genome assembly GCA_934141245.1 of uncultured Bacilli bacterium. Lineage (GTDB taxonomy): Bacteria > Bacillota_I > Bacilli_A > RF39 > UBA660 > CAG-710. The sequence goes on from CAKPCB010000003.1 coordinate 37,692, forward strand.
ACACCATATAAAACACCACCAAATAAGGCACTCAAAAACATTTCTGATTCTGTTAAATTTAAATACATTGGAATGTTTGAGGTTAACTTAACAAAAATTGGAAATAATAATGTACCTAAAATTGACCCTTTTGTTTTTTCTAACCCTAATGCAAAAAAGCTTACTATTAACAAAAGTATAGATGAGATAAATATAAATATAGAAGGATCCCATCCAAGAAGCTTTTTAAATATTATTGACAAACCACTTACTCCGCCAAAAACAATATCCTTCGGTAATAAAAATGCATTAAACGCAACAGAGATTAAAACAAGACCAAGGATTAAATATAAATATCTCTTTATTCTAGTTTTTCTATATATACTTTTATTTATCGCTTCTATATCGACACCTTTTTTCATAAAATCAAACATTTTTTTCCCTCCATATATTGCTTTCTATAAATTCATCAATTTCTCCATCTAAAACCTTTGAAACATTACTTGTTTCTATATTTGTTCTATGATCCTTTACCATCGAATATGGATGCATAACATAACTTCTTATTTGTGATCCAAATTCAATATTTTTTTGTTCTCCTTTTAAGTCATTAATATCTTTGCTATTTTTTTCTTCCTGTAAAATTAAAAGCTTACTTTTTAGCATTTCTAGTGCTCTCTCTTTATTTTGAATTTGACTTCTTTGGCTTTGGCACGTAACAACTATTTTAGTTGGAAGATGTGTTATTCTAACTGCAGAATCAGTTGTGTTTACATGTTGTCCACCAGCTCCACTCGATCTATAAACATCAATTTTTAAATCTTTTTCATTAATTTGTATTTTTAAATTAGTATTATCTATTTCAGGTATTACATCAACCGAAGCAAAAGACGTATGTCTCCTATTATTAGAATCAAATGGTGATAATCTAACTAATCTATGAATACCTTTTTCATTTTTTAAATACCCATAAGCATTTTTCCCTTTTACAAGTATTGATATGCTTTTTATACCAGTTTCCTCTCCAAATTGTTGATCAAGAATTTCTAGTTTATACTTTTTTCTCTCACACCATCTACTATACATTCTATATAACATCATTGCCCAGTCACAAGCCTCAGTTCCACCCGCACCAGAATGAATTTCCAATATACAATTTGATGCATCATATTTTCCACTCAACATTGCTGTGATTTCAATTTTTTTTATTTCCTTTTTTAAGTTAATTATGTTTGTTTCTGCTTCGGATGTTAAATCCTTATCATAACTTGATTTTAATAATTCTATTAATTCCCTAAGATCACTCAACTTTTGGCTTATTATATCAAAATCACTTATATCGGATTTTAGCAAAGATAATCTAGCAATTCTCTCGTCAGCTTTATCTTTATCATTCCAAAAATCCTGATTTGACATCTCTTCTTCTATAACTTTTGCTTCTTCTTTTTTGCCATTAATGTCAAAGTAACCTCCTTAACTTTTCAACTTCTTCAAGTTCCTCATTTAATAATTTTTCTATATCAATTAGTTCCATACAAATTACTCCTCTATTTTATTATAACATAAAAAACTATAGAAACCATATACTCAGATGGCTTCTATAGTTATTTTTTTTGATTTTTTCAAAATTTCATCAATTATTATGTTATATATTTTATTTTTAATTACCATTTCAACTCTTCTGGCACCAAAGTCTTCATATTTAGATTCATCAACTATTTGATTTATCACTTCGTTTGAAATACTTATTGATTTATTATCAAGTCCAAAATATTGTTTTGTCTTTTCAATTTCATTGGATATAATTCTTCTAATTGATTTTTCACTCAATTTGTCAAATACAAAAATTTGGTTTATTCTGTTTATCATTTCCATGCCGAGTACATTCCTTACTTCTTTTATTATATTCTCCTTATTTTCGTTATTAAATCCAACAAAATTTTTGTTATAACCAATATTTGATGTCATTATTATTATATTATTATCTAGTCTTATCTCCTCATTATTTGAATTTTTAATTCTACCTTCATCCAAACACTGTAAGAACAAGTTTATTACACTAGGATGCCCTTTTTCTATTTCATCAAGTAATATTATTGAATTTTGATTGATTTTTATTTTATCTAGAATAGTATCTTTATTAGAATAACCAACATACCCTGGAGGAGATCCAATTATTTTACTTATTGAATGTTCTTCTTTATATTCGCTCATATCAAGTCTAATTATATTATCTTCTGATGTTAGCAGTTTATTTAATTCCTTTGCAAGAAGAGTTTTGCCAACTCCTGTCGGCCCTACAAATAAATATGAAACTGGCTTTGATGTATTTTTGTAGCCTAATTTTATCCTTTTTATATCTTTTGATAACTGTTTTATTATATTATCCTGACCAACAACTTTTGACTTTAAATGTGATTCAATTTTATTTAGTTCTTTTAAATCTTCTGATATTACTTCATATATTGGTATTTTAGTTTTAGACTTTATAACCTCAGCAATCGTTTCAAGAGTAACTATTTTTTTATTATTAATATTTTTCTTTTTTAATTCAATTTTATTTATTTTTGTTTCAAGTACGTTTTCTTCCTTCCTTATTGAAGAAGCCTTTAAAAAATCTTGATTTAAGATTGCTTCGTTTTTTTCCTTGTTTAAATTCTTTAATTTTCGTTTTGCCTCATCCAATATCGACGTACTTTTATCCTTTTGCATTGCTGTTTTTGCACAAGCCTCATCTAAAATATCTATTGCTTTATCTGGTTGTTTTCTAATATGCATATATTTATTAGATAACTCAACTATAGATTTAAGGGTTTCATCTTCTACTGTTACATTGTGATACAGCTCATATATAGGTTTTATTTTTTTTAAAATATTTATTGTTTTTTCTTTTGTAGGTTCTTCTATTATTAAAGTTTGAAATCTTCTATCTAGTGCATGATCATCTTCTAAATATTTTTTATATTCTTCTATTGTTGTTGCACCAATTAATTTTAACATTCCTCTTGCTAAAAATGGTTTTAAAATGTTTGAAGCATCAATTGCACCTTCTGCTCCACCTGCACCTACAAGAGTGTGTATTTCATCTATAAAAAGTATAATCTCTGGGGTTTGTTCAATCTCAGACAAAATTTTATTTATTCTTTCTTCAAATTCACCTCTATATTTTGTACCGGCTATAAGGGATGCCATTGAAATGGATATGATTTTCTTGTTTTTCAGTTTTTGAGGTACACTTCCTTCATTTATTCGTCTGCTAAGCTCCTCAACAATTGCTGTCTTTCCCACACCCGCATCACCTATTAATAATGGGTTATTTTTAGTTCTCCTGCAAAGTATCTCCATTATTCTTTCAATTTCTTTTTCTCTACCAATTACTGGATCCAGTTCGTTTGCTTCGGCTTTTTCATTCATATTATAACCATAATCTTCAATTATTAATTTTTTCTTGGCTCTATTTTTTTTAACTCTTTTTCCAATAAAAATTTCTTTACTTAAATCATCTATATTTACATTTAAGCATATCAATATTCTTAGTGCTACTCCTTCGCCTTCTTCTATTAAAGCCCATAATAGATGCTCCAAAGTTACTTCTTCTTCATTGCTTTCCTTACATAAAAGAATCGCTTCCTCTATTACCCTCTTTAGTAATGGTGTATATAAGTACCAATCATTTTCAGATTTTCCTATACCAATTATTTCTATTACTTTTTTTCTAAATTTTTCATAATCTATATCAAATTTATTTAGAACTGTGGTAACAGAATAATTCTTATTTTTGAGTAGTGCTAATAAAAGGTGCTCACTGCCTACATAGGGATGCTTTAATTTTTTCATCTCATTTTTTGATTGTATTAATGCTTTTCTAGTTTCTTCATTAAATTTTGTAAACACAATATCATCCTTTCCATTAATCCTATGTTATTATGATATAAAATTTACATATATATTCAGAGCAAACAAAAAAAGGAAAGTCAGAATGACTTCCCTAATGAAGTTTATTTATATACTTAGATAAGTATTAATACAGTTAAGCAAATTAATACAAGTATAATTATTTCTAGTAAAAATTTCCAATTTGACTTTAACCATTTTCCATATGAAACATTTAAATAGCCTAATATTGCCAATAACACAACACTAGTTGGAGCAACTAATATTACTAATCCATACATTGCTTGCCAAATAACAGCAATAATCGAATATACTGATGAATCAGTTATAAGCGATATTATATATGGAATTACATTTGATGCAGCATAGTAAGTATCAACATTAAACAATATTGAAACAAATGCCGCAATACTTCCAGTAAATACATTAAGTTTGCTTGTAATTAATGGCTTAATCATCGTTAAAGTTATAGGATGTATATTTACTATTATTAATACAACATATGCTAGCATAACTATTAAAGCCGGTTTTAGGGCTTTCTTTGCACCCTCTGCAATACTTTCAACATATTCATTAAATTTAACTTTATAGATTAAAGCTAAAACTGCTGAGGCCATAACTAACATTATTGAAATTGTTTCTATAGACCAAGATTCAAATGCACCAATGTCACCAAATAATTTAGCAAATATTGGGAAATCAAAAATTTTGAATCCTGTGAATGCATTTGTAATATTAGCAAATAATTTTGTACCAAATACTCCAGTCCATGAAATCATAGATAATATTGTTACTATGAAAACTATATCTAATATCAATGCTACAGGCCATTTTTTTAGTTTTTTCTTAGTCTCAGAAGGAATTAATTCTAATTCTTCAACATTTTTGCTTTTATTTTTTTCTGCATATTTTACAGTATTAAATATTAATACTAAGATTCCTAATATTAAAAGAACCACTTTTACAATCATCTGATCAGTTGCTTTAGTACTTAATATTCCATTAATTACTCCCATTGTATTTTGAGCAACAACATTATATCCATCAACGATATAAGTGGAAGAAAATGTAGTACCTATAACCCCCACACCAATTGCGCCAATAGTTACAAGTGAGGCTGTTAATTTATCATATCCCATTAACATAACTAAGGATACAATAAATGGAACCAACAATAGCATTGCAATTGGAGCACCAGTTATGGATGTTATTATAGCAACTAAAACTATAATTGTTGAAAGCATTACTGGACCTTTTCCAACTTTGTTTGATAAAACACCCAACAATTTAGATATTATAACTATAGCAAATATTATATCAAATATTACTGCAAAAACTTTAATCCAAGTTCCAAGTGATTTACCAAATATTATATCAACTACAGTTGTTACTAATGCCAAAGCAAATGTCATTAGTATTGTTTTAATAGAAATTTTACTAAATTTCTCGAAGTATTTTCCTTCTTTTAAATCATCAAGTAGTTTTCTATATGCACCTATTTTATTTAATACGCCATAAAAACCACCAATTACAAGTATATAAACTGCAACATTTCCAAAATATGAAACTGATGAATTTGGATATTTAAACAAATCAAATATACCTACTTGGCTTTTACTACCATCACTTACCAAACTATATTGGAAGTCTGTTGTAGGCAATATCCATGTTAATAATACTGCAATTAATATACTAGCACCTATAACCTTAAGTAGGTTATGCTCTTTTGACTTAGCAGCAAAATATAACAATTGAATACTCTCAAATATTGCTAATACTGCTTTCAAAACACTAAACCATTTATTCTCAAATGGCAAAAATAATACTATCAAAATAATAACATTTACAATAGCAGCTATTATTTTTGATGAATTCTGTTTTTTCATATTTACCCTCCTATTTCAATTATACAACAATTATATTCAATTACAAGTTTTTTTAGGTGAAAAACATATGAAAAATAAAGAAAAAAAAAGAATTTTTTTCAAAATTCTAATTCTCTTTATCAATTGGTTTCATTAGTGGAAATAACACCACATCCCTAATTGATGGTACATTATAAATTAACATCATTAATCTATCTATTCCAAATCCTAATCCAGATATTGGTGGCATTCCTTGTTCCATTGCTAGTAAGAAGTCTTCATCTAGATCCATGGTTTCATCATCACCTTGTGCTTTAGCTTTCAATTGATCTTCGAAAGCTGCCCTTTGTTGTGCCGGATTAACTAATTCTGAATATGCCTTACATAATTCTGTTCCTGCAGCAACAACTTGGAATACATCTATTCTTCTTTGATCCTCATCATTTCTTCTAGCTAGTGGAATTAATAATGCAGGGTAATTATATATAATTGTTGGCTGAACAATATTTGCTCTTATTTTCTTTTTGTAAACAAAATCTATTATTTGACTCATTGATTTATAGTCTTCTAAATCTGCATAACTAAATAATCCTGTTTCAACAATTTTTTGTTTTAATTCACTAGGTTCATCAATACTTAAGAAATCAAATCCTAAAACACTTTCTAATTCTTCACAGTAATTAATACGATCCCATGAATCTTTTCCAAAATCTAGTACTACATCTTGATATTCAATTTCCGTTGTCCCAACCAATTCCATTAATAATGCTTTAATAAATCCTGTGTAGAATTTAATATTATCCTCGAAATTCCAATATGATGCATACCATTCTACTTGAGTAAATTCTTGTAAATGTTCTGAATCCATTCCTTCATTTCTAAAACATTTTGCTACTTCATATACTTTATCAAAACCACCAGCTATACATTGTTTTAGGAAAGTTTCTGGTGCTATTCTTAAGTTACAATCTAAATCTAGTGCATTATGATGAGTATAAAAAGGTTTTGCACTCGCACCACATACTGCAGTTTGAATGATTGGCGTTTCAACTTGTAAAAATCCATGTTCCCCTAAATATTTATGTAAGAAATAATAAAATCTACTTCTTCCTAAGAAAATTCTTCTTGATTCTTCATTTGTGATTAAATCAACATATCTTTGACGATATTTTAATTCTGTATCAACCAATCCATGAAATTTTTCGGGAAGCGGCCTTAGAGCTTTACCTAAAAATTTAAATTCTTTTACTCTTAGTGTTTTTTCGCCTGTTTGGGTAGTAAATATTTCACCTGTTGCACCTATAAAGTCACCTGAATCTATTTGTTTTTTAAAGAAAGCGTAGTTTTCTTCCCCAACCATATCTATTTTTATTTCAAGTTGCATGTCTGCTTCTAAATCTCTTATACGAACAAAGCTTAATTTTCCCATTTTTCTCATGAAAATTATTCTACCTGCAATACTTACATTATCAATTCCATCATCTAATAATTTTGCATCTTTTAACGCATGTGTTTTTTCAAATCTTTCTGGATATGGATTACATACTTTTTTAATCTCATCCAACTTACTTCTTCTTACTATTTCTTGCTCTGACAATTCTCTCATATTAACCTCCAATTATTTAAAGCTTTATCATCAATTTGTTGCTATTATATACTTAATAAAGCACAAAGTAAAGTATTAAATTTATATCTATATTTTTGATTTAAACTCTTCCAATATAGTGATTATATCATTAATGTTTGTTGTTTTGTAGACTAAATTTTTAATTTCACTTGAGCCCTTTATTCCTTTTAAATACCATGCAATGTGGTTTCGTATCTCAAGAACCGCTAATTTTTCACACTTTTGTTCAGACAAATTTTTAAGATGTCTTATCGCCATATCTATACGTTCTGTATCTGTAGGTCCAGGTATTATTATACCTTCATTTAAATATTTATCTAGTTGCTTTATTAACCAAGGATTCCCTAGTACTCCTCTGCCAATCATTATTGCATCTACTCCAGTTTCTTTAAGCATTCTTTCTGCATCTTTTATTGTTTTAATATCTCCATTACCAATTACTGGAATACTCACTGCTTCTTTTACTTGTTTTATTATGTTTAAGTCTACTGTACCGCTATATCCTTGTGATCTAGTCCTTCCATGGATACATATAGCACTTGCTCCCGCTTCTTCACAAATTTTAGCTACCTCAACTGCATTTATGTGATTCATATCCCAACCACTTCTTATTTTAACTGTTACTGGAATATCTACTGCATCTACTACTGCTTTTACAATTTCTTTTATTTTTTCTGGATTCTTAAGTAGTGCAGCACCTGCTTGAGATTTTACCGCAACTTTTGGAACTGGACATCCCATATTTATATCTATAATATCTGGTTTCATATGTTCTTCTATGTATTTTGCGGCTTTTACAAATGATTCCTTATCACTTCCAAATATTTGTTGGGAAATAGGCCTTTCACTTTCTTCCATATATAGCATATCTATTGTTTTTTTATTATTATAAAAAATTGCTTTATCGCTTACCATTTCTGCATATATTAACCCACAACCCATTTCTTTTATAATTTTTCTAAAGCTTGAGTTGCATATTCCTGCCATAGGCGCTAAAACTATTTGATTTTTAATTTCTACATCTTTTATTTTCCACATAGTAATCACCTTTTGATCATTATAACATTAATAGAAAAAACACACAAATGTGTGCTTTATTAATCTTCTTTAGTTGCCTCTAACAACTCTTCACGAGTCATTTTAGTATAGCCTTTAACTCCTAATTCTTTTGCTTTTTCTCTTAGACTAGTAATAGAAGGTTCATCTTTTTCTTCAGGCATTCTTTTGTGTTCTACTAAATACTCAATTTGTTCTCTAGTTAAAGTCTCATGTTCTAGTAATGCATTTGCGATTAAGTCTAATAAATCTCTATTCTCTGCAATTACTTTTTCCGTTTTTTTGTAGCATTTATCAATTATTTTACGCATTTCTATATCTATTTCATGAGCTACTTCATCAGAGAAGTTCTTAGTTTTATTGTAGTCTCTTCCTAAGAATACACCACCTTCTTGTTGCTCTAATTGAACTGGTCCTAAATCACTCATACCATATTCAGTAACCATAGCTCTTGCTATTTTTGTTGCCTTTTCAAAGTCATTGTGTGCTCCAGTTGTAACTTCTTTAAATACTTGTTCTTCGGCAACTCTTCCTCCAAGTAATCCACTTATTGTTTCTAATAACTCTTTCTTTGTTTCTAAGAATGTTTCTTCTTTTGGTAACATTAAGTTATATCCACCTGCAGTACCCCTTGGTATAATAGTAATTTTTTGAACTTCGTTTGCTCCATCCAATTTAATTCCTACTACAGCATGACCTGCTTCATGGTATGCAACAACTTTCTTTTCATGTTCAGTATATTTTTTAGACTTTTTAGCTGGTCCCATTAATACCCTATCGTGTGCCTCATCTATTTCAGTCATTGTTATAGCACTTTTATTTCTTCTTACAGCTAGAAGGGCAGCTTCATTTAATAAATTTTCTAGATCAGCGCCACTAAATCCAACTGTACGTTTTGCAATATTGTTTAATTTCACATTTGGTGCAAAAATCTTGTTTTTAGCATGAACAGCAAGTATTTCTTCTCTGCCTTTAACATCTGGTAAATTAACGGTTACCTGTCTGTCAAATCTTCCTGGCCTTAACAACGCTGGATCTAATACATCTGCTCTATTTGTTGCAGCAATTATTATTATTCCTTCATTTGCTCCAAATCCATCCATTTCTGTTAATAATTGGTTTAGAGTTTGTTCTCTTTCATCATGCCCTCCGCCAAGACCTGTTCCTCTTTGACGACCTACTGCATCTATTTCATCTATAAATATTAGACATGGTGCATTATGTTTAGCCTGTTTAAACATATCACGTACACGACTTGCTCCAACACCAACAAATAGTTCTACGAAATCAGAACCACTTATATAATAGAATGGTACATTTGCTTCTCCAGCAACTGCTTTAGCAAGTAATGTTTTACCTGTTCCGGGAGGACCTACTAAAAGTACCCCTTTTGGAATTCTTGCTCCTAATTTCTGAAATTTTTTAGGGTTTTTCAAAAAGTCAATTAACTCTTGTACTTCTTCTTTTTCTTCTTTTAATCCAGCAACATCTTTGAATGTTGTTTTATTATTATCTGATGATAACCTAGCTCTACTTTTACCAAAATCCATTGATTTACCAGCACCACTAACTTGCTTAGAAAAAAACCAAAACAAACCACCACCAACTAATACTATTGGCAGTATATTAGCAAGAACCCATAAAAGCTTGCTTGATCCAGGATCATCTTTTGTAGTTATTTTAAAATTCAACTTATTCTGATCTGAATTCAAAATTTGCTTCATAACCGTGTCAGTCATTGGAATTTTAAAATAAAATGATTCATTTTCACCATACGTTTTAAGTCTTCCAGAAATCTCATAAACTCCTGACGTTGAATTAGGAACTATCACAATTTCTGAAACATTATTTTTTTCAATCTCACTTAAGAAATCGCCATAATTTATATTGTTAATATTCTGTCTTTTATATACGGCAACATAGTATATTCCAATCATTAAAAGAATTAAAAATATATATGATGCAAGATTCTTTTTTATTGTTTTTTTATTCATATTTTTCTCCTTTTTATATATATTTAAATATTATATCACATTTTTCATTTATTGACTTAGTGAACTTTGATTTTTTTATTCCTGGAATCCATATAACATTTTCTTTGGAATCTACAACTATTGGCCATTTATCTCTTTCACCAATCGGTATCTTAGCATCAATAAATATGTCTTTTATTTTTTTGCTACCGTTTGTTTTTCTTAGCTTCATTCTGTCACCAATTCTTCTTGTTCTAACATGCAATGGAAAAGAAATATCATCATATTTTAATCTGCAAATATTATTGCTGTTGCTTTCACATTTATCTATTTTTTCTATAACATGACTATTTGGAAGTTTACAATAGTCGCTTAATTCAATTTCATATTCACAAATTTCATTAATTTTTGGTTTTATTTCTAATACATTATAAGCTTTTGTTACAATTATATCATTTGGAAGTGAAACAGTTGCATTAGATTTTTTAGAATTTATTAATTCAAATATAAGTGAAATATGTGAATCATTTATTAGTACTAAATCATCACTATAGCATTCTTCAAGCATTATACTAATTATTCTTTTCTGAATTATAAAGTCTAAATTTTTAAATTTTTCTATATCTAGCTTATTGTTTTTATAAACTTCTTTTACTATACTAGCTGTTTCTTTTTCAATATATGCATCATATTCATATATTAAATTACTAAATTTTAGAAATTTTTGATGCACATTTTTGTCTTCTGACTTTAAAAACGGCAATACAACCCTTCTATATCTATTTCTTGTATATTTATCCTTAAAATTAGACTTATCAATTACATATGGAATGGCGTTTTCATCATCATATGCTTTCAATTGTTCTTTAGTAACAAAGATGAGTGGTCTTACAATCTTATAACTACCTTTGCTTATAATTGATGCAAATCCTCCATAACCTTTAAATGAAGTGCCTCTAACTATTCTCATTAATATTGTTTCCATTAAATCATCAGCATGATGAGCAGTCATTAAATAATTTGCATTATATTTCTTTGCAATTTTATCAAAAAAGTTATATCGTATTGTTCTTGATTCATTATGAAAATTATCATCACCATATTTTTCGATTTTCATATGCTCAAATGGTATATCATTTTTATCACAATATCCTTTTAAAAACTTTTCTTCATCATCGCTTTCTACTCTAACATTATGATTTACATGTGCACAAACAATTTTAAATCCAATATTTTTTCTTAATTTTAATAGTATATCAGTAAGTGCCATTGAATCTGGTCCACCTGAATTACCAATTACTATAATATCTTCTTTATTAAGTTTTAGTTTATTAATTAAAAAGTCAATAATTTTATCCACCATTTATCACCTGTTCAAATATTCTACATCAATAATTTTGTCGTTTCAAGTTATTTCTTAGGAATTCTTATTATATATTCATCGTTTTTAGAATAGAAATATTTTTCTCTTAAATACCTTCCAACATATTCTGGATCTTGCATTTTTTCAACATCTATTGATAATTCTTGTTCCTTTTCTTTCATTTTTACCAATTTCTGTTCCAATTCCTTTTTTTCTTTGTATTTTGCATAGATTTGTGTCCATATTTTAGAAATACTCAAAATTATAGTAATTGTAATAACAATGCAGGTAATACCAAAAAACAAAAAACGTAATGCGCTTTTTTTGGCTTTTTGTTTTTTTATTTTTTTCTTTACCATTTTTCATCACACCTTACCAAGTATATTATATCACTTTATTTTTTTCTATAATAGTATATTGTTGATTTTTAAAATAAATTTTACATTTTTATCATTATATTTTCACATTTGTACATATAATTTCACTTATAATCTTAAACTTTTTGTGATTCATATATCTTCTAAAAATGAAAACAATATGATATTGACAATCATATTTAGTATGAGATAATTGGCTCTCATCTATATTTGATTTTCTTTTTTGAAACATAATAACCTCCTTCTGCTATAATGAAAGATGTTTCGTCAATCAAATAAACAGAAGGAGGTTATTATGTTTTTACTGAACACTTTCGCTTTTTAGATTTCTCACCTGCATGGCAGGTGGTTTTAAATGGAAAACTGATGTTTTCCATAATAAAAACTATTAACATTTCTGCTAATAGTTTATTTCTTAGTCTGTAAATGGTAGCAATGCAATTGCACGTGCTCTTTTAATTTGCTCTGCAACTATTCTTTGATGCTTTGCACAAGTTCCAGTAACTCTACGTGGTAAAATTTTACCTCTTTCATTGATATATTTTTTTAATACATCAACATCTTTATAGTCAACTGGTTTTCCAGAACACATATAACAAACTTTTTTCTTTTTTCTATAAAATTCTGCCATTTTATTCCCTCCTCTTTAGAATGGTAATTCATCATCATTAATTTCGATACTAGAACCAAAATCTGCGAAAGGATCAGATTTTGCATCTGAACTTGCACTATCTGAAAATGAACTAGGAGTTACTTCTGAAGTTTCTTGCTTGATACTATCCCTTCCATTTTTAGTATCTAAAAATTGTACATTATCAGCAACAACCTCAGTTATATACCTTTTTTTGCCATCTTCACCATCATAGCTTCTTGTTTGAAGTCTACCATCTATGGCAACTTGACTACCTTGTGTTAAATAATTCTTAACATTTTCAGCTTGCTTTCTCCAAACAACAATATTTATAAAGTCAGCTTCTCTTTCTCCTGATTGATTTGTAAAATTTCTATTAACAGCTAAAGAAAAAGTAGCTACTGGTAAATTAGTACCAGTATATCGTAATTCTGGGTCTCTAGTTAATCTTCCTATTAAAAACACTTTATTCATAAAGTACCTCTTATCTTTCGTCAGTTTTTACAATCAAATGACGAATAATATTTTCATTAATTAATGCAACACGATCAAACTCTTTTACTGCATCATCATTCTCAGATTCGATTACATATAAAAAGTAATATCCTGTTTTATACTTATTAATTTCGTAAGCTAGTTCTCTTTGACCCATTGCTGTTTCTTCTAATATTGTTGCATTATTACTAACTAGTAATTCTTTCATTGAGTTTGCAACTTCAGCAATGTTAGCTTCTTCTAAATCAGGTTTAACAATAAACATAATTTCATATTTTCTCATTTTTTGCACCTCCTTTTGGACTTATGGTTTCATTCATTATGAAACAAGGAGTACCTAAATACTCGTTAGTACTATATCAAAAAAAAGATACTTTGTAAAGCATCTTTATTCTTTTTTATACATTAAATCTGAAATGGCAAATATCTCCATCTTGCATCAAATAATCTTTTCCTTCTAATCTAGCACGTCCCATTTCTCTTACCCTTAGTTCACTACCACATTCTATTAAATCTTTATAAGAAATAACCTCAGCTTTTATAAAGCCTTTTTCAAAGTCAGTATGAATTATGCCTGCACATTCTTTTGCATTCATTCCACGTTTAAAAGTCCAAGCCCTTACTTCATCACTGCCAACAGTAAAATACGTAGCAAGTCCTAAAATTTCATAAGTGGTTTTAATCAATTTATCAAGGCTAGATTCTTCTATACCAATAACATTAAGCATTTCTTTTTTTTCTTCACCATCAAGTTCACTTAATTCAGATTCTAGTTTTGCGCAAATTTTTATTGTTTGGGCGCCCTCTTTTTTTCCATATTCGCTAACAAGATCAACATATTTATTAGTGCTAGTTAAATCTTCTTCTGATACATTTGCTAGATAAATTACCGGTTTTAAAGTTATTAAACTAAAATTTTTAAGAAGTTGCCTTTCATCTTTACTAAACTGAATTAATCTAAGCGGTGTTCCCTCTTCTAGAGTAGTTTTTGCTTTATTAAGAGTTTCAAGCTCAATTAGTGCCTCTTTATCTCTATTTGTTTGTGCCTTTTTTGAGATTTTTCCAATTCTACTATTAATTATTTCCAAATCAGATATTGCAAGTTCAACATTTATTATTTCAATATCTCTTATTGGATCTATTCCATTTTCGACATGAATTATATTCTCATTTTCAAAACATCTAACCACGTGACATATTGCGTCTACTTCTCTTATATGTGATAAAAATTTATTACCTAAACCTTCACCGTTTGAAGCTCCTTTTACTAAACCCGCAATATCTGTAAATTCAAAACTAGTGAATATAGTTCTTTCCGGATTATACATATTTTTTAAGTTTTCTATTCTTTCATCCGGCACCATAACTATTCCTACATTCGGATCAATTGTAGCAAATGGATAATTTGCTGCCAATATATTTTTCTTTGTTATTGCATTAAATAAAGTGGATTTTCCTACATTTGGTAGTCCAACTATTCCTGCTTTTAGACTCATACAAAACCTCCTATAAAGTTGAATTAACCCCTATACCTATAGGTGCACCTAAAATATACCAACCAATTATTATTAGTATCCAACTTATACAAATTATCAAGCAATATGGAATTAAATACGAGATTGCTTTTTTAACTGTAATTACTTTTTTCTCATTATTATATATATTTAAATATCCAATGTAAATAGCAAAGTATGCTAAAAGCGGTGTTATACCTTTTGTCATTGAATCACTAGCTCTTAGGATAAATTGAGAAAATTGTGGACTAATATTTGATTGCATCATAAGAGGAACAACAACAGGTGCAAGTATAGTCCATTTAGCAGCGGGTGTTGTTACAAACAATCCACAAATCGCAATTGATATCATTACTAATATTATTAATGGAATTCCAGAGAAAGAAGCGCCATTTATTAATTTTGAAAATAAACCCACTATAACTGAACCTATATTTGTTTCTTTGAACACAGAAATAAACATAGCTGCAAAAAATAATAATATTACTACTGAAATAACACTATTTAAATATGTCATGCATTTATTTATTAATTCCTTACTGTTTTTAATTGTCTTTGCAGTAACACCATATACTATACCAATTATTACAAACATAAGTGACACCATGAATGTAAATCCTTCTTGAAAATATGAATTATCACCGAATACTTGTTTTAAATATGTTTTCTCATTCATATCAAGTAATAATCCTGAGAAAGGTAAATTAGGAATTAGCATATATGCAAAGCATAACAGAAAAATGATTCCAACAATTATAGATTTTTTTAAACCTTTTTTCTCATTCGTCTCAACTTCTAATTTGTTCTGCTCTGATTCTTTTATTATTGATTCTATATCAATTTCTTTTGTAGTTGTGTCATTATCAAATTTTTTAGGGAAAAATTTAGGTGCTATTATTTTTTCTATTATTAATGTACCTATTATAGATAATATAAATGTTACAGCAATCATTATTATTAAATTTGATGTTAAGCTAACATGAAAATTAGGATCAATCAATTTTGCTGCTAATGTAGTATCAGAAATTAAATTTATTTCAGCAGAACCAACAAATATTGTTGCACCATATCCAAATGCTACTCCACAAAAAGCAGTAACTATTCCTAATAATGGATTTTTTTTATTAGATAAGTATATCGCTGCACAAAGTGGTATTAGCAATACATATCCAATATCATTTATAATACTTGAAATTGTAGCTATAAATAAAATAATAAATGTCAATTTTGCACTACTTATTTTTGATATTACTCTTTTTGTAAATGTATCTACAAAACCAGTTGCATATACAACTGATATTCCTATTAATGCTACAAGCAAGTTACCCAATGGTGCAAAACCAACAAAATTTTTTACTGCATGACTAATTATATATTTTAACCCATCATAACTAAGTAAGTTTTTAATTGTTAAAATTTCACTTTCTACATCTAAAGTTATGGGATTAATTTTATTGTATGAAACTTGTATTTGCAATAAAGATAAAATCCTACTAAATACAATTACCAATAAAGTCATTAGTATAAAAGAAACAATAGGATGTATTAAAAACTCCTTCAATTTTAATTTTTTCTTTTTCATAGGACACCTCTTATAATATCTTTTTAATTTTTTTATTAAATTCAATCCTTGGCAACATTACGACTCTTTTACATTTTGTACATTGAATTTTAATGTCCGCTCCCAATCTAATAACTTCCCATTTATTTTCTCCACACGGATGTGTTTTTTTCATTACAACTACTGTTCCAGTTGTATATTTTTTTTCATTCATAAAACACCTATAATTTAATATTAATTATTTCTAATATTCTATTTAAATCATTATCATTCGTGAAATTAATTTCTAATTTCCTGTTTTTAATTTTTACTTTTGTACCTAATTTATCTGACATTATGCTTTCTAATTCTTTATATTCAGAAGTCTGTCTTGTAGTAGTAATCTTATGTTTTTTCTCAATAGAATCATTTTTTGTTATATTTTCAATATCTCTAACATTTAAACCCTCATTTATTATTTTATTAGCAAGGCTCTCAATATCTTCTGGATTTTTAATTTTGCTTAAAGCTCTTGCATGACTCATAGATATTTTGTCTTCTTGAATCATTTGCTTTACAGAAGAAGGTAGTTCTAACAATCCAAGCATATTAGTAATATAACTTCTACTTTTTCCCAATTTTTTTGATAATTCTTCTTGAGTTATTTTTAAAGAATCAAGTAATTTTTTATATGCAACAGCTTCTTCTATTGCATTTAGATTTTCTCTTTGAAGATTTTCTAATAATGCAATTTCCATCATCATTTCATCAGAAAAATCCCTAATTATTGCAGGAATAGTTTCCTTTCCGGCTAATTTTGAAGCTCTAAATCGTCTTTCACCTGCAATTATTTCATAACCTTTTATGCTTTTTTTAACAATTATAGGTTGAAATACACCATGTTCTTTTATTGATTCAGACAATTCTTTTAATTTATCTTCATCAAACTTTTTACGTGGTTGATATGGATTTGGTCTAAGCTCAGACAATTTTAATTCTACTATTTCCTCTTTGGCAGTAGAATTAACTATTTTTTCTTCAAACTTATTTAAATCTAATTGTTCGTTATTGAACAATTCTTCAAGACCCATACCTAATGCTCTTCTTTTAATTTGCTCCATTTCTTTCAATCACTTCCTTTGCTAAATTTAAATATGCTTCTGTTCCCTTACTCTTTGGATCATATGCTACTATTGGTTTTCCATGGGAAGGGGCTTCAGTAAGTCTTATTAATCTTGGAATTATTGTATTATATACACGTTCTTTAAAATATTTTCTAATATCCTCTACTACTTCAAATCCTAAATTTGTTCTAGAATCTAACATAGTTAGCAAAACACCTTCAATATCTAAATTTGGATTTAAACTTTTTTGAGCCATCATAATTGTATTTAACAATTGCATTATTCCTTCTAATGCAAAAAATTCACATTGAACTGGAATAATAACCGAATTAGATGCAGTCAACGCATTGGTTGTTATTAGCCCCAATGAAGGTGGACAATCCATTATTATATAATCATAATCATCTTTTATCTGATCTATCTGAATTTTTAATTGATTACCCTTACTAAATGCTGGTTCTTCTCTACTTTTTTCTAATAATTCTATATCAATTCCCGCTAAATTTATTGTTGCTGGAATTACACTTAAGTTTCTATATTTTGTTTTAACTATTGCATCTTTTGCAAGGCATCTGTTTGTCAAAACATCATATATGCTCCTATCAATATCACCCTTACTAATACCTATACCAGTTGTTGCATTTCCCTGTGGATCAAGGTCAATTAATAATACCTTTTTGCCTAATACAGCTAATGATGCAGAAAGATTTATACTTGTTGTTGTTTTACCAACGCCACCTTTTTGATTTACTAAAGAAATTATCTTTCCCATCTATTTCACATCCTTCATCTGTTAAATAATTTGCAATACTAGTTAATTTAGATTCTTAATTAATATTTCAAATTATATTCTATCAAAAAACATAATATTTTTAAATGCTTTTTGAAAACAAAAGAATAAAAATTAAAATTTTTATTCGAATTGGTCGTCGCCGATTCCAACATTCCTACTTCATAGATAAAGTAACCTTTATTCTCCATAGGCTTAAATTCCGATAGTCGCTACCGTACTTTTTTGCTTTCTATTGTTTTCTTCTTTATTTTTATTTAACTTGCAAAGTGCTTTTTTATCCCTTCAAACATAATATTTATACTTGCATTTATATCTCTATCATTTGTATTGCGACAATTTTTGCATTCCCACACTCTAATTTTTAAATCATTTGTTATTTCTGTTTTACTATCACAGTGACTACATGTCTTACTACTTGGATAATAGCTATCTACTTCTTTTAAAAATGGATAATCCAATACCAACTCTTTTAACTCTTTGCACATATCATATGCTTTTATAAATTTCACTTCCTTACATTTATTTAAAAAATGATTATATATAAATCTCGTGCATCCAAATGTTTTATTAATTAACTTCTTTTGATTATCATTTGGATACAATCTAAATTTATAAGTTTTATACATTTAATCACCTTACCTTTTTACTGCATTTCAATTATATTGAAACAAACAAACGTTTGTCAACATATTTCTTGTTTTTAACACAAGTTTCTTTTAAACAAAAAATAATCTTGTTTTTTTCTTGCTTTGAACCTTCCTATAAGATAAAAAAAGATAGTTAAAACTATCAATTATTTTTTATTTGTCTATTCTTAATACGATTTGATAGAAATCTTCAAAATCGTATTCTTCCATTTCAACCTTTTTTCCAGTTGTTTTGATTGATTCTATAGTTTCTTTAATTTTGTTTACTGCAGTTTTAGTTGTATTTTCGGTTGAAGTAGAAGTATTAGTATTAAATAAATTGTTTGGTACATTAACTTGTGTATTTTCATCATTAATAACATTTTTTATATCAGTAGAATGTATATTGGATCCTAAATTTTGATATAGTGAATTATTATCATGACTTGTTTGTGGTATATCATTTAAACTTGCATTAGAATTATTATTGATTGTTGGGATATTTGTCAACAAGTCTTCATTTCCAAGTACCTCTATTGTTGGTTTTTTAGTTTCACCACCAATTAGGTTATTATTAAAATCATTTATATGATTATTCATTTCAACTTGAGGTTCTTGTGGCTTTAATAAATCATTTATATTGACATTTGATGGAGTTGGAGCAATATCTTCTGCATTGTTTTTTATTTGATTTACATCAACAACTGTTGGATTGATATTTTCATTAACATTAGTATTTAAAATTGATTCATTAGTTTTTTCATTAGGTGAAATCATATTTTTAATTTCTTCATCAAGCTCTCTAACAGTCATTCTTGTTGATATTACTTTATTTAAAAGTTCTACTTGTTTATTTTTATCTTCAACATTAAGTAAACTTCTTGCATGACGTTCCGAAATTTGCTCATGTAACAATGCATCTTGAACTTCATCCGCAAGTGATAATAAACGTAATTTATTCGAAACGGCAGATTGAGACTTACCCATAGTTTTAGCAAGTTCCTCTTGAGTTAGTGAATCTAATTCTAATATTTTTTGGTATGTTCTAGCTTCCTCAATAGGTGTTAAATCTTTTCTTTGTAAATTTTCAATTAATGCTACCTTTGAGCTTTCTTTGTCATCTAAATTTGTTATTATTGCTGGAATTTTAGAAAGTCCAACCATTGCAGAAGCTTTATATCGTCTTTCACCTGCAATTATTTCATATTTTTCACCAATTTGTCTAACTATTATTGGCTGAATAACACCATGTTCTTTTATTGATACGGCTAATTCTTTTAAGGCTCTTTCATCAAAATTTTCTCTTGGTTGAAATCTATTTGGTATTATGTCATCTAAATATAGATATTTTACTTCACTTTCCATTTTACAACCTCCATTATTCTTTTCTACTCTTTATTCTTATATAATTATACATTATTCTTTTTTTTTTTACAATGATTTTTTTATTTTATCAATGCTTCTTGGATATTTTGTTTCTGTTTCTTTTATTTTTTTAATATTTATTAATGCTCTTTGGCTGTTTTCAATTGGTAATTTAAATGTATTAACATCTATTACTTCCCCACCAATATCTTTTATTATTTTTTCGGCATCACTTAATTCTTCTTCAAATGAAGACTTCATTAGTATTAAATGTCCTGATATTTTTAATGCTTTAAATGATATTTCTACTAAAATTTTGGTTTTAGCAACTGCCCTTGATGTTATTATATCAAATCTTTCTTCATTCTGTTTTGAATAATCTTCCATTCTCTCATGTACTAATTCAATATCTTTTAAATTTAAGAATTCTATTACATAATCCAAAAATTTAAGTCTTTTTTGAAGTGAATCAACAAGAGTAATTTTTAAATTAGGAAATACAATTTTAAGTACTATTCCTGGAAATCCGGCACCTGTTCCTACATCACATAGTGAAATATTTTTAGTTAAATCACATTCTTTAAAAAGGGTTAAACTATCATAAAAATGTTTTAAATATACGTCTTTTTCTTCTGTGATTGATGTTAAATTTATCTTTTTATTCCATTCTACTAGGGCTTTATAATATTCATTTAATTGTTCTAGTTGTTTATCAGTTATACTTATACCTAATTCTTTTACTGCTGTTATAAATTTTTCTCTATTCATCTTTAGTTCCTCTTTTTAAATACATCATTAGCATAGAAATATCTGAAGGGTTTACCCCACTTATTCTTATTGCTTGTCCAATTGAAATTGGTTTAATTTTATCTAGTTTTTCTCTTGCTTCTTTTGCAATGTTAGTAAATTTGCTGTAATCAATGTCTTTTGGAATTGATATTTTTTCTAATTCTAGCATTTTTTCTGCTTCTTTTTCGGCTTTTAATATATATCCTTCATATTTTGCAATAATTTCCACTTGTTCTTCTACTTGATGTGAGTAATCCTTTTGAATGTATTTTTTTAAGTCTTTTAAACTAATTTCAGGTCTTTTTAATAAGTCATAAAGATATATTCCATCATATATTTTAGCAGAATTTAAACTTTTAAGGTATTCATTTACTTCTTTTGTTGGAGTCACTTTTATAGTTTTTAATGTTTCAACTAATCTATTTATGTTTTCTATTTTATCTGTTACAATTTTATATTTTTCATCACTTATTAATCCAATATCATGCCCATATTTTGATAATCTTAAATCTGCATTATCGTGTCTTAATAAGAGTCTATATTCTGCACGTGAAGTTAATAATCTATATGGATCTATTACTCCTTTTGTTATTAGGTCATCTATTAATACTCCTATATAGCTTTCATTTCTTTTTAAAATTAATGGTTCTTTATTTGATAATTTTAATGCTGCGTTTATTCCTGCAATTAATCCTTGGCCTGCGGCTTCTTCATATCCACTTGTTCCATTTATTTGTCCAGCAGTATATAATCCTTCAATAATTTTTGTTTCTAAAGATGGTTTTAACTGCATTGAGTCTATTGCATCATATTCAATTGCATATGCATACTTATTTACTTTAGCGTTTTCTAATCCTGGTAATGATCTTATCATTTTATCTTGTACATCATATGGCATACTTGTAGAAAATCCTTGAATATAGATATCATCATAATAAACACTTTCTGGTTCTAAAAATAATTGATGTCTTTCTTTATCACTAAATTTTACTATTTTATCTTCTATGGATGGACAATATCTAGGACCTACACCTTCAACATATCCACCATACATACTTGATTTATCTAAATTTTCTTTTATTATTTCATGTGTTTTTGGTGTTGTATATATCAAATAACATGGAATTTGCTTGTCTATTTCATAATTTAATTCATTATAAACTGAAAAATTCCAACATGTAACATCACCAGGCTGTATTGTTGCTTTTGAATAATCAATGCTACTTTTTTCTATTCTAGGTGGAGTACCTGTTTTTAATCTTTTTATAATAAAACCATATTTTTTTAAATCATCACTTAGTGTTTTGCAAGTTTTTTCATCATGTGGTCCACTCGATGTTTTTGATGAACCAACTAAAATGCTTGATTTTAAATAAGTTCCCGTAGTTAAAATTACTGCTTTACTATAGATTTTTTTATTATTTTCTGTTAATACTCCTATTATTTTATTATCTTCAATAAGTAATTCTTTTACCATGTCTTCTAAAATATCTAGATTTTCTTGGTTTTCTAATGTTTTTAACATTTCTTTTTTATAAGTTGTTTTGTCTGCTTGAGCACGTAGTGAACGTACTGCGGGACCTTTTTTTGTATTTAGCATCTTCATTTGAAGAAAACTTTTATCTATATTATTAGCCATCTCTCCGCCTAATGCCGATATTTCTCTTACTACTATTCCTTTGGCAGGCCCTCCAATTGATGGATTACATGGCATATCTGCAATATTGTTTTTATTCATAGTTATCATAAGTGTTTTTATATTCATTCTTGCTGCTGCTAGTGCCGCTTCACATCCTGCATGACCACCACCTACTACTATTATTTCATACTCCATCTTTTTCACTTCCTCTTTTATATAATTATACACTACTATTTTTATTTTAAATTATCTTTTTTCAAACAAAAATTATTTCCCGGGAAATAATTTTTTGCGTTAAATTCTATTTTGTGGGGTTACAAATCACTTTCCTAAACAAAATTGACTAAATAATTGGTCTAATAATTCATCAGTATATGTTGCACCAATTATTTCACCTAGTTTTTCCCAGGCTCTTTTTATGTCAATTTCTACTAAATCTACTGGTGTAGCGTTATTTATTCCATTAAGTGCTTCTAATAATATGTCCTTTGCTTCCTTAATTAATGAAATTTGTCTAACATTATTCAAGTATTTATAGTCTTCTTTAGTTAATTCTTCTAAATTAAATAATTCTACTATTTTGTCCTTTAACTCATCTAATCCATTTAAATCAACTGTATTAGTACGTATTATATTTTCATATGTAATATTTGATATGTCAATTTTATCTGCTAAATCACTTTTATTAATTACCACTATTACTTTTTTATTCTTACAATAGTCTAATATATTTTTATCTTCTTCAGTTAATTTTTCATTATTATTTAATACAATTATTACTAAATCTGCAGATTCTATTAAACTATAACTTTTGTTAACACCTATTTTTTCTACTATATCGTTTGTTTTTCTTATTCCTGCAGTATCTATAATATCTAACATTACACCATTTATTGTTATACTTCCTTCTACTGTATCTCTTGTAGTTCCTTCAATATCTGTTACTATTGCCTTTTCTTCATCTAATAATCTATTAAGTAGACTACTTTTTCCTACATTTGGTCTTCCTATTATTACGGTTTTTATTCCAGAAGTTAAAACTTTTCCGTTTTCGGACTCTTTTATTATTTTTTCTATTTCTTTAATGACATTTTCTATTTTAGGCTTTAGCTTCTCATTTGTCATTGTTTCTATGTCTTCATATTCTGGATAATCAATATTTACCTCTATGGTTGCTAGAACTTCTAATATCTCTTGTCTTAGATTTTTTATTAGCTTACTAACATACCCATCTAATCCATTTAGTGCAGCTTTTCTTTTTGATTCTGTTTTAGCATTTATTAAATCCATTGTTGATTCTGCTTGTGATAAATCTATTCTTCCATTTAAAAATGCTCTTTTTGTGAATTCTCCTGGTTCTGCAAGTCTTGCCCCATTTTTTAATACTGCTTCTAATACTTTATTTGTAGTAGCAATACCGCCATGGCAATTAATTTCAACAATATCTTCTGTGGTAAATGTTTTTGGTGATTTCATTACACTTACTAAAACTTCATCTAATAAATTATCTCCATCTTTTATATGCCCATAAGAAATAGTATGTGATTCAACCCTTTTTAAGTCTTTTCCTTTAAAAATACTATTTACTATTTTTATTGCATCAGAACCACTTACTCTAATTATTGATATAGCCCCTACTCCTAATGTAGTTGAAATTGCCGCAATTGTATCATTCATATAACTCACTCCATTAAATTATAGTTATTTAAAATTTACTATATATTATATTTTAAAAGCTATTTTGTCAATAAAAATGGAAAGCTTTATTTGCTCTCCACATATTTAATAACTATTGCTCTATTTGGCTCTTCGCCAACACTTTCTGTAGAAATATTTTTATATTCACTTAATACAGTATGTATTATTCTTCTTTCATAAGAGTTCATCGGATCAAGTTTAACATCAATTTTTGTTTTTTGAACTTCTTTTGCAATTGTTTTTGCCAATTTTTCTAATCGTTTTTGATTTTTCAATTTATAGTCACTAACATCTAAATTATATTTAAAATTGAAACCTAATTCATTTAATAAATATTGTTTTAGTATAATATTTAATGCTGATATTGTCCTGCCTTGTCTACCAATTAATATATTATCATTATTAGAAAGTATAGTTATTAGTGGGACTTCGTCTTTATTCTTTATTTCATATTTTGCTTCAATATTCATGCTAGAAAAAATACTTGTTAAAAATTTTTTTATTGCTTCAAATATTTGATTTTTGGTAACAACCTCTATTTCATACTTTTTTGCTTTGAATAATCCACCACTTTTTGTTTCTAATTCATTGATATAAATATCCGACTCATTACAATTTAAAGTTTTTAAAGCAGTTTCTTTTGCTTCTTCTATACTTTTTCCACTATATTTAAACTTTTCCATTTTTATTACCTCTTTTTACTAATAAATTTTGAACTATTGTAAATAAGTTTGTTGTTATCCAATATATATTTAGTGCGGATGTCATAAATAATCCCATTACTGTTATCATTATAACCATTGTTCTATTCATTATTTTTGCTTGTTCATTATCCGCCATTGCTGTTGCATTTAGTTTAAATGAATAAAAGGTAGTAACGGCAACAATTATTATTAATATTGCATACACATAATTACCATTTGAAAATGCAGTTACTGGTGTTGTTCCTAATTGAAATATTAAGAACTTTTCTTCAAAAATAGCTGGCACCCTATTTATTGCCTCTAAAAACCCAATAAATAAAGGTAATTGTATTAAAGAAAACAAGCAACCCGAAATAGGATCTATTTTATATTTTTTGTATATAAGCATCATTTCTTGATTTTTCTTAAATAATGATTCTTGATCTGTTTTATCTTTGTATTTCTTTTCAAGTTTATCCAATTCTGGTTTAGCTTTTTTCATATATTCTGATTGCATTGCAGTTTTTTTAGTTATTGGAAATGCAATTAATCTTATTAATAAACTAACTATTATCAATGAAAGACCATTATTTTTAACAAAATTACCTATTTTTAATATTAACCACGCTAATGGTTTTACAAATATAGTAGTCCATATACCCTCATATTTGCCACTATTAACTTTGTAATTAGTACAATCAGGTAATTTACTTATATCCTTTTTGTTTTCCTCATAAATCTTTATTATATTTTTATCCGTTGGTTTACATAATATATTTTCTGTTAAACTTTGTCCTGTTACTGGATTCTTAACTGGTTTATTATTTTTTGTTAAAGTTTTTGTACAACCAGTTAGCATTATTACTAATATAAATAAAATTATTAATTTTTTATTAAATTTTTTCATTTTTTCTCCTTATTTTATACTACTCATTAAATTATTAAGATTATTTTCCATATCCTTAAAAGGTATGTCAATACATCCTTTCCTCATTATTATAATATAATCTATTCCATTTTGGTAGTTTTTTTTACTTGTATTAATTATATTTCGTATTCTTCTTTTATATAAATTTCTAAAAACTGCATTACCTAATTTTTTTCCAACAGATATTCCAAATCTAGATGTATCTTTGTTATTTTTTTTATAATAAATAATGTAACAAGTGTTTTTTAAATATTTTCCACTTTTTATTACATTATTAAATTCATAATCTTTCTTTATACGAATTTTTTCATTCATAATTTTACCTCATCTCGTTGTAATTATATATTTTTTCAAAAAAAAAGTCCACAGATATGTGGAAACTAAACTAGTTTTTTACGACCCTTTTTTCTACGACTATTAATTATCTTACCTTTAATTCTTGCAAAAAAACCATGCTTTTTTGCCTTTTTTCTATTATTTGGTTGATAAGTTCTTTTCAAAGTAATACACCTCCAAACTAAAATCTACATTATTATAAATTATTATTATTTAATTTGTCAACATTTTTATTTTAATCATACATTTGTATATTTGTTTTTAACAATTTTATTAACATGTGGAAAATTAATATTAACTTGTTTATACTAAAATTGTGGAAATTGTGGAAAAATCATTTTTTCATATACTTTTCAATGACATTGTTGTTGATAAATTTGTTAAATACTTATGGATAACTTTTTTTTATAGTTTTATACTTTATTTTTTTAACAACTTAAGCTACAATAACATTAGATTTTATGTTTTTATCAAAGGGGGCGATAATCATGAATGAAATTGATATTTGGAATAAAGTTCTTGATAAAATTAAACAAGAGATTAATTCCTTAGTATTTCAAACATGGTTTGAGGGTACTAAACTATATAAATTAGATAATTCACAAGCAAAAATTATTGTCCCATATGCAGTTTCTAAAACACATATTGCTAATAACTATAATGATATAGTAACAGAAGCCTTATATAGCGTAACAAACAATTACTATGAATTAGAATTCTTATTACAAGAAGATATTATAGAAGAAAATGTTAATGAAAATAATATAAATATAATTAATAATGATTCAATAAAGAAGATTGAAGAAATTGATTCTAATTTGAATTCAAAATATACCTTTGACAATTTTATTGTAGGAAATAGTAATAAATTTGCACATGCCGCGGCTATTGCAGTAGCACAAAATCCAGGTAAAATGTATAATCCATTATTTATTTATGGAAATAGTGGCCTTGGAAAAACTCACTTGATGCATGCAATCGGTAATTATATTTCTAAGCATTCTGAAAAAAAAGTTTTATATGTAACAAGTGAACAATTTGTTTCAGACTTTATTGGTATAAATAAAAAAGATAAGGATGGCACTAATTTTAGCTATGTAGATTTTTTTAAACAAAAATACAGAAATATTGATGTACTTATAATTGATGATATACAATATTTAGGTGGTGCAACTGAAACCCAAAAAGAATTTTTTCATACTTTTAATACTTTATACGGTGATAATAAGCAAATTATTATTTCATCCGATAGGTCACCAGATGATTTAAAAATACTGGAAGACAGATTACGAACACGTTTTTGTTGGGGATTGCCTGTTGATATATATCCTCCAGATTTTGATCTTAGGGTTGCAATTTTAAAAAAGCGAATTTTAGGTGAAGCTATAAATAAGGAAATACCAGATCAAGTAATTGAATATATGGCAACAAATTTAGGTAGTGATATCAGACAGTTAGAAGGTGCTGTAACTAGACTTGTTGCATATTCCACAATTATGGGAGCAGAAATTGATTTAAATTTAGCTATAGAAGCATTAAAAGATTATGTAAATAAAGGAATTAGTGAAAAAAACAATGTTAATAAAATTCAAAAAGTAGTTGCTGAATATTTTCAAATTTCTGTAGAAGACTTAAAATCAAAAAAACGTAACTCAAATATTTCATTTCCACGGCAAATAGCTATGTATTTGTGCAGAAAATATACAACTGAATCTTTTCCAAAAATTGGTATAGAATTTGGTGGTAAAGATCATTCAACAGTAATGCATTCATGTGAAAAAATTGAGAAAGAAATAAAAATTAATAAAGATTTAAAAAATACAATTGAAAAGCTTGAAAAAGAAATTAGATAATTTTAAACACTTTTTCCACAATTAAGTTTATATTTTTTGTTAGTATTAATAATAATAAAGGGGTTTTGCACAGTTTCAACTGTAATAATATAAATAATATTTAAAAGAAAGAAGGAAATAAAATGAAAATTAAAATTAAAAAAGAAGTATTATTAGAAAATTTAAACAAGGTATCAAAAGCAATATCAACAAAAAACCTTATTCCAATATTATCAGGTATTAAGTTTGATTTAACTTATAAAGGACTTTTATTGACTGCTTCTGATAATGATATTACAATTCAAACTTTTATCCCTGCAGAAAACAATAAAGATATGATAATAGAAAAAGAGGGTAGTATTATAATTCAAGGTAAATATATTTTAGATATAGTTAGAAAGTTACCAGATGAATATATTAATATAGAAGTAATAGATGAATTAAAAATATTAATTTACACAGAAAACAGCGAATTTAATTTAAATGGTATTGATAAAAAAGAATATCCAAATATTAGTTTGGAAGACAATAAAACTCATGTTAATATTTCTCCAAAAGAATTTAAAAAATTAGTAAATCAAACTGCATTTGCTACATCTAATGATGAATCACGTCCTATTTTAACAGGTATAAATATTAAAATTACTGGTAATATATTTGAATGTAGCGCAACGGATTCATACAGATTAGCAAAAAAGCAAATTGTTTTAAATGATGTTATTGAAGAAAACTATAATATAATAATTCCTAGTAAGAATATATTGGAATTTATTAAAATAATTGATGACAATGGTGATAATTTAGAAATTCACATATTTAATAATAAGATTTTATTTAAAAATAATAATTTATTGTTTCAATCTCGCTTGATAAGTGGAAATTATCCAAATATTAATAATTTAATACCAACAGATTCGTTTTTAAAAATTTCTGCAAATCTTGATGATATATATAATGTTATAGATAGGGCAAGTATCTTAACTTCAGATAAAGAAAAAAACATAGTAACATTAGAGACTAACGGAAATATGTTAATTGTAAAATCATCATCTGCAGAAGTTGGTCGTGTTGAAGAAAAAATGAGTATTATTAAAAATAATGATGAAAATATTAAAATTTCATTTAGTGCTAAGTATATGCTTGAAGCCTTGAAATCATTTAGTGGTAAAAATATTGAAATGTCATTTGTAGGTGAAGTAAAACCAATAATTGTAAAGGATGATGAAGAAGAAAATCTAATACAATTAGTATTACCAATCAGAACATATTAATAAAAATAAAAATAAAAATTATATGCTGTAATAGCATATTTTTTTTGCAAAAAATAAGACAAAATTCGAACAATTTCGACATATGAATATGGTATATTTTTCGACAGAATTTTTAATTTTGAAATTCTAAGGGGGATAATTATGAATAATTATGAAATTAATGAAGAAACAATTGCAGTGATGCCTATTGAATATGAAAAGACTAAAATTATAGAATCTAATAATGAATATATAATAAATTCAAAAGCATATTCAGTAATGGATCAAAATTGTAAATATTATGGAAGTACATATAATGGAAGGTTAAAAGCAGCCAAAGAAATCTTAAATTGTTCTTATAAACTACCAATTTTAGTTGAAGAAAGTCAAAATATAATATTTTTTCCAACAAAATCGTCTTTAGAAGATGATTGCATGTGGATAAACTTTAATTTTATAAAGGAAATCAAAAAATGTGACAATGGAAGTGAGATTTATTTTAAAAATAATAAGTCTATTAAAACTAATATTTCTAAATTGTCTATTGAAAATCAAATATCACGTTCAACTAGACTTAGTTATATAGTTGAACAGAGAAAAAAGAAGATAAGATTATATTAAAAATACTTTTTTTTCTTTATTTTTGTGGTATAATTGATATGTATGTATAGGGCTACACAGAATAGGTAAAGGTGATTTTATGGGGTTTTTAGGGGCTTTTACATGAATTTATCTCAATTAACTTTAAAAAATTATAGAAATTATGAAAATGCAATACTAAATTTTAATAATAAGATTAATATAATCATAGGCGATAATGCCCAAGGTAAAACTAATATATTAGAGGCCATATATTTTTTAGCTATAACTAAATCATATAGAACATCTGATGATGTTAATCTTATAAGAACAGGTACTTTTCAAAGTGTTGTATCAGCTAAAGCAAAGATAAATGGAATGTCAAAAAAGATAAGTATCACATTTAATAAAAATACAAAAAAAATTGTATTTAATAATAATCCTGTAAAAAAATTATCCGAATTTATTGGAGTCTTAAAAATAGTATTAATGGCTCCAGAGGATATTGATATTATAAAAGGATCACCATCTATTAGAAGAAATTTTTTAAATATTGAATTAAGTAAAATGTCTAAAGATTATATTAATAAATATAATGAGTACAATAAATTGTTAAAAATGCGTAATGATTACTTGAAATTATTGATGACAAACAATATTGCTGATCATAGATATTTAGATATTATAACTGATAAATTAATAGATAGAGCTGTATATATATATAGGAAAAGATTTGAATTTTTATGTAAGATAAATTACTACTTGGATTCAATTTATGATAATATCACTTTTGGTAGAAAATTAAAGATTGTTTATGAGCCTAATATAGATATAAAATTATTTGATGATGAAAATATCAAAAAAAGTTTAAAGTATAAATATGATAGTAATTTGAATAAGGAAATGTCATTGGGTATGACAATCTATGGTCCACATAGGGATGATTTTTTGTTTTTAATTGATGACAAAAATATAGAATTTTTTGGTTCACAAGGTCAACAAAAATTAGCAGTAATTGCATTAAAATTATCAATTGTTTATGTTTTAAATGAATTAACTAATGAGATGCCTATATTACTTTTAGATGATATTTTTAGTGAAGTAGATAAAAAAAAGAAAAATAAAATACTAGAATATATAAAAAATATAGGTCAGGTAGTAATAACTACAAACGATATCAAAGATATAAATAAAAATAAATTAGATGATGTCAAGATCATAAAAATTAAAAATCAAAAAATAACAGAAAAGGGTGGTAAAAATGGAAGATAGTCATTATGATTCGTCCTCAATACAAGTTTTAGAGGGCTTAGAAGCTGTAAGAAAAAGGCCAGGTATGTACATTGGTACAACAGATGTTAAAGGATTACATCATTTGGTATGGGAAATTGTAGATAATTCAATAGATGAATCATTAGCAGGTTATTGTAATAATATTGAAATTGTTATTAATAAAGATAATTCTATAACTGTTAAAGATGATGGAAGAGGAATACCAACTGAAATCCATCCAAAAACAAAAATTTCTACTGTTGAAACTGTTTATACTGTATTACATGCAGGCGGAAAATTTGGTGGTGGAGGTTATAAAGTTTCTGGTGGATTACATGGCGTAGGTGCAAGTGTTGTTAATGCACTTAGTAAATGGCTTGAAGTTAAAGTGTATAAAAATGGCGAAGTTTACTATATTAAATTTCAAAATGGTGGACATACAGTAGAACCATTACATGTAATTGATAAGTGTAGTGCAAACAGAACAGGAACTACAGTAACATTTAAGCCTGATCCAGATATTTTTGATACAGATATATATGATTATGACACTTTAAAGGTAAGAATTAGAGAATTAGCATTTTTAAATAGAGGTCTTTCATTAACTTTAAGAGATGATAGGGATATGGAGGATACTACTGGTGAAACATTCTTATATGAAGGTGGAATAAGCGAATATGTAAAATTTATAAACAAAGAAAAAACACCTGTACATGAAGATATAATTCATTTTCAAGGTGAAGAAGATGGCGTTTTCTTTGAAGTAGCTATGCAATATAATACAAGTTACAATGATAATATATATTCCTTTGTCAATAATATAAATACACATGATGGAGGGACACACGAGGAAGGTGTAAAAAGAGCACTAACACGTGTTATTAATAATTATGCTAGAAAAGTTAATCTATTAAAAGAAAAAGATGATTCCTTAACAAGTGAAGATGTTAAAGAAGGTTTAACCATGATTATTTCTTGTAAACATCCAAATCCACAATTTGAGGGTCAAACAAAGGGAAGATTAGGTAATTCAGAGGTTAGAAAGTTAGCAGATAGTGTTTTCTCAAAAGGGTTTGAAAGATTTTTGCTAGAAAATCCAGAAGAGGCAAAAGCAATTATAAATAAGGCTATGTTGGCTTCAAGAGCAAGAAATGCAGCAAAAAAAGCACGTGAAATAACAAGAAAAAGTGATTTGGCGATGACAAACTTTTTCGGTAAATTATCTGATTGCAAGAGTAAAGATCCAAATGTTTCTGAGATTTTTATTGTCGAGGGAGATTCAGCAGGTGGTTCAGCAAAAAAAGGTAGAGATTCAATGACACAGGCAATTTTGCCATTAAGAGGTAAAATATTAAATGTTGAAAAATCTAGACTAGATAGAGCACTATCTAATGAGGAAATACGTACTATAATTACTGCATTTGGAACAGGTGTCGGTGATGATTTTAATCTTGATAAGTTGAGATATAATAAGATAATCATAATGACAGATGCAGATGTTGATGGTTCTCATATAAGAGTTCTACTTTTAACATTGTTTTATAGATTTTTTAAGCCTATAGTGGAAGCAGGACATATATATGCTGCACAACCACCTTTATATAGAATAATGCATGGTAAAACAAGAAAATATGTTTTAAATGATGAAGAATTAGAAGAATATTTGAAAACTCTACCAAGTAATACAAAAAGAGAAATAGCGCGTATGAAAGGTTTAGGTGAAATGGATCCTGATGAATTAAATGAAACAACTATGGATATTGAAAAAAGAGTATTAAGAAAAATAACTGTAGATGATTGTATGGCAGCTGATTCAATATTTTCAAAATTAATGGGTGATGAAGTAGAACCACGTAGAAAATTCATTGAAGAAAATGCTGGATATGTACAAAACTTAGATATTTAGGGGGTATTATGGATAACAATAGTAATAACAATGAAAATGAAATATTTGATGAATCACTTGAAAGAGTAAATATGAAAAATGAATTTAGTGGATATTTTCATGAAAGAGATAGTCTAGCAGAAAATAACATAGTTGATGAAGTTAAAACATCATTCTTGGAATATTCAGTTAGTGTTATAGCATCTCGTGCTTTGCCTGATCTAAGAGATGGATTAAAACCAGTACACAGACGTATTTTATGGTCAATGTATGAATCTGGATATACTCCGGATAAACCTCATAGAAAAAGTGCTAAAACTGTTGGTGAAGTTATGGGTAATTATCATCCACATGGCGATAGTTCAATTTATGAGGCAATGGTACGATTGGCTCAAGATTTCAATCAAAGATATATGTTGATTGATGGTCATGGTAATTTTGGTAACATAGAAGGTGACGGCGCTGCTGCAATGCGTTATACAGAGTCAAGACTTGCAAAAATATCACTAGAATTATTAAGAGATATAAATAAAGATACTGTTGACATGGATGATAATTTTGATGCAACTAGAAAAGAACCAAAAATTTTACCTTCAAGATTTCCTAACGTTCTTGTTAATGGTTCTATGGGTATTGCGGTTGGTATGGCAACAAATATTCCTCCACATAATTTAGGTGAAGTAATTGATGGATGTATTGCATATATAGATAATCCCGAAATTGATGTTTTTGGACTAATGCAATATATAAAAGGACCAGATTTCCCGACAGGAGGTATTATTTTAGGTAATTCCGGAATAAAAAAAGCATATGAAACAGGAAGAGGAACGATAACTATACGTAGTAAAGCTGTAATAGAAGAAGTTGGTAACCATAGTAACATAATAATAACAGAGGTTCCATATGGTATAAATACAATGGAATTAAAAAATAAAGTTGCTGAACTAGTTCATAATAAAACTATTGAGGGAATTGCAGATTATCATACGGACTTAAAAGATGGTGTAAAAATTACAATTACACTAAAAAAAGATGCTAATGCACAGGTTGTATTAAATAATTTGTATAAGCATACTAATTTTCAAATAACATATGGAATAATATTATTAATGCTTGATGGTTTAACACCTAAAACTTTAGATTTAAAATCAATTATTTCTAAATATATTGATCATCAAAAAGAAGTTATAATAAGAAGAACAAAATTTGATTTAATAAAAGATGAAAAAAGAGTTCATATTTTAGAGGGATACAAAATTGCACAGGATAATATAGATGAAGTTGTTAAAATAATAAAATCAGCATCAAGCGATATAGAAGCAAAGGCAAATTTAGTATCAAAATTTTCATTAACTGAGATTCAGGCAGATGCTATATTAGAATTGAAGTTAAGACGTTTAACAGGACTAGAAAGAGAAAAAATAGAAGCAGAACTAACTCAATTATTGGAAGAAATAGCTGAGTTAAAATCAATTTTATCTTCTGAACAAAAAGTTCTTGATATAATTAAAAAAGAAATGTTGGAAATAAAAAATAAATATTCTGATGAGAGAAGAACACATATTGATATGACAGCTATTGAATATATAGAAGATGAGTCATTGATTCCTGTTCAAAAAACAATTATAGCATTAACAAAAAAAGGTTATATAAAAAGAATGTTAACAGATAATTATCGTACTCAAAATCGTGGTGGTGTAGGAATTAAAGGCATGACAACTAATGAAGAAGATTATATTGATAAAATGATAAATGCTGAAACACATGACTTTATACTATTCTTTAGTAATAAGGGGAAAGTATATAAAATGAAAGGTTATGAGATTCCAGAATTTAGCAGGCAATCAAAAGGTTTGCCAATTGTTAATTTATTGTCTCTTGAACATGATGAAAAGATTACATCAATAATTTCATTGGAAAGGGAGAATGTATCGAACAAATATTTGATATTTTTTACTAAAAATGGAATTGTAAAAAGAACAGCAATTGAAGAATTTGATAATATTAGAACTAATGGTAAAAAAGCTATTATTTTAAAAGAAAATGATGAATTAATTTCAGTTGGTAAATCTACTGGTAATAATGAAATTATGATTGGTGCAAGTAATGGTAGAATGGTTAGATTTAAAGAAGAAGAAATAAGAATAATGAGTCGTAGTAGTACGGGTGTGAAGGGAATCGAATTTACTAATTCATACGTAGTTGGGGCAGAAGTTGTTTCAGCTTCAGATCAAATTTTGATTGTAACAGAAAATGGATATGGTAAAAAAACAAATATAGATGAATATAGATTAACACATCGTGGAAGCAAAGGCGTAAAAGCTTTAAATATAACAGAAAAAAATGGAAATATGATTTCATTAAAAACTTTAAAGAATGATGAAGATGTATTAATTATAACTAATAACGGAATAATTATAAGAATTTCTTCTGAGCAAATTTCTCAACTAGGAAGAAATACACAAGGTGTTAGATTAATTAATTTAAAAGATAATCAAAAAGTTTCTACTATAAGTTTAGTATCAAAAGATGAATAGAATATTTCCCGGGAAATATTTTTTAACGTTTCACGTGAAACATTAAAAAAATATTGTATTTATATTTAAAATATAGTAATATAGCTTTGATGCAATAAATATATTGGAATCAGGTCAGGATTGGAAGATAGCAGCCTTAACAATTAATATTTATGTGCATCATTTTTTATGGAGAATTTATGAATGATTATATATTTGAAAAATTGTTTAAATTAGAAAAAAAAGCTTTTAAAAAAAATGAAATTCCTGTGGGTGCCATTATTGTCTATAATAACAAAATAATAGCGCAAGCTTATAATAAACGTGAAAAATCCAACATGATTGCAAATCATGCAGAAATATTAGCAATTCATAAAGCTGCAAAAAAATTAAATACATGGAAATTATATAATTGTATATTATACGTATCTTTATTTCCATGTCCTATGTGTGCTTCTGCAATACAACAATCTAGAATAAAAAAAGTGTATTATATCAATGATTCATACAATCTTGCTCAAAAAAAGATTTCTGAAAACATATTAAAAAACAATGAATTGAATCACCAAGTAGAATATGAAAAAACAACATTCGATTCCAATAGTTTATCAAAGTTTTTTAAAAAAATTAGAAGTTAATGTTTCACGTGAAACATTAACTTATGATTTTTGATCTGTTTATTATTAAAAAATATTTCCCGGGAAATATTTTTTTAATGTTTCACGTGAAACATGTGTATTATTATGATAAAAATGTTATAATGAATTTGGGGTGTTTTTATGAAATATCAAAGCTTATATAGAAAATATAGACCAACTAGTTTTGAAGAAGTATATGGTCAAAAAAACGTAAAAAAAATATTGAGAAATTCAATAATTAAAAATCAAATTTCACATGCATATTTGTTTTATGGTCCAAGAGGCACAGGTAAAACCTCAATAGCAAAAATGTTTGCTAGAATATGCAATTGTTTAAATAATCAAAATGGAGAATGCTGCAA
Organism: uncultured Bacilli bacterium; assembly: GCA_934141245.1. Classification (GTDB taxonomy): domain Bacteria; phylum Bacillota_I; class Bacilli_A; order RF39; family UBA660; genus CAG-710. The sequence goes on from CAKPCB010000003.1 coordinate 74,321, forward strand.
TCAATGTCAAAATTGTATTGAAAGTTCTCAAAAATCATGTGTCGATATTATTGAAATAGATGCGGCTTCAAATAATGGTGTTGATGAAATTAGAGAATTAAAAAATAAAATTAACTTAGTTCCAAATAAATTAAAATATAAAGTATATATAATTGATGAAGTTCACATGCTATCTATTGGCGCATTTAATGCATTACTTAAAACACTTGAAGAACCTCCAGAACATATAATATTTATTTTAGCAACTACTGAATATCAAAAAGTTCCAGCAACGATAATATCACGCTGTCAAACCTTAGAATTTAAAAAAATTGATGTTTTAGATTTGTATGATAGGTTAAAAGAAATCTCTGAAAAAGAAAATATTAATATATCAGATTCTGCTTTAAAAGAAATAGCAAAATATTCTGATGGTGGAATGAGGGATGCTATAGGTATTTTGGAAAAGGCCAATTTGTTTAATGATCCACAAAATGAAATTTCATTAGATGATATTCATGAATGTTATGGAATGATATCTGATGAAGACATTAATGAATTATTCAATCTTATACAAAATAGAAATAAAAATAATTGCTTGTCATTCATTGAAAACCATATTAACAGTGATAAAGATATATTGAAAATTGTCTCTCAACTTATAAAAAAATATAGAGATGAAATTGTTATTAGTAAAAAATATAATCTGATCAATGAAATAAATTTAATTGATAAATATTATGAGAAAATTAAATTATCTTCAAATTATCGTATTATGTTTGAAATATTAATTGTGGAATTATGTGAATCAACGAACAAATGTTCAATAAATAATAATGACGAAAATGTGATGGAAATAACAGAAAAAAAACAGGAAAAAAATAAATCTGAATTACATAATTTGGAAAATAATTGTGAATTAAATTCTACTGTTAGAATAAATAATAGTTTTGCAGACGCTGATAAGAATAGTTTGATTATACTAAAGAACAAATGGAAATTATTAAAGGATTATTCATTTGATTTAAATTTTGGATCTCTTTGCTGTGATTTATCTGATGCGGTTCCGGTAGTATTTGGCAAGAATAATTTAATTGTTTCTTCCGAATATGAATCCTGTGTTAACAAAATTAATGAAAATTATGATAAATATCAGGAACTAATAAAAAAAATACTTGACTTTGATATTAAAATTGTTGCAGTATCGCAAGAAAAATGGAAAGAGTTAAAAACAGAATATATTAATAATATAAAATCTGGATATGTGTATAAGTATACAGATGAAGAAAGTGTAGAAAAAGGAAATAATTTAGTGAATTTAATTAAAAAAGATGATATTATAAGTAGTAGTAATATAACAAATAAAGCAATAGATTTATTTGGCGAAATAACAGTTTGAAAGGAGAAATAATATATGAATATGCAAGCAATTATGCGACAAGCTCAAAATTTACAGAAGGAAATGTTAAAAACTAAGGACGAAATAGATGCAAAAACTTTTGAATACAATAATTCTGTAATTTCAATAAAGGCAAATGGTAAAAAAGAAATATTAAATATTGATATTAAATTTTCTGAATTTGATAATGAAGATCTTTTAGAAATAAATGATATAGTAATGGTCGGATTAAATTCATTATTTAAAGATATTGATAATTATACAGAAAGCAAAATGTCAAAGTTTTCAAATATTCCGGGGTTGTTTTAATGTATCCAGATAGTTTGAGAAAATTGATAGAATTCTTTAAATGTTTGCCTGGAATTGGTGAAAAGACTGCCGAGAGGCTAGCTTTTTTTGTATTACAATTGGACGAAGAAGAAGTATCAGGATTCTCAGAAAGTCTTATTAATGCAAAAAAAAATCTTCATAAGTGTTCTATATGCAATAATATAACTGAAAATGAAATTTGTAGTATTTGTGCAGATCACTCAAGAAACGGCAATATATTATGTGTTGTAGAAGATGTTAGAAGTTTATATATGTTTGAAAAGTCTAATGTTTATAATGGATATTATCATATAATTGAAAATTTAATATCCCCATTAGATGGTATTAATCCAGAAGATATTGGATTAGAAAAATTATTAAAAAGGATAAAAGAAGAAAATTTCAAAGAAATAATAATTGCCGTAAAACCAAGTATAGAGGGAGAAACTACAAGCTTATATATTAAAAGAATTCTAGACGGGTTAGATATAAAAGTTACCAGAATAGCAAGCGGTATTCCTATGGGTGCTGATATTGAATACATTGATTTTTTAACATTAGAAAGGGCTATAAATGATAGAAAAGAAATAGCATAGTAAATGGTAAAGTTCATATAATTTATCGGGTGATAATATGTTAAAAATTCTAAAAAAAGTAGTATTTTCATTTTTTTTACTATATGGGTTTAATATAATTGCAACTAAATTTAATATTATAATTCCAATAAATTACTTAACTGTTGCATTGGTTTTTCTTTTAGATATACCCGGTATGGTTATGTTAACTTTTATTTCTTTGCTTATTTTATGAAATAAGGTGTGTAAAAATGGTCAACATGGAATTTAATGCTAATAATTTAAATGTTATTAAAGATAATAATATTAATCATGCTTATTTATTTGATGTAGATGATGATAATATAGAGGAAATATATTTACCTTTAATTAAGCAAATATTAAAGATTGAAATTAACGATAATGAAATATTAAAGCAAAAACTAAATGAATTAGATAATGGTACTTTTTCTGATTTGAAGATAGTTGAATCAAATGGTGCTGTTATAAAAAAAGAACAAATTAGTGATTTACTAGATGAGTATAAAAAAACATCAATAATTGGTACAAGCAGATTTTATGTTATCAAATATGCAGAAAATATGAATGCTTCCGCAGCTAATTCCTTGCTTAAATTTTTAGAAGAACCTGATGGAGACATTATTGCAATTTTATTTACTAAAAACAAGTATTCTGTTTTAGAAACAATTTTATCAAGATGTTGCATATTTAATATTAAAGATAAAAATGATATAATTATTGATTCTAGCACATTAGAGGATGCTAAAAAATATTTGGATATTATAATTAAAAAAGGTAATAAATCAATAGCATATTTAAACGATTTATATTTACTTAAGCCTGATGAATTGAAAATAACATTTGATTTGTGGTTAAAAGTATGTCAAAGCATGATTTTAGGTGAATGTACTGATATTAAAAAAGTGATTTTTTTAATGAATAAAATAAATGATGGGATTCTAAAATTAAATTATAATATTAATACAAAGGTTATAATTGATAATGTAGTATTAGGTGGTGATAACAATGATTAAAATGGTTAAGATAAAATTCGATAATTCAAATAGGATTTATTATTTTAAATGTGATGAGTTAGCAATTTCTAAAAATCAATATGTAGTTGTTGAAACTGATAAGGGTAAACAAATAGGCAAATGTATTAGTAACATTATAGAAATTGATGAGAATAGTTTTTCTATTCCAATTAAGGATGTTTTATCTATTGCTAGTGATTCCGATTTAATACAGCATAGAAAAAATTGCGATGAGTCAAAAAAAGCCTTAATACGTGCTAAAAAAATAGCAAGTGATTTAAATATGAATATGAACCTATTAAATGCATATTTTACTTTTGATCGAAATCAGTTAATCTTTAATTTTACTTCTGATGATAGGGTTGATTTCCGCGAATTAGCAAAAAAATTAGCTTCTATATATAAAACACGAATTGAATTAAGACAAATTGGTGTTAGAGATAAAGCAAAAGAAGTAGGTGGAATAGGGCCTTGCGGAAGATTTTTATGCTGTAATTTATTTTTAAATGAATTTGAAAGTGTATCAATTAATATGGCAAAGAATCAATATATTTCATTGAAACCTGATAAAATTAATGGGTTATGTGGAAGGCTTTTGTGTTGCTTAGAATATGAAGATGAACAATATACTATGTTAAAAAAAGAATTTCCTGCCATAGGGACTATATTTAAATATAACAATGAAGATTTAAGAGTTACGGGACATAATCTTTTGAAAAGAACTATTGTTGCAGAAAACAGAATGAAAGAAAGTTTTACTTTAGAATTGAATGAATATGAAAGTATTAAATGATGTTGTTGGATATAAGAATTTAAAAATATATCAAAATACGGATTGGTTTTTATTCTCGTTAGACTCTGTTTTATTGCCTAATTTTGTAAGTTTGAATTTGAAAGATAAAGTAATAATTGATTTCTGTAGTGGGAATGCTGCAATACCTTTAATACTATCAAGAAAGACTAAAGCACAAATATTTGCAGTTGAGATTCAAAAAGATTTATGCGATTTGGCAAATGAAAGTGTTATATATAATAATTTGTCTGACCAAATTAAAGTTATAAATTGTGATGTCAAAAATTTACATACTATATTCCAAAAAAACTCTGTAGATGTTATTACGTGTAATCCACCATATTTTAAATATGATGGTAAATTTGATTTCAATACTGATGAACACAAAACAATTGCTCGTCATGAAAAATTGATTAAATTAAGTGATATTGTTGCAACTGCTAATTATCTTTTGAAAAATAAAGGACGTATTGCAATGGTACATAGAACTGATAGATTAATTGAAATTATTAATTTATTTACATCAAATGATTTTCAAATTAAAAAGATAAGATTTATATACTCAAAGTCAGATTCAGAATCAAATATTGTTTTAGTTGAAGCTATAAAAAACGGTGGAATTGGTTTAAAAGTATTAAGTCCTTTATATGTACATAATGATGATGGTTCTTATACAGAAGAGGTTTTAAAAATGTTTGGAGATGATAATAATGAATAATATTAAAATACAAACAAGTTATGATGGAACTAGTAGTCTCTATTTAATACCAACTCCTATTGGAAATATGAACGATATTACAAATAGGGCTATTGATACACTTAATATGGTTGATTTAATTTTATGTGAAGACACAAGAGTAACTGCAGAATTATTATCTAAATTAGGTATAAAAAAGAAATTAATACATTCAGATGATCATACTGAAAATAATTTAAAAGAGAAAGTTTTAGAATTACTTCAAAGTGGAAAAAATATTGGTCTTGTAACTGACAGGGGAACACCTATTATTAGTGATCCTGGATATAAGATCGTTGAGTATGTTTCAAATAATGGTTTTAATGTTATAAGCTTACCTGGAGCTACGGCCTTTGTTCCGGCTCTTACCATGTCTGCGATTGCACCCTCTCCATTTTTGTTTTATGGCTTTTTAAATAATAAATCTTCTAAAAGGAAAAAAGAACTGGATTCTTTAAAGCATCTTTCATACACACTTGTTTTTTATGAGGCGCCACATCGCATAGAGGATACTCTCAATGATTTATTAACTGTTTTTGGTGATAGAAAAATTGCTTTATGTAGAGAAATATCAAAAAAATTTGAAGAATGTATAAGAGGCAGCATTTCTGAAGTTTTAGGACATATTGAAGGTATTAAGGGCGAAATAGTACTTGTTGTATCTGGCAACTTAGAAGATAATGATTTTTCTGAAATGACTTTAAGAGAACATGTTCAATTATACTTAGATGACGGTTTAAGTGAAAAAGATGCAATAAAAAAAGTTGCTTTTGAAAGGAAGATTCAAAAATCAATTGTTTATAAAGAATATCATTTAAATAAATAGGAGGAAGTTATGAAACTTGTTGTTGGTTTAGGTAATCCGGGTAAAGAATATGAAAATACACGCCATAACATTGGTTTTATGGTTTTAGATAATTATGCTAAAGTAAATAATTTTAATATATCTAAAAAGAAATTTAATGGTTTATATGAAAAAATTAGAATTGATTTACAAGATGTAATTTTTTTGAAACCTTTATCTTATATGAATTTATCTGGGGAAGTAGTTAAAGCATTTATTGATTATTTTAAGATAGATATATCAGATATTTTAATAATTAATGACGATTTGGATTTGGAAGTTGGAAAATTTAGATTAAAACCATCCGGTAGTAGTGGAGGTCATAATGGCTTAAAAAACATAGCTATGCATCTTCAAACAGAGAATTATAAAAGGTTAAAAATAGGAATTTCAAATAATAAAAATATTGATACAAAAGATTACGTTTTGGGTAAATTTAGTAATGATGATTTAGAAACTTATAATAATATATTTAATATTTCTGTTAATATTATAAATGACTTTATTAAAAATGACTTTGATAAAGTTATGTCAAAATATAATCATAAGTAGGGATTTTATATGGAAATACTAAATAAAATAATACCAATTGATAAATATAGTAACATTGGTCTTCTTGGTATGACTGATGAATTTTTTTGTGCCTATGTTAATAAATTGTTTTATGATACAAATTCCGGTATTTTAATATTAACTCCCAGTTTATATGAAGCTAACAAATTATATGCATCTATAGTTAAATATAATAATAAAGTTTTATTATTTCCTATGGATGATTTTTTAACTAGTGAGTCTATTGCAATAAGTCCTGAATTAAAATCAACAAGGTTAGATACATTAGATTCATTAATCAATAACCCTAAACAGATTGTTGTAGCGCATTTAAACTCATATTTGAGATTTTTACCTAATAAGGATATCTTTAAATCAAGAAAACTATTAATAGAAAAAGGTAAATCATATAATAGAGATGTATTAATAAAGGATCTAATAGACTTAGGATATAAAAGGGAAACAATAGTAACTAATACAGGCGAAATTGGAGTTAGAGGTTTTGTGTTAGATATTTTCCCTATTAACTCTGAAAAGCCTGTTAGAATTGAATTTTTTGATGACGAGGTAGATTCAATCAGATATTTTGATTCTGATACTCAAAAATCAATAAAAGAAATAAATAAGATTGAAATCTCCTCCAATACAGAGTTTTTAATCTCTAATAGTGTAGAAGGTATAGATTATAATCAGAAGTATTTAAAGGGATTATCTTCTAATGTGACAAATATAGCAGGATATATGAATAATCCAATCACCATTATAAAAGATTATTCGCAATTGATGGTATCTTACAAAAAAGTTCTTGAAGAAATTACTGAATATAAAGCATTAAAAGATACTACATATAATGGAGATTATATGTTTTCTCTAGATTCAGTCTTACCTAAGGATCTTATTTATTACAACACAATTGATAATTATTTTCAAAATATTAACAAATCTAATATATATGATTTTTCTGTAAAATCAGCTCCTGAATTTCATGAAAATGTAGATTTAATAAACAGTTTTCTTGAAAGGGAAATTTTAAAGAAAAGGACTGTTGTAATATATTTAAAGGAACATCAAGCTAAATCATTCATAAAATATTTAACATGTAAGTATGTTATGACTACTGATGATGATATATATGAACACAATATTAATATTGTTATAAAAGATATTAATGAAGGTTTTCTATATGGAAATTATACATTTTTAACTCCAAAAGAATTATTTAATAAAAAAGCAGAAAATAAGTATAAAAATAAGTATAAATATACCTCTAAGATAAAAAGTATAAATAGTTTGGAAATTGGTGACTATGTAGTTCATTCATTAAATGGCATTGGCGTATATAATGGCATTAGAACACTGACTCAAAACGGATTAAAGAAGGATTATGTTGAAATCTTATATGCAGGGAATGATAAATTATATATACCTGTTGAAAAAATTGAATTAATTGGTAAATTTACTGGTAAAGAGGGTGTTGCACCAAAAATCAATAGATTGGGTGGCACTGAATGGCAAAAGACCAAAATTAGGGTTAAAAATAAAGTAGGAGATATTGCAAAAAAATTACTTGAACTATATGCTAAGAGAAATATGCAAAAAGGATTTGCTTTTTCTCGTGATGATGAAATGCAAACTTTATTTGATAGTGAATTTGAGTTTGATGAAACCCCAGACCAGTTAAAGGCTATAGAAACTATAAAATCCGATATGGAAAGTGATATGCCAATGGATAGACTGCTATGTGGAGATGTTGGTTATGGTAAAACAGAAGTGGCTTTTAGGGCAATGTTTAAGGCAGTTAATAATTCTAAACAAGTTCTTTATTTATGTCCTACAACAATTTTGTCTTCACAACAGTATGAAAATGCAAAAATAAGATTTAAAGATTTTCCGGTTGAAATAGCTTTATTAAATAGATTTACTACTTTAAAGGAAACTAAAAGAATAATAACGGCATTAAATGAAGGAAAAATTGATATATTATTTGGTACACATAGGCTTTTAGGCAAGGATATTAAACCTAAAGATTTAGGACTTTTAGTAATTGATGAGGAGCAAAGATTTGGAGTTACTCATAAAGAGAAAATTAAAGAATATAAAGAAAATGTTGATGTACTTACTTTAACTGCTACACCTATTCCTAGAACTTTGCAGATGTCTTTAGTTGGTATTAGAAGCCTTTCTTTAATAGAAACTCCTCCTGTTGACAGATATCCTATTCAGACATACGTCATTGAAGAAAATAAGGCTTTAGTTAGAGATGCAATATATAAGGAAATGTCAAGAGAAGGACAGGTTTTCATTCTTTATAATAGAGTTGCAGATATTGAGAAAAAAATGATGGAAATTCAAAGCTTGGTTCCAGAAGCTAAAATTGTTTGTACACATGGTCAACTTACTAAAATCGAATTAGAAGATAGAATGGTAGATTTTATTAATAAAAAATATGATGTTATGTTGTGTACTACTATAATAGAAACTGGTATTGATATCAATAATGTTAATACTTTAATCATTTATAATGCGGATAGATTTGGACTTAGTCAACTTTACCAAATTAGAGGAAGAGTTGGAAGAAGCAATAAAATAGCATATGCTTATTTAATGTACTCTAAGGATAAAATTTTGGGTGATGTAGCCGTTAAGAGGTTAAATGCAATCAAAGAATTTACTGAATTGGGTAGTGGTTTTTCAATTGCATCTAGAGATCTTTCTATAAGAGGAGCAGGTGATATTTTAGGTAGTGAGCAAGCTGGTTTTATAGATAGTGTAGGTATTGATTTATATTTAAAAATATTAAATGAGGAAGTAAACAGATTAAAAGGAATTGAGCCAAAAGAAGAAGATATAACAAGGAATAACCTTTTAAATGTATCTACACACATATCTGATAAGTATGTAGAAGATGAAGACTTAAAGATAGAAATTCATAAACTCATAAATACGGTTGATTCTAAGGAAAAATTTGAAGAAGTAAAGTCTGAACTTGAGGACAGATTTGGTAAACTAAGCGAGGATATAATTATTTATATGTATGAAGAATGGTTTGAAGCACTTGCTTGTAAACTGGGAATTGATAGAGTAAAACAGACCGATCAATATATAGAAATTATTTTTAATAAGGAAGTAAGTTCTAAAATAGATGGGGAATCACTATTTGTTGCTTCAACTAAAATATCAAACAAGTTTAAATTTAAATATTTTGACCAATCTTTGAAAATTATTTTTGATATTAGGGGATTAGAAAAACATTTTATCTATTATTTAGTAGATTTACTTAACGAAGTAAAAATGAATTAAAACGACATTTCTTGACTGTCTTCGCTATTTTTGTTAAAATTAATTATAAAATAAAGGAAGATATGTATGGATGATTCAATAGAAAAGATGTTTGAAGAAAAAAACATAAGTATATTAATTAATAAATTAAATTTAGATATAGATAATAATAGTAATTCGGTAGAACTAACTTTAAAATTAAGAATCCCTTTATTAAAAAATAAGTTAATAAGGAAAATAAGTAGATTTTTTAATGAGGAAAATATTGAATATACAATTTCTGATATTGATGAAATTGTAAGCAAAAGAGAATCTATTGTATTAAATGCAATAATGAAATTAGTTAATGAACGTAAAGCATCACTTTCAAATGCTGTAAGTGATAATAGTTATATAACTCAAGAAAAAATTGTTGATTTGATACATAAAATAACAATTGAATTCAGAGAAAAACTTAATGTTGAAATGAATAATGAAATATTTATAGAATTGAATAATATATTGTCTGAGAAGTATCTATTAAAAAATGAAGTAGTAAAAGAAAAACAATCACAAATATTGGCAAGCTATGATAATGAAATTGAAAATAGTATTATTAATATAGTTGAAGAAAGAAATAGAATATTAATAAATCAAATAAATGATACATACAGTCAATATAGATCATTAAATGAAAAAACAGGTGTTTCTCATGAAAAAAGTAGCAGCGACTTAGGCAATACGAAAACAGCTAATAAGTATTCTAAAGCTCTACATTTGGAAAGTTAAAGTGATATTACTTAGGTATATTTTCTGTATAATATAGAATAATATATATAGGTTATATTGAAATTTAATTTATTGTATTGAATTATAATACTTTTTTTGATATAATCTTCACATATTTATTGTTTTGAAGGAAAGAGTTATATATGCTTTTTATAGAGAGTCTTTGTTTGGTGAAAAAAGATATTAGGTATATAATGGATGGCTCCTGAACTTGTTAATTGATATGTAGGTTAACACGTTAGCAGCGTTAATGCATTTGAGAGTATAGATTTAATCTATAAATTAAGGTGGTACCGCGATTATTCGTCCTTATGATGAATAGTCTTTTTTTATTGGAGGCGATAGTATGGAAAGATACTTTGAAAAAATTAGTTTTAATCAATTTAAAAAAGATGTGGTTGATAACAAAAAAATGTATGATGCTTATTCATTACCCAAACGTGGTACTAAAAATAGTGCTGGTTATGATTTTGAAGCATTATATGATTTTGTTATAAAACCTGGAGAAATAAAAAAAATTCCGCTTGGTATAAAAGCCTCAATGAATGATAATGAAGTTTTATTTATATTAGTAAGAAGTAGTCAAGGATTTAAGTATAATGTTCGGATGTGTAATCAAGTAGGAGTGATTGATTCTGATTATTATAATAACTCTGATAATGAGGGTCATATATTTATTAAACTTCAAAACCAAGGTGATAATGATTATGTTGTAAAAACTGGTGATAAAATTTGCCAGGGAATATTTATTAATTACTTAGTAGTTGATAATGAAGAAAAAATTGAGAGAAAGAGATTATCTGGGATAGGTTCTACAGGTAATTAGGTGAAATAATATGGAAAAGCAAAAATATTATATTTCTACTGCGATTGCTTATACTTCTGCTAAACCCCACATTGGTAATACTTATGAAATTGTTTTAGGAGATGCAATTGCTAGATATAAAAGATTAAAAGGTTTTGATGTATACTTTCAAACAGGTACAGATGAACATGGTGAAAAAATTGAATTAAAGGCAAAAGAAGCAGGCATAACTCCAAAAGAATATGTTGATAATATTGCTAGTCAAATAAAAGATATTTGGGATATTATGAACACAAGTTATGATAGATTTGTAAGAACAACTGATCCAAAACATGAACGTGAAGTACAAAAAATATTTAAAAAGATGTATGATAAAGGAGATATCTATTTAGGTAAATATGAAGGACTTTATTGTACTCCTTGTGAATCTTTTTTTACAGAAAGTCAATTAGTTGATGGTAAATGTCCAGATTGTGGAAGAGAAGTTCACAAGGCAAGTGAAGAGGCTTATTTCTTTAAATTGTCTAAGTATCAAGATAGATTAATTGAGTATTATAATACCCATCCTGATTTTATAAAGCCGGACTCTAGAAAAAATGAAATGATTAATAACTTTATAAAACCTGGTCTTCAAGATTTATGTGTGTCAAGAACATCATTTACTTGGGGAATTCCAGTTGATTTTGATCCAAAGCATGTAATTTATGTATGGTTAGATGCGCTTACAAACTATATTACTAATATTGGATATGATGTTGATAATCCAAGCGATGAATTTAAAAAATATTGGCCAGCTGATTTACATTTAATTGGTAAAGATATTGTTAGATTTCACTCTATATACTGGCCTTGTTTCTTAATGTCACTTGATATTCCTCTTCCAAAACAAATTTTTGGACATCCTTGGTTATTATTTGGTAATGATAAGATGAGTAAATCTAAGGGTAATATTTTATATGCTGATGATTTAGTAAAAAAATATGGCGTAGATGCTGTTAGGTACTATGTACTTCATGAAATACCTTATGCAAATGATGGTAATTTGACTGATGAGCTTTTAATTGAAAGAATAAATAGTGATTTAGCTAATATACTAGGAAATTTGGTTAATAGAACTATTACAATGGCAAATAAGTATTTTGATGGAAATGTTAAACTTGCCACTTCAAGTTCTAATTTGGATCTTGAATTGATTGATAAAGTCAATAATTTAGGGAAAAACTTGGATAAAAAAATGGATAATTTGGAAGTGGGAGCTGCGCTTGATGAAATATTTGACCTACTTAGAAGGAGCAATAAATATATAGATGAGACAGCACCATGGGTGCTTGCAAAAGATGACAATAGTAAAGATAGATTAGAAAATGTAATATATAATTTACTTGAGGCAATTAGAGTTTCAGCAGTGTATTTATATCCATTTATGCCAAATACTAGTGATGAAATATTTAGACAACTTAACATAACGGATAAATCAGATTGTTATAATTCAAAAAACATATATTCTACAATTAAACCAGAACCATTATTTAAAAGAATAGATGTAAAAAAGGTGTAAAGTTTAATTTAAAAAAATTAAAAATAGGTAATAATTACTTGTTATCTATTTTTTTATGGTATAATCATAAAGAAGTACGAAGGTAATAGGAAAGGAAATTTATATGACAAAAAATGGTGGTCTTGATCCTGTAGTACTGTTAATGCTTTTTGGTATATATTTTGTTTTAAAATATATTAGTGCCAAAGAGTTCACAGATTTGTTATATGGTATTGTTTTGATTATGTATCATATAAGATTTGCAATTTTAAAAAAGAAGTTAATGAAGTAACAGATATATTTTTATATATCTTTTTTTAATTTTTTTATGGTAATATTGATTTGGGTGATAATATGTATATAGACTCTCATACTCATTTATCTAGCGAGTATTATAATAATATAGATGAAGTAATAAATAGAGCATACAAAAATAAAGTGGAATACTTAATGGTGAGTTGTTGTTCAATTTCCGAAATAAAAGAAGGCCTTAAGTATATTGTTAAATATCAAAATATATTTTTGACGGTCGGACTTCATCCACAAGAGACGGAAAACTATACTGATAATGATATTAAATGGATAGAAAGTCTTATTAAAAACAATAATAGAATAATTGGAATTGGCGAAATAGGGCTAGATTATTATTATGGAAAAGAAAATAGTATTGAGCAAAAAAAATTATTTATTGCACAACTAGAATTGGCAAAAAAACTTTCTTACCCTGTTGTTATTCATACTAGAGATGCAACAGAAGATACATTAAACATTTTAAAAAATTATAATTTAAACGGAATAATTCATTGTTTTAATGGTAGCATCGAAACTGCAAATCAGTATATAAAATTAGGGTATAAGCTTGGTATAGGAGGAGTTCTTACTTTTAAAAACAGTAAACTATCAAGTGCTGTTAAAAAAATCCCATTATCTTCTATTGTTCTTGAAACTGATAGTCCATATCTAACTCCAGAACCATTTAGAGGTAATAAAAATGAATCTAAAAACATTCCCATAATTGCCGAAAAGGTTGCAAATGTAAAAGGTTTAAAAATTGAAGAAGTTGAAAATCAGACTACCAATAATGTTGCTACTATATTTGACTTAAAGAATATATTATGATATATTTTGTTTGGAATTATAGAGGTGAGTTTTTTGAAAAGAAAAATTTTACTTATTAAAACTCAAAGCATTTTTTTGCTTACAGTTGTATTGATAATTTTAATTATAGGTTTTAGTAATCCTTCAGCTGTTATAATCACAGAGGATATATCAAATGCAAGGTCAATTAAGGCGATCCACTTAGTTTCAAAGTATAATAAAAATATTGTTAAAACAAAAACTGTTCAAAGTTTTTCAGAAGTATTGGAATACGGAAATAAGATGCCTGTTAAATTTAACGGAATAATGACTGGATATGGTCCTGACTGTGTTGGATGTGGTGGAAAGACTGGTTGCCCTCCTAGACAAAATGTAAGAAATGGTAATGTATATTTTAATGATAAAGATTATGGAAAGATTAATATAGTAGCTACGGATAGTAGAATTCCTTGCGGCAGTATTCTAAAGATTACTAATTCTACATTAGGAAAAGAGGTTACGGCTATTGCATTAGATAGAGGTGGTGCTATAAAAAGTACCAAAGTTGATTTTCTTGTTGAAAGTGAAAAAAAGGCTTTAACTACTGTGGGAAAACAAAAAGTTACATTTGAGATTGTTAGATGGGGCTGGTAATATTCAGTATAGGTATATATGATGCAGCATAAATTTAAAAAACATTTTGGACAAAATTTTTTACAGGATGAAAATATAATTCAAAAAATAGTATCTATAGAGGATTTAACTTTTGAAGATTTAGTAATAGAAATAGGACCTGGAGCGGGGGCTTTAACAAAAAAGTTAATAGAAAAAACTAACGTTTTAGCATATGAGATAGATACAGAATTAAAAGATTGTCTGTCAAAATTACAAGATAGTGGACACTTTAGTATAATTTGGGCTGATTTTTTAAAAAGAAATATACTTAATGATTTAAGTGATTATAAATATAAGAATCTTTATATAATATCTAATTTACCATATTATATTACTACACCAATAATTGAAAAAATTATTAATGAAAAAATAGATGTTCGTGCAATGATTTTAATGGTTCAAAAAGAGGTTGGTGAAAGATTTATTGCAAGTCCAGGTACAAAGAATTATGGTTCTATAACTGTTTTTCTTAATTACTATTTTGACATAACTAAATCTTTTGATGTGAGTAAAAATTGTTTTTATCCCAAACCAAACGTTGATAGTTGTATATTAAAATTTAAACGAAGAACAAATCAATTTAATGTGATAGATGAAGATAAGTTTTTCAAGTTAATTAGGGATAGCTTTAGATATAAAAGGAAAACATTAAAAAATAATCTTAGTACTTATGATTTAGTAAAAATAGAAGAAATACTAAAAAAGAATAATCTTGATCTTTCTGTTAGAGCTGAAAACATATCCTTATTAATTTTTATTGAAATTGCAAATAATTTATAAAAAAAAGCATATAATTCTATGGGTGAAATTATATGCTTTTTAAAGTTGGAGACATAGTTAGTAGAAATTCATATAACAATGATACATTATTTAAAATAGTATCTATAGAGGACGGGCTAATTAATTTAAAAGGTGTGGAAGTTCGTCTATATGCAGATAGCCCGCCAGGTGATTTAAAACTAGAAAAAGATTTATCATTAAAAAATGAAGATGAGGAACTAATAGAAGAAGTTAATGAAACAATTCGTCTTGATAGAAATGAATTTTTTTATTTACCTGGTAAGGTTTTGCATATAGATGGTGATGATGAGTATTTAGAGCGTTGTATAAATTTTTATAAAAAAATGAAAGTAAAGACATATGCATTAAGTTTAAAAGAAGAAGTTATGTCAATAGATATTCAAAAGTATTTGAAAGAACTTAAACCTGATATCGTTGTTATAACAGGACATGATTTTTTTTACAAAAATAGAAAAGAAATAAATAATATAAATAATTATAAAAATAGTAAATTTTTTGTTGATGCAATTAAAAAAGCTAGAGAATACGAAAAGTCACAAGATAAATTAATAATAATAGCTGGTGCCTGTCAGTCGGATTATGAGAGTTTGATAAAAGCTGGTGCAAATTTTGCTAGCAGTCCTAAAAGAGTAAATATTCATGCACTTGATCCTGCTATAATAGCAGCTTCAGTTGCGCTTTCAACTAGAGATAAACCTATTGATATTATTAAGATTATTGAAAGAACTAAATATAAAGAGGAAGGGATAGGTGGTATCATTACTAATGGAATGATGTATAGGGGGTATCCAAGATAAATATAAATAAAATAAAATTAAATCTAGAAAAAAATATGGGTAAAACTCTACATTTTAGATTTAATGGTGCTAGAAACCAAATTGAGGAATTTTCGGGAACAATAGAAAATATGTATAATTCTATTTTTGTTGTAAAAGTGTCAAATCCAAAGGAGCAAATTAAAAGTTTTAGTTATGCAGATATTTTAACTGAGAGTTTACAAATTTTTGTAAAATGATATTGCAATTTTAGACAAATTATTATACTATATATGTATATATTGAGCTTATGCTCAAAAGGAGGATATGCAAATGAAAATAACATCTGTTAATGTAAGAAAAGTCGAAAAAGACGGATCTAAAGTGAAAGGAATAGCTTCAGTTTTATTAGATGATAGCTTTGCCGTTCATGATATAAGAATATTAGAAGGCGATAATGGTTTGTATATACGTATGCCAAATAAAAAAGTTGCCAGTGGAGGATATAGAGATATAGCACATCCAATTAATCAAGAAGTAAGATCAATGTTTGAAGAGGCAATAATTGATAAGTATAATAATTTAGATGAAGAATCTGTTAATGAATAATATATTTAAGAGCTACTAGTTAGCTCTTTTTTTGAGGGTTCTATTATATTATCTTGTGAATATTATTTAATGGGAGGAATAATATGGATAAGGTAGATAATATAGTTGGAAATTATAATCATAGCATAAATATTGTTGAAAGAAAAAATCTTATGGTTACTGGAGTAAAAAAAATAGACAATTTTGATAGTGAGGAATTCTTACTTCAAACTACTATGGGGTATTTGGTTATAAAAGGTACTGATTTGGAATTGGTTAAACTAGATACTATGCAAGGTAATGTATCTATAAAAGGGACTATTATTTCTTTTAATTATATAGAAGATAACAAACTAAAAGGTAAAGAAAATAGCATATTTAATAGGTTATTTAAATAATGTCTTTAGAAATTCAAATTCAATCTATTTGTTTATCCGTTTTTTATGGAATGTTTAGTGCTTTAACTTTTAATTTGTTTTATTCAATTATGTTTAAATCTAAACCAGTAATTAGAATTATTTTAATGAGTTTGTATTCTTTTTTATTTTTTTCCTTATATTTTTTACTTCTTATTGCTGTTAATAAAGGAATTATACATGTTTATTTTTGCTTTGCTTTTTTAGTAGGATTTTTGATTTCAAATAGGAAAACAAAAGTACTAAGAAGCAAATTTAATCCTTATTCAAAATAGGGATTTTTTATTTTGACTGAATGTTTTATAATAATACTTAAAAAGAATATAAAATTATAAATTACTCTTTAATCTTAAACAATGACTTTTTGAAAAAAATATAGTATAATATAGTTTGGTTGGTGAGGAATAAGTTGAAAAATGAATTTAATTATATTAAAAAGAAAATAAAAAAGGCTAACCAAATATATATAATTGGTCACAAATTTATTGATTTGGATGCATATGGTGCTGCAATTGGAATGTATTATTACACAATCAATTTAAAAAAAAGAGCTAGAATAATTCTCGATGATACTAAATTGGAATCTAGTGTAAAAAAAGTTATTAATATGTTTTCCGATAAGGTTGATATAGTAAAAAGTAAAAATATAGATGTAGTGGATGATAAAGACTTATTAATAATTGTTGATACTAATAAACAAAACTTAATAAGTAATGTTAAACTTTTATCTAAGTTTAATAATATAATTATAATTGATCATCATAAAGTTGATGAGAATACAATTTCAAATGATAAGACATATCAATTTATTGATACAACTGCATCAAGTACGTGTGAGATAATTACGAAGCAATTAATCCTTGAAAATATTTCTATTAATAAGCTAATATCTACAGCATTGTTATCTGGTATTGTTTTAGATACTAATAATTTTACATTGAGAACTAACTCAGATACTTACTATTGTGCATATTATCTAAGCAGATGTGGTGCCGATTCTAAAATGGTTCAATATATATTAAAACAGAATATAAATGAATATATAAATATACAAAAAGTAATTACTGATGTTAATGTAATTAAAAATGTAGCTTTTTCTAAGGGACTTCAAACTCAAGTTTATAGAAGAGAAGAATTGGCTAAAATTGCTGATACACTATTGCTATTTAATAATATTGAAGCCTCATTTGTAGTTGGCAAAGTAAGTGGAGGAATAGGTATTAGTGCCCGCTCTATGGGTAAAATTGATGTTGGTACCATTCTAAATAAATTTAATGGTGGTGGTGATACCCACGAGGCTGCTGCTATTATTGAAGATTCATCATTGAATAAGGTTTATAGTGATGTGGTTGATAGTATTAAAAAAATTAAAAATTCATAGGAGGTTTTATGAAAGTTTTGTTTGTCAAAGATTTAAAGAAACAAGGTAAAAAAGGTGAAATTAAAGAGGTAAAAGATGGGTATGCTCAAAACTATTTAATTAAAAATGGGTATGCTGTGCAGTTAAACAATATAACTCTATCTAAATACAATAAGGAACTGCAAGAATTACTTGATAATGATAAAAGATTAAGACAAGAGGCATTAAACTTAAAAAGAAGATTAGATAGTTTGGAATTGATTTTCAAAGTTAAAGTAGGAAATAATGATAAAGTTTTTGGAAGAATAAGTCAAAAACAGATTAAAGAAGAGTTGGATAAAAAAGGATTTGGTATTGATAGAAAACAAATTATTATACCTGATTGTCCTGCAATGCTTGGATATTATAATGTTAAAATAAATTTATATAAAGAGGTAGAAGCAACAATAAAAATTAAACTTGAAAAATAGAGGTGATAATATGGCAAATAGGGAGATTCCACATAATTTAGAGGCAGAACAATCTGTATTGGGTGCAATGCTGTTATCTAAATATGCTTTGCAAAAATCAACTGATGCATTAACAAAAGATTCATTTTATTCGTCAGCAAATTCAGAAATTTTTCAGTGCTTGGCTAATATGTCTGAAAAAAAAGCTCCTATTGATTTAACAACTTTAACCTCAGAACTTAAAGAGAAAAATAAACTAAATGAAGTTGGTGGTATAGAGTATTTAACTGAATTAATTGAATTTGTTCCGACTGCATCAAATGTAGATTATTATATAAAACTAGTTGAAGAATCGGCATTACTTAGAAGACTAATAGATGTTTCAACAGATATTGTTACTAGTGCTTATAATAGACAGTCAAGTGTTGATGACACACTTGATTCCGCAGAACGAAAGATATTAAGTGTGGTAAATAACAGAAGGTCAACAGAGTTTAAAACAATAAAGGAAGTATTATCAAGTGCTGAAGCAAACTTAGAAAAATTATCTCAAACAAAGGGAGAAATAACAGGTGTTGCAACAGGTTGGTACGATATAGATAAATTGACTTCTGGGTTACATGAAAATGAACTTATAATTATTGCTGCTAGACCTGCAATGGGCAAAACAGCATTTGCTATTAATTTAGCGACTAATGTTGCAATGAACAATGATAAAGCAGTTGCACTATTTAATATGGAAATGGGTGCTGAGCAATTAGTAAATCGTATGCTTAGCTCTCTTGGCCAAATAGAAGGTAAGAAATTGGCTACAGGTAATTTACAGAATAATGATTGGAAAAGGATTAGTGAAGCAATTGGACAACTCTCTGAAACAAATTTATATTTAGATGATACACCAGGTATAACAATTGGTGAGATTAGGTCAAAGTGTAGAAGATTAGCTAATAGTGAAAAAGGCTTAGCTTTAGTAGTAATCGATTATTTACAACTTATTTCATCATCAATAAATTATGGCGGTAATAGGCAACAAGAAGTTTCTGATATTTCACGTTCATTAAAAATGATGGCTATGGAATTGAAAGTTCCTGTAATAGCATTAGCGCAATTATCACGTAGCGTTGAATCAAGAGAAAATAAAAGACCAATAATGAGTGATTTGAGAGAATCGGGATCAATAGAGCAAGATGCTGATATAGTAGCCTTTTTATATCGTGATGATTATTATAATAAAGATAAAGAATTGAAGGATAATAGCAATAATAGTATTAGTGAATTTATAGTTTCTAAACATAGAAATGGACCAACCGCAACTATTGAATTATTATTTAAAAAAGATACTTCCACATTCTTAAGTTATAAGAAAGATTCAGGAGGAGCAAACAATGAATAAAAAAAATTTATTTTTTATAATAATTGCTGCAATAATAAGTAGTAGTATATTTTTTGTTGGATATACCAATAAGACTAATCCTAAAAATTTGTATAGAGTTTATTTAAGTGGAAAAACAATAGGATATATAAATTCAAAAAGGGAATTAGAGGATTACATTGATGTAAAAGAAGCTGAAATAAAATCAAAATATAATGTTGATAATGTTTATGCACCGAAGAATCTTAATGTTGTTAACGAAATTACATATAATAAAAAAATTTCCTCAATTGAAGAAATATATAATATCATAAAGGAACAAGCTCCTTTTACTATTAGTGGATATACAATTAATATAAAGGGTGTTGAGGAAATTAATGAAACAAGCAAAACATATACTGATGATGTGGTTATAAACGTATTAGATAAGTCTATATTTGAAGAAGCAGTTAATCAGATAATAAAGGTTTTTGTTGATGAAAAAGATTATAATAAATATAAACTTAATTCTCAAGAAAAGATAACAAATACTGGTAAAATAATTGAAAGCATATATATTCAAAATGAAATGACTATAAAGCAAAATAAAATTTCTACAAGTGATATTATATTCACTAATACATCTGATCTTAGTAAATATTTGTTGTTTGGAACATTAGAGGAACAAAAAAAGTATATTGTTAAACCCGGTGATACAATAGAAAAAATATCTTACAATAACAAGTTATCAGTTGAAGAGTTTTTGATTGCTAATAAAGAATTTAATGATAGCAGTAATTTATTGTATGATGGTCAGGAAGTAACTTTAGGTATTTTAAAGCCAGCATTTAAGACAATAGAAGAAGATTATGTTGTTGAATTTGAAGATAGTAACTATAAAACTGAAATTGTATATGATAATTCAATGCTTTCTGGAGTTGAAAGAGTAAAACAACAAGGTGTAAATGGTAAAAACAAAGTTAGTAAAAAAGTTAAAAAAATAAATGGCGAAGTTAAAAGTGCTGTGGTTATTGAATCTCAAGAAATAGTACCAGCGCAAAACAAAATAATTGTTCGTGGTAATGGTACAATAAGTATAGGTAGAGTTGGTAACTGGGCATGGCCTACTAAAACTCCTTATGTTATAACAAGTGGTTATGGATGGAGATGGGGAAAAATTCATAAAGGTCTTGATATTAGTGGTACAGGACATGGTTCCCCAATATATGCTGCTAACGATGGTGTGGTTTTAGAATCAAGATATGATTCATTTAATGGTAACTTTATAGTTATAAATCATAATAATGGGTACTATACAATTTATGCCCATATGTCTGCTTTACTTGTGAAAAAAGGTGAAATAGTTACAATTGGTCAACAAATAGGAAAAATGGGTGCAACTGGTTATGCATTTGGGGCGCATTTGCATTTTGGTGTTTGGAGAGGTTATCCAGATAGATCTGCTAGTACCAGTGTTAATCCATTATCACTATATCGATGAAAATTAGGATAATTTCTAGTGGTTCTAAGGGAAATTGTACTTATGTAGAATTAGGAACTGCTAAAATATTAATTGATATAGGTATAAGTTTTTCGCAAGTAAAAAAATCGTTAGAACAAATAGATGTAAGTATCTATCAAATAGATATGATATTAATAACACATTCTCACAAGGATCATATAAATGGGCTAAATGTGCTATTAAAAAATGTACCTAATATTTTGGTAATAACAACAAAGGATGTATATCAAGATTTAACACATAATTTTAATTATAGATTTGATAATTTCTTAGATGCACTTGAGGTTAATTCTCAATTGGGATTTTCTATTCAGGTTATTAAAACTTCCCATGATGTACCATCCTGTGGATATGTTATTAGTGACGGTGAAAGCAATATGGTGTATATAACGGACACAGGGTACTTAAATAGGAAATATTTTAATCAGTTAAAAAACAAAACTGTATATATATTTGAGTCAAACTATGATGATAAAATGTTAATGGAAGGACCATATCCTTTTGTATTAAAGCAAAGAATTTTGAGTGATAAAGGACATCTTTCTAATACTGTTTCTGCTAAAATACTATCTAAGGTTGTTGGAAACAAAACAAAGTATATATATTTAGCGCATATTAGTGAACATAATAATACAAAGGAAATTGCACTTGAAACTGCAAAACAATATCTTAAAGATACTGATTTTGATGTGAATAATATAATTATTACTGAGCAGGGAGTATCACTTGATATGGTGGAAATATAATGATAAAAATAATTTGCGTTGGAAAACTTAAAGAAAACTATTGGAGAGATGCCTCACAAGAATATTTAAAAAGACTCACAAAATATTCAAATATTAAATTAATCGAGATACCTGATTGTTCTATTGATGATCCTGTTGTATCTTTAAATAAAGAAAAAGATTTGATTCTAAAACATATAAAACCAAATGAATATTTAATTTTGCTAGATGTTAAATCTAAACAATATAGCAGTGAGAATTTTTCAAATAAATTAAATAGTATCCTTTTACAAAACAGTAACATAACATTTTTAATTGGTGGATCATATGGTATTCATCATGAAATTAAAGATTTAGCTAGTCTTAAAATTTCTTTTTCAGAGATGACATTTCCACATCAATTGTTTAGAGTTATGTTTCTTGAACAATTATATAGAGCATATAAAATTATGAATAATGAAAAATATCATAAATAATATCCACAATCTTGTGGATATTTTTAAATACAAGTATACTTTTAGTTAACTTAAAAGATATAAATTGAAAATTTACTTATAATTAACTCATGAGGTAGTTATATGGTAATTTTTAGAAAAAGATTAAAAGAAATTCGTATCAAAAAAGGACTTACACAAGAGCAACTTGGTATTAATGTATTTCTCAGTAAAGGAGAAATTTGTTCTTATGAAAAAGGAAAACGTATACCACCATTAGATGTATTAATTAGATTAGCTGATTTTCTAGAAGTAGATTTCTTGTGGTTAATTGGTATGGAGCTTCAATGTGCAAAAGATGAAAATAAATTGGTTAATTTATCTGAAGATGATTTAAAAATTATTACAGCATTGAAAAAGGATCCAGAATTGTATGAAAAATTTTTACAAAATCCAGATAGAATAATAGCACAAATTAGTGGTTCAATTATTAAGTAATATATGAAAAATTAGTTTTTTCAGGCATATAATTGTTTTGATTAAAGGTGATAATATGCTTAAAGTATTAACAAATCTTTTATGGGTGATTGCTATATTGTTGTTGTTTGGTGGTGGAATATTTTTTAGCGTTAAAATGGGTTTTCCACAATTAAGGTTTAAAAAGTTATTTTTGGGCTTTAAAAATAAAAATTCAACTGGTGTTTCACCATTTAAAAGTTTAACGGTTTCATTGGCGGCAAGAATAGGAGTTGGTTCATTAGCTGGTATTGCTTTGTCAATATATATAGGTGGTCCGGGGAGTATTTTTTGGATATGGGTTGTAGGAATAATTACATCTATAAATACATTCTGTGAAAGCTATTTAGGATTAAAATATCAGAAAAAATTGAATAACGAATATATAGGTGGTCCATATTTTTATATATTAAATGGTCTAAAAAGTAAAAAGCTTGCTATACTATATGCCTTAATAGTTATAATTGCTTATATTATTGGATTTATGGGTATTCAAGCAAATACCATAGTATTATCTTTTACAAAGTTTTCAAATATTAATATAGTTGCTGTAAGCTTGGTATTAGTGTTTATATGTGCAATTTCTATTATGAAAGGTATAGATAGGATAGTAGAAATAACAGGAAAAATTGTTCCAATCATGGGTATAGGTTATATATTTTTGAGTGTAGTAATAATATTAAAAAATATTGAAATATTACCTAGTGTGATATTAAATATTTTTACAAGTGCTTTTAATTTTAAGGCTTTTGGATGGGGTATATTTACTAGTTTTATTATAGGAATCCAAAGAGGAGTTTTTTCTACAGAAGCAGGTCTTGGAACTGGAGCTATTGCAACTTCTTCTACGGGGACTAGAAATAAAATAGAAGTGGGTTTAATGCAAATCGTTGGAATATATTTTACCGTATTTATTGTATGTAGTGCTACTGCACTCATGATATTAACTTCAAACTATCAGAATATTGATATTAATGTTGTAAATGGTATTGAATTAACCCAATATGCATTAAATTATCATTTAGGTGGATATGGTGAAATTACACTTGTTATTATTGTTATTTTTCTAGCTTATTCTACAATTGTAGCAGGATATTATTATGGAGAAAGTTCTTTGAAATTTCTAATCAATAATATTAAAAATTGGCATATTTCATTATTGAAGATGTTTACTATTTTATTTTTATTTGTGGGCTGTTTTATAGTTCCTGATAGTATATGGAAGATAATAGATATATTTGTGGCTATTCTAGCAATTATTAACATGTATACTTTAATTAAATTAAGTGATAAAATAATAGGTGATTTAAATAAATATAAAAGAAATAGTTTGGAGTAAAATATGTTTGGAAATGATTGGGATCAGATTTTAAAAGATGAGATATTACAAGAGTATTTTAAAAATATAATAAAAAAAGTGAATAGTGAATATAATTTGAAAACAATATTTCCTCCTAAGGAGGATGTATTTAAAGCATTTAGAGAAACTTCTTATAGTAACACAAAAGTTGTAATACTAGGCCAAGATCCATATCATGGCTATGGTCAAGCTGAGGGACTATCATTTTCTGTAAGAAAAGGAATTCCTAAGCCCCCTTCACTTCAAAATATTTTTAAAGAATTAAACAATGATTTAGGAATTGAAATTCCATCACATGGCAGTCTTGTTAGTTGGGCAGAAGAAGGAGTACTACTATTAAATACAGTGTTAACAGTCGAAGAAGGAAAACCAGCTTCTCATAAGGACATTGGATGGGAAAAATTTACAGACACTGTTATAAAAAAAATAAATGAAAAAGCAACACCAGTAGTTTTTATTCTATGGGGAAGTTTTGCACGTACTAAGAAATCTTTAATAACTAATCCAATACATTATATTATTGAGTCTCCACATCCTTCACCATTTTCTGCATATAGTGGCTTTTTTGGAAGTAAACCCTTTTCAAAGACAAATGCCTTTCTAATCTCTAAAGGTATTGCTCCAATTAATTGGTCTATTAAATAAAAAATGAATTTAAAACATATTAAATTCATTTTATTTTTTATTATTTTTTAATATTTCAAATTCAACTTCTTTTTGAAAAGAAAACACTTCAAGTTTAGTATATTTCTTAATTGCTTTAATAAACAAATTTTTAAATTTTTTAATATCGTTATTAAAGGTTTCAACTTCTTTATTATAAAAAAGTTTTAATGCCTTAATCTCTATCTCATTATTATTTAATAAATTAATCATATTTTGAGTTTCAGTTTCTTCAACTTTAATGTTATTATTTTCTATATATTTGTCTAATAGTAATTTAGTGTTATATAATTCTTTTTCTAATTCTATTATTGTTAATTTTTTGTTTTTAATTTTAGAAATATTTGTTATAACATTTTTTGCTTCATCACTGTCATCATTTAGACTTTTTGAAATTTTAGTTAGAAGTTCTAATTTCTTTTCAAGTAAAATTGTTATATCCTTTGTAGCTTCTTCAATCTTAACATTGATGACATCAAAATAAAGAGCTTTATCTTTTTCAAGTATAATTATTAGTAATATAATAAAAATAATTCCTATTATGACATATTCTAACAAAAAAATCACCTCTATTGTTAATAGTATATCATGAACTTTTAAATCATTAAAGTGATTTTTAAATTATTGTTATTTCTAAAATTCGATATAGTTAACATAAATATTTGGTAATATTTGTTCAACATTATTTTTTTCTGTTATAAGTATATAGTCATTCCCTATAGTAGATATTTTCCCTTCAAAAATTTTATCACGCCATTCTATGGAGTCCGGAAATGACATATATATTCTAGCATTTGCTCCTATTTTTGATTGTAATAATGATGTCATATATGGATATTTCATTTCTTGAGTTGAGTTATTATTTGTATTTAATGTATTTCCATTTATAGGTGGATATGTTGATTCAAAATTTGTTGGTGGATAGTAACTATTGTTCATATTAATCTTTCCTTTCTTAAACTACAATATATTGTATGAAAACTATATCTTAATATGATATAATTTATTTAAGGAGAGAATAGTATGAATATAAAAATTGGCGTATCAAATAGACATGTTCATTTAAGTAATGAAGATTTTACTATTTTATTTGGAAATAAATCACTTGAAAAATATAAAGATCTTAGTCAACCTGGGCAATTTGCATCAACATCCATTGTTACATTAAAAACTAATAAATCAATAATAGAAAATGTTAGAGTGGTTGGACCACTTCGTAGTTATACACAAGTTGAAATATCTAAGACGGATAGCTATAAACTTGGAATAAATCCACCTATTAGAAATTCTGGTGATTTAAAGGATGCAGAAGAAATAACAATAATTGGACCAAATGGCTCTATCACTAAAAAATGTTGCATAATAGCGACAAGACATATTCACATATCTTTAGAGCAACTAAAAACTCTAAATCTTTCTGATAGAGAGTTTGTTGATATATTTATACCAGGTGAAAAGAGTACCATATTGAAGGATGTTTATCTAAAGTCGTCTGCTGTTGCTACTCTAGAACTGCATTTAGATACTGATGATGCAAATGGATGCTTAGTAAAAAATGGAGATATAGCTAGAATTATTATTTAGTTTTTTTCTGTTTCATCAAAAGCAGCTTCTTCACCTGTTGGTTCAGTTCCTTTTAAATAATACATAATCTTTTTATGTTTTGTTTGATCAGTTGCAGGTTTTCCAGTGATTGGATCCACAAGGCATCCCACGACATTATTTGGTTTTTCATACCAAATTTTTTCTTTGTCCTTTAAATATGATTCCATAGAATCTATCCATATATTTTTAGCAATTGAATATTTAGTAGTTTTAATTGCTGCATTATTATCATATCCTACCCAAACTGAGGTAACTGCTTGTGGTGTATATCCAATTGTCCAAAGATCTGTAGCTGTTGTTCCACTTTTGACTGCATATTTTCTACTCATTTTAGCTGCTAATGAAAGGATTGTTGGATAATTATAATCAATAAAGTCTGAATCATATGTAGATGTTAATAATTGATTTAGTATGTAAACTAAACTTTGATTTAATATCATTTCTTTTTCATATTTAAATTCATATAAAACTTTTCCGTTTAGATCCTCAACTCTTTCAATTAGATGTGGTTTTATTTTATAACCTTCATTTGCAAAACTTGCATATGCAGTACTCATTTCAATAATATTTATTTCATCAGTACCAAGTGGTAAGGATGGATTAGCATTGATTTTTGCAGTAATACCTAATCTTTTAGACATGTTTACTAGTGTATCTTCTCCAAGAAACATATGGGTTTTAACTGCGTATATATTTTCTGAATATGCTATTGCAGCAGCAAGTGATATAGGCATATGTCCATATATTTCATTAGCATTTTTTGGTGAATAAGTTGATTTGTTTGAAAATGTAAATGTTGTTTGTTCACTTGTAAATGCAGTAGAAGATGTAAATCCATTTTCTAGTGCAGCATAATATAGAAATGCTTTCATTGTAGATCCTACTTGTCTTATTGAATCAGTTGCTCTATTATAGGTTGATTTTTCATATTCATTACCTCCAATAAGTGCTAAAATATTACCATTTGATGGATCTATTGTAACGGAAGCAACTTGCAAATCTTTATCTTTTAAGTTCTTATTTATACTATTTTCTAAAGCTGTTTGTGCATTTACATCTAATGTGGTATATACCTTTAAACCTCCTGTGTCTAAAAAGGATGTTGGAATTTCTTTTATCTCTTTCAATTCTTTAAAAACAGCATCTTTAAAGTACAAAACACTAGTAAGCTGAGTTTCGTATTTTTTTCCGTAAAATGTTAATTCTTCCTTTTCTGCCGTCTCCTTTTCTTCCTCTGTTATATATTTGTTTTTAACCATATTTTGCAATATTAGTGATTGCCTAGATTTAGCTAGTTCTTTATTAACAAGTGGTGAAAAATTAGCGGGTGACTTTGGTATTCCTGCCAACATACTTGCTTCTGCTAGAGATAAGTCTTTTGCACTTTTATTAAAATAATAATTTGCAGCTTTTTCTATTCCGTACATACCATGTCCATAATTTATAGTGTTTAAGTATCCCTCTAATATTTCATCCTTTGTATAATGTATTTCCATATTTAAAGTTAACCACATTTCATTCCATTTTCTTTCCCAAGTCTTATCAAAGTCTAGAAATAAATTTTTAACGTATTGTTGAGATATTGTGGATGCTCCTTGTTTTGTTTTTCCGGATATAATATTTGTGTATCCTGCTTTTATAATTCTTGGTATATCAAATCCAAAATGTTTATAGAAGTTTTTATCTTCTGTTGATATTGTTGCATCTATTATATTTTGTGAAATTTCACTAAGTGTAACCCATTTGTTTGTACCATTCCCTTGAAAAAACACTTCATTATTATTGTCATATAATGATATGTTATTAGCACTATTTATTTCAAGAGAAGTATTTAATTTTGAATATCCATATCCACATAGACAAACACATAGAATAATTAAAAAAATAAACAACGAGTATTTAAAAATTTTTTTAATCATATTATCTCTCCTTAAAGTTGATGCTATTTTTATTATGAAAAAAAAATAAAATATTATGTGTTAATTATTTTTTTATGATATATTAATGTTTATATGCGAGGTTAATTATGAAAAGTGTATTTGTAGTAAGATTAAATGATCAAAAATACATAGTTAAAGGAATAATAGATAGAAAAAGAAATATACTAACTTACGTAGATAAGGATAGTTCAATCATTAAAATTGATTTAGAAAAAAAGTGCTTAAAAAAGAATACGATAAATTCTATAATAAATATTGATTTTTCTTTAAAATCTGAGGTTAAAGTAAAGATATATTTTAAAGATATAAATAAAGAAATTGTATCTATTGGTAAAATAAAAAAAATAGAGTATAATGAACTGATTTTTACATTAAACTATTTTCTTTATGATGCTGAAGAAATATATTATTCTTTAAAAATTATAAAATGATATAAAAAGTGTTGCTTTTGATGTAAATTAATGATATAAAAATATATGATTTATTAAAGAGACCTAATAGTAATTTATGCATATAATGATATTCGTAGGAGGATGTATATGAAAGTAAAAGATATGAAGAAAGAAGAATTAGAATTATTGTCATATAAAGATATTACTAATTTGTTGTTAAATGAAAAGCCTAAGCAAAATACAGCTGAATTATTTAGGCAAATAGTAGATGCATTAGAATTACCTAAATCTGTATTTGAATCAAAGATTGGTGATTATTATATGATGCTTACTACTGATAAAAGATTTATTTTACTAGAGGATGGTTGTTGGGATTTAAGAAGTAGACATACTTCTGATAAAATCGTAAAAATTGAAGAAGATGATGATGAGCTTGATCAAGAAGAAATGTCAGTAAAATCAAAAGATGAACAGAGTGATGAAGATGAGTCATATGATATAGATAATGATAATACTGATGATGATTTTGATGATGATGATGATGACTTAAAAGATTTAGTTATTCTTGATGAGGAAGAATTGGAACAATAAGAAGGCTTTTATTAAGTCTTTTTTGTTCCTTATGTAGACTTCATATGTTATAATTATAAAAGAGGTGATTGTGCA
Source organism: uncultured Bacilli bacterium (assembly GCA_934141245.1). Classification (GTDB taxonomy): domain Bacteria; phylum Bacillota_I; class Bacilli_A; order RF39; family UBA660; genus CAG-710. The sequence continues at coordinate 104,226 of CAKPCB010000003.1, forward strand.
TGATAGATAGGCTTGAGATATTAAAAAAGAGATATGACGAATTAAATGAACAATTAATGGATCCTAATAATTTATCGGATATAAAAAAAACAAGAGAAATTTCAAAAGAAATGTCAAATTTAGAAGAAACAGTAACTTGTTATGAAGAATATAAAAAGATTTTAAAAAATATAGAAGAAGATAAAGAACTATTAAAAGATGCAGAATTAGGTCAATTTGCTGAGGATGAGATAAAGGGCTTAGAAGAAGAAAAAGAAAAACTAGAAAAAAAACTTGAAATTTTATTAATACCAAAAGATCCTAACGATGGTAAGAATGTTATAGTTGAAATTAGAGGAGCTGCTGGTGGTGATGAAGCCAACATTTTTGCCGGTGATTTATATAGAATGTATACAAAGTATGCAGAAAAGCAAGGTTGGAAAATAGAAGTTATTACTGAGGAATACTCGGAAGGCGGAGGTTTTTCTTTAGTAAGTTTTATGGTAAAGGGAAATAACGTATATTCAAAATTGAAATATGAGAGTGGTGCACACAGGGTTCAAAGAGTTCCAATTACTGAAACACAAGGCAGAGTTCATACTTCAACGGCAACAGTTTTAGTTATGCCTGAAGCAGAGGAATTTGATTTTCAGCTAGATATGTCTGAAGTAAGAATTGATATAACTCGTTCATCTGGATGCGGAGGACAGGGAGTAAATACAACTGATTCTGCAGTAAGGGCGACTCATATTCCTACTGGAATTATAGTTTATTGCCAGGTTGGTAGAAGTCAAATTCAAAATAAAGAGATGGCATTGAAAACCCTACAAACAAGACTATATAATTTGAAGTTGCAAGAAAAAGAAGAAAAAGAAGGCACTGAAAGAAGAAATAAAATTGGTACTGGAGATAGATCAGAGAAGATAAGAACATATAATTATCCACAAAACAGAGTTACTGATCATAGAATTGGTTTTACTTTGATGCAATTAGATAGGGTCATGGAAGGTGATTTGGATCAAATTATAGAAGCTTTAATAACTGAAGATCAAAGAAGAAAACTAGAAGGCCAAGATTAATGACTGTTGAAGATTTAATTGTTTATGGTAAGAAGTATCTACATACAATGGATGTGAGACTATTATTATCATTTGTTTTAGGTTACGATAATTTGGAATTGTTAAATCATTTAAATGATTTTGTAAGTGATGATATTGTTTTTAAATATAAAGATATTATAAAAAGATTATTAGATGGTGAAGCTATTCAATATATTATTGGCAATGTTAATTTCTATGGGAACGAGTTTAAAATAAATAAAAATGTTTTAATTCCTAGGTTTGAAACAGAAGAACTTGTTGAAAAAGCCTTAAATATTTTGAATAAGAAGTTTTCTGATTATGATTCGGTCAAAATATTAGATGTGGGTTGTGGAAGTGGTGTAATAGGAATTACTCTAGATAAGCTATATAAAAAATCTATTGTCACTTGTTCAGATATAAGTCAATATGCTCTTGATACCACAGCATTAAATGCAAAACTATTAGAATCTGATGTTAATGTAATTAAAAGCGACATGTTAAAAAGCATAAATGAAAAATATGATGTCATAATAAGCAATCCTCCATATATTATGGAAGAAGAACAAATTGAATTAAAAGTAAAAAATAATGAACCACACATAGCACTATATGGTGGTAAAGATGGATTAAAGTATTATAGAGAAATATTGTCCACTGCAAAGAAAAATTTAAATGATAAATATTTGATTGCATTTGAAATTGGTTGGCAGCAAAAAGATGCGATTATTTCTATTGCAAAAGAATTTTTCGATAATTCAACTATTGAATGTTTTCAAGATATGTCTCAAAAAGATAGAATAATTTTAATATATAATGTATAAAATATAATTTTATAAGTCATAATTAAATAGGTGATAGAATGAGAAAAACATTTTTAATTTTAGCGACTATAATTATGATTTTTTTAATTAGCAAAACAAACTATTCAGAAGAAATAATTATTCCAAATGATTCAATTAGAATAAGGGTAATCGCCAATTCTAATTCAGAATATGATCAAAAACTGAAAAAAAATGTTAAACACTCTATTCAAAAGCAGTTGTCAGAGATGTTAAAGGATGCATCTGATATTAACGAAGTAAGAGAAATATTAAAGAACAATTTAGGAAATATTGAATATACTGTTGAAAAAGTATTTGAGAAAAACAAATATAATAATTCCTTTGAAGTTAAATATGGTTATAATTTTTTCCCTAAAAAAATATATAGGGGAATTGAATATGATGAAGGAACCTATGAATCAATTGTTATTAAAATAGGTGAATCGAAAGGAGATAATTGGTGGTGTGTATTATTTCCACCTTTATGTTTGATGGATGAAGAAGAAGAACAAATGGAAGATGTTGAGTATAAATCTTTTATAAAAGAAATTATAGATAAATATTTTTAGAATTAAATTAAATCTAATATAGTATTATTTATAAGGTGATACTATGTTAGATTTTTTTATGATATTTTTAATAGCAATAAGTTTAAGTATGGATACTTTTTCATTATCTATAATATATGGAACGCTAGGGCTTGATAAGAAAAAAATGTATACTTTAAGTTTAATTGTTGGAATATTTCACTTTTTTATGCCACTATTTGGTAGTATTATAGGTAGCTTTGTACTAGAAAAGTTGCCAATAAAACCGGATATAATAGCGGGTGTTATATTTATTATTATTTCTATTGAGATGGTTACCCAAAAAGAAAGCACATTTGATTTAAAGAATATTTGGATGCTATTTTTGTTTGCCTTGACAGTTAGTTTAGATAGCTTTTCTGTTGGAATAGGTATTTCACTTATTATTGAAAATCATATTTTAGCATATTTTACGTTTTTCATTGTAAGTATGTTTTTTACCTTCATAGGTCTTAGATTTGGTAAGTATTTAAGTAAAAAATTAGGTAGTAGAGCTAGTTTTTTAGGAGGGCTTATATTAGGAATATTAGGTGCATTTTATATTATATCCAATATATAGAATTATTGACTATCTCACTTATAATTGTTAAAATTAAGTAGAGATGATTTAATGAATAGTAGATTGGTAAATCCATATTGGATGCTAGAAAAAGCAAGACAAACAGGTAAGGCAATAATACAGTTTAACATTAATAATTTAGAGTGGGCAAGATATATTTTGGAGGTTGCAAACGAATTAAACAGTAATATAATTCTGGGTGTTAGTGAATCTGCAGTAAAATATTTTGGCGGATATAATACAGTTTATTCTTGTGTAAATGCTTTAATAAGTGATTTAAACATTAATGTAGATGTTTGTTTACACTTGGATCATGGAAGCAGTTTTTTATCATGTAAACATGCAATTGATAGCGGCTTCACATCGGTAATGATTGATGCCTCCAAATTTGACATTGATAAAAACACTTCAATAACAAAAGAAGTGGTTGAATATGCAAGAACAAAAAAAGTGTTTGTAGAGGGCGAAATTGGAGTGTTATATACTTCCGATGGAATTGGAAATATGACAGCTTGTGAAGAATGTATCAGATATGTAAAAGAAACTTTAGTTGATGCTGTTGCACCTTCAATTGGTAATAAACATGGGATTTATGGAGATATACCCAAATTAAATTTAAATTTGGTAAAAGAGTTAAAAGATAATATTGATAGTATATTAGTATTACACGGTGGTAGTGGATTGAAAATAGGAGAATTAAAAAATTGTATCAAAGCGGGCATTACTAAAATAAATATAAATACAGATTTACAAATTGCCTGGAGTAATGCTGTTAGGGACTATTTGAAAATCAATAAAGATATATATGATCCAAGAAAAATTATTTCTAGTGGTGAAGAAGCTATTAAAAATGTTGTACGTAATAAAATAAAGGAAATAAATTATATAGGCAATTAAATATAAAAGTATAATAAAATATAGTGAAATATGGAGGTAAAATGAAAGCATTAAGAATAGAGGGAAAAAGAAAATTAAAGGGTACAATTAGAATAAGTGGTGCAAAGAATAGTTCAGTTGCATTAATCCCAGCATCTATTTTGGCCGATGGTGAAGTTACTATATGTAATGTTCCAGAAATAACAGATATCGATTCATTGGAGGAAATGTTAATATATTTAGGTGCAGATGTTAGAAGAGCTAGTGAGAGTATAGTTATTGATTCAAAAGGAGTTACAAATAAGCAAATCCCTGCTGAAATGTCTAAAAAACTAAGGGCTTCTTATTATTTCATGGGAGCTTTACTTGGAAAATATGGTCATGTAGAGATGTCTTTCCCTGGTGGATGTTCGATAGGAATTAGACCAATTAATTTGCACTTAAAAGGTTTTGAAGCAATGGGAGCTACAGTTACTCAAGATCAAGATATGCTTACTATAGATGCAAAAGAGTTGAAGGGAGCATCAATTTATTTGGATATAGCATCAGTTGGTGCAACAATAAACATTATGTTGGCGGCGGTAAGAGCAAAGGGTGTAACTATTATTGGTAATGCTGCAAAAGAACCTGAAATAGTTAATGTTGCGACATTTTTAAATAATATGGGTGCAAAAATAAGTGGTGCCGGTACTAGCGAAATTAGAATTGTTGGTGTAAATAAATTAAAAGGATGCTTCCATGAAGTAATTCCAGACAGAATTGAGGCCGGAACTTATGCTATAATAGGTGCTTTAATTGGGGATAATTTTAAAGTTAGTAATATAATACCTGAACATTTAGAAGCACTTACTTCAAAAATGTTAGAAATTGGTGTTGACATGACAATAGGAGAAGATTATTTTATAATAAATTCTAAAAAAGACTATAAACCGGTAAATATTAAAACACTGGTATTTCCTGGATTTCCGACCGATTTACAACAACCTTTTATGATATTATTAACTGCATGTAACGGAAAATCTATTGTAGAGGAAACAATTTGGGAAAACAGATTTATGCATGTTCCAGAACTTATAAAAATGGGTGCAAATATTAATGTTGATGGAACAAAAGCCAAAATAGTTGGCCCAACTGAATTAACAGGTTGTAATGTTTCTGCAACAGATTTAAGAGCAGGAGCTGCAATGGTATGTGCAGCCTTAGTGGCTAATGGGACAACAACTATAAATAATGCAGAACATATTTTGAGAGGATATGAAAGCATTGTTGAAAAACTTACAGATGTGGGTGCTAAAATAGAAATTATTGAAATATAATTTTAATGATTAAAATTATATTTTGGTGATGCATCTTATGAAATTAAAAAAGACTATATTTTATTTGTTTATTATTATTTCAATATTTTTAATATATAAATTTACTTTTAATAATAATGTAAATTATGTAGCATTAGGTGATGGTTTAGCTAAAGGCATAAATTCATACGGGCATGTATCGTATGGATATTTTGATTACATATATGATTATTATAATAATTTAAATAGAATTGGTATTGGTATAAATGATTTTGCTAACGAGAACTATAAAGTAAGAGATATATATAATGATATTAATTCAAATAAAAGTATTAAAACCAATATTGGATATGTAAATATAAAGAGTGCACTTAGAGAATCAAACTTAGTAACTTTATCTATTGGATATAATGATTTTACAGATTCCATCAACATTAATTCAAACGATTATGTTAGTGCAAAAAGATCTACGGATCAGATTTTAATTGATTTAGAAGAATTATTAAAACTTATAAAAAAATATGCTAAGAACAAAATAATAGTTATTGGTATTTATAATCCATATATAGATAGTGGAAAAAGCAGTGATTTTATAGATTACACTTTAAAGTATTTTAATTCACAATATAAATTCATATGTGAAAAAAACAATATATATTATGTTGATATTTTTTCTACTATTTCAAGTAATTCTAAATATTTATCTAATCCTTTAAAGCCATATCCTAATATTTCGGGATATAGAGAAATTTTTGAAAATATAAAAAAGTATTTATAAAAATAATTTTAGTGTTGCATTCACTCAATAAATTTGTTACAATAAGTTGACAATTATTACTATGGCTGAATTTTGTCATGGCGAGAGGAGAGATATTATGAAGGCTGGTATACATCCAGAATATAAAGACACTAAATTTATTTGTGCTTGTGGAGAAACATTTACAGCTAAATCTACAAGAGATGAGTATCATGTAGAAATTTGTTCTAAGTGTCATCCATTTTATAGTGGAAAGCAAGCAAGAACTGCTCATACAGGTAATATAGATAAATTTAACAAAAAGTATAGTTTAAAAGATAAAGCTTAGTATGGCTTTATTTTTTTTTTATAAAATAGTATACTAATAATATAGAGGTGGTTATATGAAGATAGGAATTGCAAGTGATCATAGAGGTTATGATTTAAAGCAGGAATTAATTAAGTACTTAAAAAACAAAAATTATGAAATTACTGATTATGGAACGAACTCTATTGAAAATGTAGATTATACTAAATATGGATTTTTGCTAGGGGAAAAAGTTGCTTCACACGAAGTAGATTATGGTATAGCAATATGTGGAAGTGGAATTGGTATAAGTATTGCTTGTAATAAAGTAAAAGGAATAAGATGTGCTAAAGTTAGTTCAGTAGAAGACGCATACCTAACAAGAAAGGACAATGATGCAAATATAATTGCACTTAGTGGAAAGCTTTCTAAATTTAAAGCTAAGAATATAGTTAATACTTTTTTTAAAACAGAATTTTCAAATACAGACAGATATATATCAAGAATAAAGCAAATATCAGATTATGAGAATAAATAATTATGAACGTTAAATATTATATTTATATATTTGTTACTGTATTAGTAGTGTGGGCAATAGAGTCTATAAATATTAATCAAATATTTAAAAAAGGTAGAAATATTCAGGCAATTGTTTTTTATATGTTGTTATCATTATCATTAATATATTTAGTTACAAATTTTATTTATGATTTTTTTATTTCGTCACAAATAGTTTAATTTTTTTGTATAAAATTATACCTTGTTGTTAAGAATGTTAATGAGGTGATTTATATGAAAAAGAAATTAAGATTAAAAAGGTTTGTATTACCAATGATTTATGTTATTTTAGTGTTTGTATTTGTTATGTCAACTTATGCTGTTTTCTCAGCAAGGAATGATATTCCAGAGGAAGAAATTAATTATGTTTCTAATATAATCTGGTCTAATGATACACCAGTTGTTTCTACTGATAAAGTTCTTCAAAAGCCATATAGTAATGAAAAGGTTACAATTGGAAGATATTACTATAACTACAAGGATGAAAGTAAAAATCAACAAAATGCAATTATATTTTATGAAGGTAGTTACATGCAAAATACGGGTGTAGATTATATATTGGATGAAAAATTTGAAGTTTTAAGTGTGTTTGATGGTACAATTACTAAAGTTGAAAATAATGAAATGGTAGGGAAAACCGTTGAAGTTAAGCACAGTAATAATATTATAAGTGTTTATCAGGGATTATCTGAAGTTAATGTTAAAGAAGGAGATACAGTGACACAGGGTACAAAGATTGGTACTAGTGGAACTTCTAAGGTCAACAATAATTTAGGTAACCATTTACATTTTGAGCTATATGTTGATGGGCAAGTTGTTAATCCCGAAGACTGCTTTAATAAAAAACTTAATGAATTGCAGGCTTAATGCCTTTTTTCTTTAGAAAGTGAGAGATATATGAAAGATATAGGAATAGATTTGGGAACAGCTAATGTACTTATTTATGTAAAAGGTCAAGGAATTGTATTAAATGAACCAAGTGTGGTTGCAATAGATACTGAGACAAAAAAGGTTTTAGCAATAGGCAGTGAAGCTAATGACATGCTAGGAAGGACACCAGGTAAAGTTAAGGCAATCAAACCACTTAAAGATGGAGTTATTGCTGATTTTGAATATACTGAAGTTATGCTTAGTAGTTTCATAAAGAAAATTAAAGGCAAGGGTATTTTGTCTAAACCTAGGATACTTATATGTTGTCCATCTAATATAACCGAAGTTGAAAAGAATGCTATAAGAGAGGCTGCGGAGCGTTTAGGAGCACGAAGGGTTTTTGTTGAAGAAGAACCAAAAGTGGCAGCGGTTGGAGCGGGAATGGATATTTCTAAACCTTGTGGAAATATGGTAATAGATATTGGTGGAGGTACTACTGACATTGCAATTTTATCATTGGGTGGGATAGTAACTAGTCAATCGCTTAAAATTGCTGGAAACTCTTTTGATAATGCAATAATAGACTATGTAAAAGAAAAGCATAAGTTGCTAATTGGCGATAGGACGGCTGAAGATATAAAATTAAAAATTGGTTGTGCATACGAAGGAGATAAAGAAAATAAAATAGAAATAAAAGGTAGAAACTTGTCTACTGGGTTACCACACACAATAAATATAAGTGAAAAAGAGGTTGAAGAGTCATTATATCCATTAGCTATGAAAATAATTAAAAAAGCAAAAGAAGTTTTGGAAAAAACACCCCCTGAATTATCGGCAGATATTGTAGATAAAGGCATAGTTTTAACAGGTGGAGGTTCGCTAATTAAAGGGTTACCTGAATTATTTGAAAAGGAATTAAAAGTGCCAGTGTTTATATCAGAAAGCCCACTTACTTGTGTTGCAGAAGGTTGTGGTATTATGCTTTCTAACTTAGATTTAATAGATAAGTAAAATCAAAACAAACTATCATCTTAACGATAGTTTTTCTTTTACATTATTGGAAATAGTGGTATAATAGTATTGCTTATGTTTACTTGGTTTTATAAATATATAAGTAAATTAATTAAATATCTATAAGAGGGTTAAATATACTCTTTTATAGTAAATGAAACAGAGGTGAAAGTTGAGGATTTCTCGACAATTGATATGTTTGGAAAAGAAATAGATTATATTTTACTAACTATTGGTATAACATTTATATTTACTGCAGCAATTATGCCACTTATGATTAAAATAGCAAATAGAATTCACGCTATTGATGAACCCAGAACACGTCATATACACAAAAAACCTATGCCTAAGCTGGGAGGTTTGGGAATATTCTTAGGGTTTTTATTTGGATATATGTTGTTTGGAATAAATAGTATTCAAATGAATTCGGTTTTAATTGGTAGTTTTGTTATCATTTTAACTGGAATTATTGATGATATTGAGCCATTAAAAGCTAGAAGTAAACTTTTTGGTCAAGTGTGTGCAGCATTAATTATTATTTTATATGGCAATATATTATTGCAAGATGTTACCGTATTTGGATTCAATCTTAACTTTGGATTTTTTGCATATCCAATAACGTTAATATTTATAATTGGATGTATTAATATCATTAATTTAATAGATGGCTTAGATGGTCTAAGTGGTGGTATTTCATCTATATTTTTCATAACTATTGGAGTTATTTGTTATTTTCAAGGAAAACTTGATACTTTAACTGCATCAATTACTTTTATAATGCTTGGTGCAACCTTGGGATTTTTGTTACATAACTTTTATCCTGCAAAATTGTTTGCGGGTGATACAGGTTCTATGTTCATGGGATTTATTATTTCCATTATAGCCTTATTAGGGTTTAAGGGAACTACCTTAACTTCTTTTATAGTCCCTATTGTAATTTTAGCTATACCCATTTTAGATACCCTATTTGCTATAATTCGAAGAGTAATAAAACGAAAGCCAATTTTTTCTGCTGATAAAGAACATATGCATCATCAGCTGTTAAATATGAATTTTTCACAGAGAACTACAGTTCTTATTGTGTATGGTATAAACATTTTGTTTTCTTTGGCATCCATATTTTATGTTTTAAAGGATCCTAAAAAAGCAACAGTCATATATATAGTGTTGTTTATTATTGTGACTTGGTTTGTTTTAAATACTAGTATTATTTCCGAAAAGCTTAGTACTAAAGTAAAAAACGTAGAGAAAAAAATAATAAAAGGCAGAAGGGATGAATAAAAATTCCTTTTCTTGATTGAGGCGATTTATATGATTAATTTTATTATATGTGATGATAATAGGGAGTTTTTAAAAAAAGAGAAAAATATTATTGATAAACTTATGATGAGATACGATATAGAATATAAGTGTATCTTATTTGATGAATATAATAAAGACTTTGAAAACATGGCCGCAAAGGATATAGGGTTTAAAATATATTTACTTGATATTCAAACAAAAAATGGCTCTGGACTTGATGCAGCAAGATGTATAAGAGAAGAATTAGATGACTGGGTTTCAATCATTATAATAATAACTGCATTTAATGAATTTAAATATGAGGCATTAGGTAACAGACTATACTTATTGGATTTTATTAATAAGCTAAATAAGTGTGATGAAAATCTTAAAGAAACTTTAGAAATTGCAATAAAACATTATGATAATAGAGAAAAAAGTTTAAGTTATGAATATAATCATATAATTAAAAAAATAGAATTTAGACATATTATATATATAGAAAAAGAACTTGATAGCAAAAGAAGTTTAGTAAAGACAACTTATGGAGCACATTTTATAAACAAAAATTTAAATGAAACAGAACCGCTTTTGGATAATAGATTTATTAGAACAAGTAGAAGCATGATTGTAAACATTGATTATGTAAGTGAATTTGATATGAAAAACAATAAAATAATCTTTAAATCTGGAGATGTTTGCTATCAAGTCTCTAGAAAAAAGAAGAAGGAGTTACGGGAATATGTTAGAAACAACACTTAGAATTATAATTGCTTTCATAAACCCTATTGTTGGTTATCATATAATTAGAAATTTTGGGGGTAAAGATAAATCCGTTTCATTATCTTTTAGAGTTTTCTTAATTTTTGTTTTAGCAGTTTCAAACTTGCTGATATATAATGTATCCTATAATTCTTTAATAACATTGATAAATTTTTTATTAACAATAATTGTTTATAAAGCTTTATTTAAAACAAGTTTATTTGAATCGATAATTTTATCCACAGTTTTGTTTATAATTTTAACACTTGCAGATGTTGTTGTTTCACTAATTTTAGTTTCGTTTGTTACTGCAGAGGAAGTTAGAAAGAATGTGTATTATATGTTAATTGGAAATGTCTCTGTAGGATTGCTATCTTATGCATTATCATATGCTCCATTTATAAAAAATAATGTAAAAAAATTCGTTGAAAAAAGTGAAGATAATCATAAGGTTAAAATAGTTGTCTTTTTTTTATTAACAATATTACTGGCATCAATTTTACTTTATGCAATATCAATTAACTATAAATTAATTAACGAATATATATTGATAGTAGTTATAATGTGCATTTTAATTGTTTTGTTTTTAATATACATAATGGAAAATAATAACAGAATGCAATTTGAAGCTAAATACCTTTCTTTGTTTGATTATTTTAAAACTTTTGAGGATATGATTGACAGTGACAGAGAATTTATGCATGAGTATAAGAACCAATTAGCAGCTATTAGAGAAATGAATAATATAAGTTCTGTAAGAAAATATATAAATTCAATATTAGGCTATGTTGACAACTCTAAAGTAGATTATATATCTGATTTAAAATTTATACCCAAGGGTGGTGTAAAAGGGATAATATATTATAAACTAATGATTGCTAAGAATAAAAATATAAGTGTAACAATTAATGTTAATAAAAACATAAAAGAGTTAGAATTTATAGATAGTGAAACACAAAAAAACTTAATTAAAGTTTTAGGAATTTGCTTAGATAATGCTATAGAAGCTAGTGAAGTTTCAGAAAAAAAGAATATTTCATTAGAAATATACAAAATGTCTAATGAGATAAGAATTGTTATATGTAATACTTATAATAGTGATTTAGTTGATTTGAATAAAATTGAAAATAAAGGCTATTCTACAAAAGGTAAAGGTAGAGGTAATGGACTATATTACTTGTCAAAGGTTATAAGTTCTCAAAAAACAATTTCTACTGAATGGGTTATTATGAATGACTATTTTGTAAGAAAGATATTTATAAAAATTTAAAAAATAAAGTCAAGGTTATTTATCTTAAATCTTGACTTTATTTTTGTTATAGATTAGTCCATGAATTTTGGAGCTTCTGGTTCATCAATGAACAGCCACATGCATCCAACAGAAGCTGCTGTAGAAGCTAATAGTGCAACTGCTGCTAAAGCTACTGAAAATAATTTTTTCATATGCTACCTCCTTTACTTTTATATAAAAATGCTTTTGCATTTTTAACAATTTTTATAATTATTATAAGGCATCTTTAAAGCTTTATATGTTAATGGGTTTATCATTATTGCTTCTATTATTAATGATATAAGTAAAGTGTTTGAAACAATTCTTGTATTTATTAAAAATATGGCTATTGAATATACTATGGACAAAATAACTGAAGCAATTTTTCTATATTTTCTTTTTTTTGCATTTGTCAATGGTCTTTTAATTGTATCCGCAGGTGCAAATACTAAATAATCTATTGTACAGATGATACACAATATAATTTTAATAGTATTACTTATATAAATTTTAGAAATTAACAATGTAAGCCCAAATATAAGTAATATTGATGTTATTAGACAAATACTACTCTTATCGGCATGTACTCCAAATGCAGGATATCTAATTATATTCAAGAAAACTAAAACTAAAATAATTTCTTTAAATATGTTAAATATAATTGATAGTACTAATATGACAATTAATTTAGTAATTGTTAAGTATATTCCTTCTAAACCGTATCTGATTTTTTCAATATCAGTTTCATTATAGGCATTATACTTTTTTATTAAGTTAATTGAATTGTTTAAAAAAACTTCTTTCATATTTTTCCCCTTACGAGTATAAGTATATATTATTAAATTGAAAAAAATTGTAAAATATATTTTTTGCTCCTTAAATGAATATCAATAGCAAAATGTTAACTAAGAGAAAATTTTATTACCAAAAAAGTCCAAAAAATGACTGATTACAGAAATCGACATTTTTTTAATGAATGTTTTGCTATTATTTATATGCACACCTAAAAATATAACGTATTAATTATTGTCGTAGATTTATGGTGTATAACTAAATAATGTAAATGGAAAGGTGAGGTGTATGGAAAAAGTGAAGGGCCGTGTAAAATGGTTTAATAATGAAAAAGGCTATGGGTTCATTGAATATAAAGATAATGAAGACATATTTGTTCATTACTCTGCAATAAACCAGGATGGATACAAAAGCTTAACTGAAGGACAATATGTTGAATTTAATCTAGTTGAAACTGCTAAAGGTTATCAAGCATTAGATGTTGTCGTAATAAAAGAAGTTGCTACCTCAAAATAGAGGTAGTTTTATTTTCTATTATTTATTAGTTGTGAAGTTTATTGTGTAAATGAATAGTTTGCTAAAAGTATTGATTTATGATATAATATTATTAGGAGATGATGATATGGAGATTTTAATAAGAGGCGATAAATTAAAAGTTACTGAATCAATGAACGATTATGTTTTTGATAAACTAAAAAAATTAGAAAAGTATATTGATAGTAGCGAAAATGTTAGAGCAAGCGTTGTAATAAAGATTAAAAACCATGAGCAAAAAGTTGAAATAACTATACCATTAAAAAAATTTATTTTAAGAGCAGAAGAAACACAAGAAGATTTTTATGCTGCAATTGATGTTATTGTTGATAAAATAGAAAGACAAATAAGAAAAAATAAAACAAGGTTACAATCAAGAAAGATTAAAGAATCAAAAGATTTTATTACTGATTATATTGATGACGAAAAATTTGAGGATGCTAATGTCGTTAAGAGAAAAAAAATTGAAGTAAAGCCTATGAGTGAAGAAGAAGCTATTATTCAAATGGATTTATTAGGACATAGTTTTTACTTGTTTAAGGACTCAAAAACATTAAAGCCAACACTAGTATATAAACGTGATGATAATAATTATGGTGTTATAGAAACTGAATAATTTAATAAAAAGGGAATAATACTTTAAAATTCTCTTTTTTTTTGGTACAATTAATATTACAGGGAGATGATATAATGAACTTATTAAAAAGATTATTTGATCATGAATATAAAGAATTAAAAAGATTTTCAGAAATTGCTGATGAAATAGATGCGTTAGATGAGGAATATACAAAATTAACTGATTATGAATTACAAGCAAAGACTGACGAGTTTAGAAATAGACTTAAAAGTGGTGAAACATTGGATGATATTTTAGTTGAAGCCTTTGCAACTGCAAGGGAAGCTTGTTATAGAGTTATTGGTGAAAAACCATATTATGTGCAACTTCTTGGTGGACTTGCAATTCATTTTGGTAATATTGCAGAAATGAAAACCGGTGAAGGTAAAACATTAACATCTGTTATGCCAGCATATTTAAATGCTTTAACTGGTGATGGTGTTCATATTGTAACAGTAAATGAATATCTTGCTGATCGTGATGCAAAGTGGATGGGCAATATTCATAGATTTTTAGGACTTACTGTTGGAACAAACTTGAGAAGTTTATCTCCAAAAGAAAAAAAAGAACAATATAATTGTGATATTTTATATACTACTAATAATGAATTAGGATTTGATTATCTAAGAGATAATATGGTAGTAAAAAGTGAAAATAGAGTTCAAAGAGGACTTAATTTTGCTATTATAGATGAAGTTGACTCAGTTTTGATTGATGAAGCTAGAACTCCACTTATAATTTCAGGTGGTGAGGTAAAGAGTAATAATTTATATATTGATGCAGATACTTTTGTAAAAAAATTAAAACCCGAAAAAGATTATTTATATGATGAAAAGACTAAATCAGTTACTCTTACAGAAGATGGTGTAAAAAACGCGGAAAAGAGTTTTAAGTTAGACAATTTGTATGATATATCTAATACTAATTTAGTACATCATATAAATCAAGCATTGAAGGCTAACTATGCAATGAAGAACGATGTTGATTATGTTGTCCAAGATGGTGAAGTTGTAATTGTTGATCAATTTACAGGTCGTTTGATGAAAGGTCGTGCTTTTAGTGATGGTCTTCATCAAGCAATAGAAGCAAAAGAAGGAGTAACAATACAACAAGAAACAAAAACTTTAGCAACAATTACTTTCCAAAATTTATTTAGAATGTATAAAAAACTTTCTGGTATGACTGGTACTGCAAAAACAGAAGAAGAAGAATTTAGAAACATTTATAATATGTTTGTTATACAGATACCTACTAATAAAGAGGTAATAAGGATTGATGAAGCCGATTTGGTTTATTCTACTCAAGCAGGAAAGTATAAAGCTTTAATTGATGAAATAGAGAGAAGATATAATAAAGGACAACCTGTTCTTGTTGGTACAATAGCAATTGAAACCAATGAATTAATAAGCTCGATGCTTAAAAAAAGAAAAATACCTCACGAAGTTTTAAATGCCAAAAATCATGCTCGTGAAGCTGAAATAATTGCAAAAGCTGGACAACCAAAATCTGTAACGATTGCAACAAATATGGCTGGTCGTGGTACAGATATTAAATTAACTGAAGAAGTTAAAGAAATGGGTGGTTTGTGTGTTTTAGGTACTGAAAGACATGAATCTAGACGTATTGATAATCAGTTAAGAGGACGTTCTGGACGACAAGGAGATCCTGGATTTACACAATTCTATGTATCTATGGAAGATGAGTTGATGGTTAGGTTTGGAACTGACAGAATTAAAAATATGCTTCAAAATTTAGGCTTTGCAGAAGACCAACCTATAAAAAGTAAAATGTTTACAAATGCCATAGCAACAGCACAAGCTCGTGTTGAGGGAAATAACTTTGATATAAGAAAACAACTTCTACAATATGATGATGTTATGAATAATCAAAGAGAAATTATGTATGCTAAAAGAAATGAAATACTTGACAATGAATCTATACATGATACAGTATTAAAATCTATAAAAGACCATATAACTGATTTTGTAGAATCTCATATTTTTCCAGAGGGTCATTTAACTGATAAAGATATAGAAGAAATTGTAGATTATGCAAACGAAAATTTGTTTAAGCAAACTTTAAATATTAAAGATGTTAAGACAAAAGATTCTAAAGAGTTAATAGAAATAATATATAATATTGTTGTAGAAGAATATGAAGAAAAAATTAAAGATTTGCCATCTGAAGTTACAGATGAATTTGAAAAAGTAATAGTTTTAAGCATCATTGATCGTTATTGGACGGAACACATTAATACGATGTCTCATTTAAGAGAAGGTATTGGTTTAAGAGGATATGCACAAGATGATCCACTAAGAGCTTATACAATGGAAGGCTTTGATTTGTTTGATAAGATGATGCAAGGAATCGATAAAGATATAACTATACTTTTAATAAAATCTGAGATCAAGCAGAACATTGAGAGAAAAGAAGTTTCAAAAAAGCAAATAACCAACGATGGAAAGGATCATGTAAAACAAGCTCCTAAGAAAGTTCAAAAAATTGGAAGAAATGATCCGTGTCCTTGTGGCTCAGGCAAAAAGTATAAACAATGTTGTGGTAAATAAGTTGATTTATAAGGGTTGTGCAGTAATACAGCAGTAAAAAAAGTCAAAAAGATAGACAAAAAACAGCTCAAAACGCACACTTGTGTGCAATTTGTGTGCGTAAAATAAAAAATTAATGCACACAATTGATTTAAACCTTATAAAACAAGGGATTTTTCAATGAACACAAATTCACAATAATCAGCATTCGTGCTGATTTTTTCGTTCTCTAAAGAAATTTAGAGGAGGAAGTTATGGGAAAAGTGAATGTAACAAAAGGAGGGAATTTATATCAATATAGATTTGAAATAGCTCCACAAAGGGGAGCTAGAAAATTTATTAATAAATCAGGTTTCAAGACAAAACAGGATGCTTATGTTGCTGGGATGAAAGCATTTAATGAATATATGAATACAGGTAAAAAATTTTTTCTTAATACATGTCATAAATTGGTAATACTTAAAAATATTTTAAAATTAGCTCTCATCCACTTTCTTTATAAACAAAAAAAATAGACACGAAATTATGTCTATTTATTTCTCTCTACAATTTCTCTATAATATCATGTTAGGACATTTTTTTAGGACAGTCAACGGACAAAGTGAAATTTTTTAAATAACTGCTGTGCTGTAAAACTAAATTCCACCCTAATTTAAATAGAAGTGGAATTTAGTTTTGTAACTGAGCTTTTTTTACACTTTATTATTATTTAATTTTTTTAATGTAAGAAATATCAAACAAATCAAATTAAAGCAAACTATTACAATAGCTATCTTTATAAAATTATATTTTAATTGTTCTTTTATTGATGAGTGAGTTTTTTCATTTATTTTTAAATAATAGTTTTCAAATTCATCATCACTAGTGTACATATTAGATATTTCATAAGGTAATTCTGTTCTAAAATTTAATCTAACCTTATTTTCAGATTCAAAAAATAAAATACACACTGTTTTCTCATTACTATATATAATTATCCTTCGATTTTCTAATATTAGATTAGATTGAATTTCTACTCCATTTTCCTTTAAAAATTGAACTAAATTTTCTATAGTATCATATTTAGCAAATACTGATACTTCTCCAATAACTCGCTTACGAAAATCATTTTTATTTATTTGAATAATTGCATCATCATAAAAAGATAAATAATTATTATTTACAATTAAAGAATCCAAAAAGAAAGAATCCAACTCAGATACTTTTATTTTATCATTATATTGATAAATTCCAATTTCTCCATTTTTGTAGTTATATTCTTTTTTTAACAAAAATATCCAACAAAAATATAATGTAAGAAAAATAATTATACTCAATATGATAACAACAATATATTTCTTTGAAAAGTTTAACATAAAAGCTCACCACTAATATTATACTATAAAAAATAGTCAGCAGTATATATTATTTATATACTCAAATTAATTAATCTTGGGAACGAATGGATACATTGTGTGCATTTTGTGTTCATTGAGAAGAAAACACATAGTAAAAATAGTACAAATAATACTATTTATATATAACCTTACCAGAACCATTCATCCCTTTGAAAACATATAATACAGATAGTTTTACATAGTACAAATAGTACTAGAAAAGGATGAACTTGTGGAAGTGGTAAGAAATATAAGCAATGTTGTGGAAAATAGCTCGCAAACCCTCATAAATAAAGGGATTGCGGGTTTTTCTATGATTACAATATTTAGATACTTTGAACTGTTGGCATAGTGATGGTCTAAACATAAAATGAGATAAGCTATATACTTTAAAATTTTAATGAAAAAGTGGTTAAATCATACTATAACTTCTGAATAACATACTATCAATTATATAACACTTCAAGGATTATTTAGTTATTATTACACTTATTATTATGAATTATCACATTAGATTATCATTTGTGGGTTTCTATGCTTTAGTACACTTTTAAAGCCTAAAAATACTTGCCATTAAAAACATTGTTTATATTGGCAAATGAGTTGCAATGATAATTCATTGATTTTATAATCTACGTTAGAGGGAGGAATGGAAATGTTAAAGTACATTAAAATGTTATTGCTAGTAGTAATGATTGGAGTGTTTTCATTTGCTATAAATGTATTTGCTGAGTCAAAAAATGAAGTAACACTAAATTTTAAAGGTGGAACAATTCATGATGGTTATGTGGAATATAACAAGAAAGCAAAGGTACAATTGTTTAAGGGTGATAATTTAGTTATTGATATTTCAAATAATATGGTAATTGATTTAAATGAAGCAGAGTACAAGTTTGTAATTGAAGAAATTGAAGATTCAAGTATTACTGGTGCTAATGCATCTATAAAATTAAAAATCAATAAATGGTATTATCCCATTACAACAATAAATGAAACTAAATCTACATTCAAATTAGATTCAAGCAAATTTAATGGTAAATTAGATGTTGAATTTGAAAGAAAAAACAATGCTTTTAACTTTACAATAAAAAATATTTATAATGATATATCCTCAAAAGGTGTAATTGATTTGACTAATGGTCAAGAATATGTAATGGATTTTTCTAAAACTGATGAGTTAACAGAAGGATTAAAATCATTTGCAGATTTAGATAAAACACTATATTATAAAAGAAGTGATGATAGTTTGTTAGTAACAGACAATGAAAGTGAAGCTGTTATAAAGATAGTAGGAAATAAATCCAAAAATAAAGCAATATTAACTGCGGTAAATGTTGGAACTAAAAAAAGCGAAAATTTTAAAGGATTTCATATGCAATATACAGGTTCTGCATTGGATTTTGATGACCCTGATGGTGGAATTATACTTGAAACAAGATTTGATTATTATACTAGATGTAAATATGAATTTAATTTTCAATATGTAAAAGAAGTGAATAACGAAAATTTAGATAATATTACTAACCCACAAACAGGTGACAATATTGTATTATATTTAGCAACAAGTATTTTATCAATTATTGGATTTGCTGGAACTTCGATAATTGTTTATAGAAAAAAACAGGTCAATTAAAATATTAAGTAAATATTTGCTTAAGTAAGGAAGTCTTGAAGAAAATGTCTAAAAGCTTTACATAGGTTCATATGATATAATAGTAACAAAGGACGGACGTGGATGATATCCATAGCAGAGAATTATATATTACATAAAAAGGAAACTGATATTTATTTGTATTAGTTTCCTTTTTGCCTTCTTATCAAGATAAAATCAGGTCCAAATATTATTGTTTTATTTTTATTTTTGTAGGTCCTTTTATCTCTTGCTCTTTGTCTACAATTTCATATTCAAAAGTCATATCATCGTTATTTGCTGATAAAAAAGAATCTACTTGTGTATAACATATATATTGATTATTATTGCTTCTTATTGGTGTGTTTTTTTGGGATCTTAGTTCTATAATACCATTTTTCTTCAATTCCTGGCCTATTCTTTTTACAATTTTTGCAATTAATCTTGAAACATATGATCTAGAAATAGACATCATATTAGCTATTTCTTCTTGTGTATGAACTTCATTATTATAAAATCCAAAACGGAGTATAATTATTTCTTTATCTCGATTTGGCAATTTTTTTATAATTTCTTGTATACTCTTATAAGTAATTTTTTTTTCATAATCTTCGATTATATTGCTTGTATCACTAATTATATCTTCAATTTTTAATTCTCTACCTTCTTTATCATGTTTAATTTGCTTATTTAGACTATCAACATTTTGATCTTTTTTAATTTTTCTTAAAAACATTAATATTTCATTATCAATGCATCTTGCAGTATAAGCAGAAAATTCAACTTTTCTTGATTTATCAAAGGTTGTTATTGCTTTAATTAAACCAATATTACCGATTGAAACTAAATCTTTTTTATCATATTCAACATACTTAAATCTGGTAGTTACTTCATATAAAACTAATCTAATATTATGCTCTGCTATTATTTTTTTAGCTTCTTCATCACCTTGTTTCACTTTGTCTAAAAGTTCATATGTTTGAGATTTAGATAAAGGCTTTGGTAACTGGTTAGCATCTATGAATAGTTCATCAGTATTCATAATCATCCTCGATTTCTTAAAACGTGATACTTTAAAACTTCTTTATCATCGTATATAATATCATATTTTTATTATCTGTCAATAAATGCTTAGCATATTATTTGCTTCTTAAAACTATAATGTAGTTTATGCGAAAATATTGTAATACTTGTAATATGATATGCACTATGTGTATTAAATAGTCTTATATATTGCAATAATTAGGAAATATATAGTTATTTTGATTTTATTGTTTTGATATAATGTGATATAATTACAGTAAATAGAATGAATAATAGGAGAAAAATATGGAAGCCAATAAATATTATAAATATATTGATTTTATGAGACTATTATCATGTATTTCAGTATTACTATATCATTTAGGATTATTAAATGGTGGATATCTTGCCGTTTGTATCTTTTTTGTTCTGAGTGGATACCTATCATGCGTTTCTGCATTTAAGAAAGAAAAGTTTTCTATTTTTTCTTATTATTATAATAAATTGTTAAGGATATATGTTCCTGTTGTTATTTTTGCATTTATTACGGTAGCAATTATTTCACTTTTTCCAAGTATTAATTGGTTTAATTTAAAACCGGAAGTAAGATCTGTCATATTTGGATACAATAACTTTTGGCAATTAAATACCAATCTTGATTATTTTGCTAGGCACTCAACTTCACCATTTATTCATTTATGGTATATTTCAATTTTGTTACAGTTTGAATTAGTATTTCCATTTTTATATATAATTTTACATAAATTAGGAAATAAATTTAATAAATTAGTACCATGTATCATTTCTACAACTATCTCAATTGCTGCATGCTTATATTTTTTTGTATCATGTACGAAGACAAACATAATGACAATTTATTATGGAACATTCTTTAGAAGTTTCTCATTTCTATTTGGTATTTCATTTGGCTTTATTAACTCATATTATGGAAGTGTAATATCCAAAAAAATAAATAATAAAATAATCAATAAATTACTATTAATAGTTTGTATAGCACTTTCACTATATTTACTTGTTTTTATCAAATTTGATTCAAGGTATTTTTCTTTAGCAATGATTATTATTACAATAATTACTTGTGTATTGATTGATTATAGCATCAGTAATTGTAATGATAAGTTATCATTTTTTGATAAAACTGTAAAACAATTATCTTCTATAAGTTATGAAATTTACTTGTTTCAATATCCTATAATATTCTTATTTCAATATATAAATATTAATTATACAATGAAAATTGTACTAATACTCATTTTAACAATTGTCGTATCATATATATTTAATTTTTGTCTTAACAACAAAAACAAAAAAATTAAAAGTATTCAGTATTTATGCTTAACAATTATACTACTAGTGGCATCATTTGGTGTATATAAGTATATTATTTCAAAAGACCATACTAAAGAAATGCAGCTTTTGGAAAAGCAACTTGCAGAAAATGAAAAAATGATTGATAAAAACAATGAAAAGTATTTAGAGTTAATTAAACAAGAAGAAATGGATTGGAATAAAGTTCTAGATGAATATGAAAAGGGAGAAGCTAAGTTAGGGGAAATTGTTAATAAATTACCCATAGTTGGAATTGGCGATTCTGTTATGTTAGGTGCTGTACAAACTTTGCACTCACGTTTTCCAAATGGATATTTTGACGCTAAAGTTTCTAGAACGGATTGGGAAGCCAATCCAATACTAAAAGATTTGATAAATAAAAGTATATTAGGAGATCCTATTATAATTGGACTAGGTACTAATGGTGGATGTACAAATTCATGCAAAACAGAAATAATGAAAACATGTGGCAAACGTAAAGTTTTTTGGATAAATACTACTAATTATGATTATATAAATAATGATTTAAATGTACTTTCAAAAAAATATGAAAATTTACATGTAATAGATTGGAAAAGTGCATCTTCAGGACATAAAGAGTACTTTGTTTCTGATGGTATACATTTGACTTCTTCTGGTAGAAGGGCATACACAGATACTATTTATAATTCAATATATCAGGTTTACTTAAGTGAATATAATAAAAAAAAGCAAGAAGCTTTACAAGAACATGAGAATAGACTAAAAAATAAGATAACTTTTTATGGGAATCAAGTATTACTTAATGCATTTAACTATATACAAGAGGAATTTCAAGATTCAAAATTTATTGTGGATAAAAAGCTTGATTATAAAAGAATAAAATTAGAAATTACTAAGTCTATTGATAATAAATCATTAACTAATAAAATTATTTTCGTTGTTGATTCGACAATTGGTATTACATTGAATGAATATAAGGAACTATTTGGTCTTTGTGATGTTTGTGAATTATACATATTATCAACGGATAAGAGTATTAGTGAAGAACTAGAAAAATTAGGTATAAAGAATATAAAAGTATTGAAATTCTACGAGGAAATATGGAAAAATAAAAATTATCTTTCTAGTGATGGAATTCGTCTTTCTAAAGAAGGCAATAAAGCATTATCTACTTTTATAAAAGAAAAAATTCAATAAATTAAATGAAAATGCCTACAAAAGATTTGTAAGCATTTTTATATATTATACATTTTAATTATTATATTTATATAGTCTAATCAAACTTGATATTTGATAAACTTTCATCACCGACAATTACAAATCCTTTTGACTATATTAATTAACTATTTATTTAAATTGTGTTATAATACTTTTGACAGTTAATTAAAAAAATGTCTATAATGAATTTATAATAAATAAAATATTAATAAGAGGATGGTGTCTAATGAAATTATATAATACATTATCAAAAAAAATTGAAACATTTACTCCTAATGAAGAGGGAATTGTTAAAATGTATACATGTGGACCAACCGTATATAATTATGCACATATAGGTAACTTGAGAACCTACATTTTTGAGGATATATTAGAAAAAGGTCTTAACTATTTAGGATATGATGTTATGCGTGTTATGAATATAACTGATGTTGGACATATGACTAGTGATAGCGATTCTGGTGAAGAT
Source organism: uncultured Bacilli bacterium (assembly GCA_934141245.1). Classification (GTDB taxonomy): domain Bacteria; phylum Bacillota_I; class Bacilli_A; order RF39; family UBA660; genus CAG-710. The sequence continues at coordinate 127,756 of CAKPCB010000003.1, forward strand.
AAGATGGAAAAAGGTGCTCTAAGAGAAGGAAAAACAGTATATGAAATAGCCGATTTCTATACAAAGGCTTTCTTTGAAGATTTTTCTAAATTGAACATTAATAAACCTGCTATAGTAGAAAATGCTAGTAAACATATTGATAAATACATTGAAATGATTCAAAAAATGCTGGATGATGGATATGCATATATATCTGAAGGAAACGTATATTTCGATATTTCGAAAGCTAAGGATTATTATAAACTTTCAGGCAAAAATCCAGATGATTTAAAGGTTGGAGTTAGAGAAACTGTTGAAGAAGACAAAGCTAAAAGAAATCCTGGTGATTTTGGTTTATGGTTTACGGTTTCTAAGTTTGCTAATCAAGACATGAAATGGGACTCTCCTTGGGGAGTTGGATACCCTGGATGGCATATTGAATGCTCTGGAATATCAGCAGAATATTTAGGAGAGTACTTAGATATACATTGTGGTGGTGTAGATAATATTTTTCCACATCATACTAATGAAATAGCTCAAAGCGAAGCTTATTTTGGACATAAATGGTGTAACTACTGGTTACATGGAGAACATTTAAATAATAAAGATGGTAAAATGAGCAAATCAAAAGGAGAATTTTTAACAGTCTCATTACTTGAAGAAAAAGGATATTCTCCCCTTGCATATAGATTCTTTTGTTTAAATAGTCATTATAGAAATCAATTAATATTTTCATATGAGGCATTAGATGGTGCAGAACAAGCCTATCAAAAATTAAAAAATAAAATTAAAGGTTTAGACAAAACACCAAATCTTCATGAAAGTAAGATAGATTTTTATCAAAATAAATTTAAAGATGCAATTTCTAATGATTTAAATACGGCTTCTATGCTTACTGTTTTGTATGATTTACTTAAAGATGATGAACTAACAGACTTTACTAAACTATATTTAGTTAATGATTTTGATAAAGTATTATCATTAGGACTTATTGATGAAGAAAAAACGGTGGATAGCGAATTTGAAAAATATATATTAGAGAAAATTGAAGAAAGAAATAAAGCAAAAAAAGAAAAAGATTATGCAAAAGCAGATGAAATTAGAAATGAATTGTTAGAAAAGAAAGTTCGTTTGATTGATTCTAGGGAAGGAACTACATACGAAATAATATAGGAGGGAAAATGAATAATTATTTAATTAGTGAAATTCTTTTAATAACCGGATTTTTAATAAGTTTATTTGCTCAACTTTTTATAAGTATCTCTTATAGCAAATATAAAAGAGTTGGCAATAGAAAGAAAATTAGTGGTTTTGAAACAGCAAGAAAAATATTAGATGATAATGGTTTACAAGATGTTTATGTTACTGAAACTAAGGGTAATTTAACTGATCATTATGATCCAAATAGAAAAGTTATAAGGCTTTCTACAGAGATTTTTCATGGAACAACTATTGCTGCCTCTTCTGTTGCAGCACATGAGGTTGGTCATGCAATTCAAGACAAAGAGAGTTATTCGTTTATGCGTTTTAGATCTGCAATTTTTCCTCTTGTAAGAATAGCTTCTTATGGTGGATATTTTGCAATTTTAATAGGAATAATATTTGGAATGACAGATTTGATTTGGTTAGGAATTGCCTGTGAAATTATTATATTATTATTTCAACTTCTTACATTACCGGTAGAATTTAATGCTTCTGAAAGAGCAAAAAAGGAATTAGTTAGATTAGGTATTTTAGATAATGATGAATTAGATGGAGGATCTAAAATGCTTAAGGCAGCAGCATTTACATATGTTGCATCTGTTTTAACAACAATACTACAAATATTAAGATTGATTGTCATGCTTTCTGGTAGAGACGATTAGTCTTTTTTTATTTCTTTTTTTCTTTACAAATTAAATAATATTCGTTAAAATACAACTTAATGTTTGGAGTGAATTACTGTGGATAAATTAAATGTTGTTAAAATGACTAGAAAAGATATAAAAGGGCTTCCGCTTGTTAAAAACGGTAAAATGGGAGCAACTTCTAAAGTTTATAGACTTAATAATCTTGAATGTTTAAAAATTTTTAATTATAACTTATCTGAATATGAACTTTATAGAATTAATAAATTTACCAATATGTGTATAACCGGTGTTAACTTTCCAACAAAACTTGTTATTGTTGATAAAAAATTTAAAGGGTATATTTCAGATTTTATAAATGGCGAATCATTAGATACACTTTCTTATATTGGCTACTCAGAATTTATTAATGCTGCTGTTCCATTACTGGAAGCAATTAGAAAGGTTTCGGTAGAAAGAATTAGAATTTTTGATTCACATGAGGGGAATATAATGTATAATTATGATACGGGTATGTTAGAGATCATTGATCCCGTTGAATGGTCTTTTGATTACACTAGTTCAATTAGGGAGATACATGAAAAAAATTTTAAAATGATAAATTCCACTATAAGAAGATATCTTTTCCACAATAGTGATATTTATAATGCAGCAGCATATATTCCATATTTAAAAGATATTACTATTTCAGATGATTTTGTAGAGTATTATGAAACTTTAAGAGAATATATGGAAGAGGCAAAGAATGTAAAAATCAAATCAATTGTTGATTCTAGGAGATATATATAATGAATGCAAAAGAAATTAATGTGTTAGTGTTAGCTTATATGGGTGATACTATATATGAAAAATATATTAGAGAATTTTTAATAAATAAAAAAATACCAAATGTTAATGAACTTCAAAAACACTCAGTTGAATATGTAAGTGCTAAAGCACAAGCTAAGTTTTTAACAGAACTTGTGGATAAAAACATTCTAAACAACGAAGAAATTTCAGTAATAAAAAGGGCTAGAAATAATAAAAGTGGGAAACATCCAAAAAATTGTGATATTTTAACATACAAACATGCAACCGCATTAGAAGCATTAATTGGATATTTGTATTTTGAAAATAAGCAAGATAGAATAGATGAGATAATGAAAATTATACTAAAAGAAAAGGGAAATATAATATGATAGTATATGGTAGAAATGTAGCAAAAGAAATGTTAAACAGTAATAAAAAAATAAACAAAATAATGATTCAAAAAGATTTTGGTGATAAAAGCATAATTTCTTTGATAGAAAATAAAAAAATCAAGTGTGAAATTTTAGATAAAAAAGAATTTTCTAGATTTGATAAATTTTCACATCAAGGTATAATTCTTGATGTAGAAGATTTTGTCTACACTGATTTGAACGAAATAATTTCAGTGCCTGATGCAACTATAGTAATATTAGATCATTTGGAAGATCCACATAATTTGGGTGCTATAATAAGAACTTGTGAAGCTGCTGGAATAACAGGTATTATTTTACCAAAGGATAGAAGTGTATCTGTTAATTCAACTGTTATGAAAACAAGTGCAGGTGCATTAGAAAATGTTAAAATATCTATGGTTACTAATTTAAATCAAACAATTAAAGAACTAAAAGACAAAGGCTTTTGGATTGTTGGGACCGATATGAATGGTCAAGATTATAGAACAATAGATTACAGTGGTAAAATTGCTATAATTATTGGAAATGAAGGCAAGGGTATGAGTAGCATTATTTCTAGTAATTGTGATTTTATAGCTGAAATTCCTATGTATGGAAAGATAAATAGCTTAAATGCTTCTGTTGCTGCTGGAATTATAATATATGAGGCGATTCGTTCAAAAAGATAGGAGAAATATGAAATATCAAAATCTTGATGATAACGAAATATTATACTTAATTAGTGAAAACGATGAAGAAGCTTATAATTATATGTATTGCAAATATAAACCGCTTATATCTAAATTTGCAACTGTGATTTTAAAAAACTTCAAATATTTAAATCTTGAATATGATGATTTAATTCAAGAAGGAATGTATGGACTCAGTTTAGCAATAAAAAGATTTGACAACACAAGCGATAATATATTTTTTACATTATGTTATATATGTATAAAAAGAGAAATGTATAAGTTGGTTACAAAAGCAAATGCAAATAAGAGAATTTTCTTAAATTCATGTATATCACTTGATTCAATAAAAAATATTGAAACAGGTATTTTAGTTGAAGATGTTAGTTATAATGAGGCAGATAACACTGAATATATAATTGATGAAATAGAGCAAAGAAAATTGTTTTTAGATTTAAAATATTTGCTTAAGCCAAAATATTCAATGGTTTATGAGTTAAAAATAAATGGATTTTCTAATAAAGACATTGCATCACTATTAGAAATACGTTATAAAGATGTTGATAATTATTTAAGAAGTATCAAAAATACTATTAAGAAAAAAACAGATATTGAATATCTAATATAAAAAATGTATAATTATACTAGGTGATACTATGAAATCGGGTAGGACAATTAGTATAAATAGATATTTAATGTATGAAAATGATAAAAGCAGACTTCTTGAGATGATATATATTTTAGATAAAGAATTAAAGCGTATACATATGCAAGGTTACTATGTGGCTGGATTAAATTCTGGAACTATTATTTATAATGAAGATGGAACATTTTCGTTTACTAATATTATGAGAAATTCTTTTGATAAGGATATGAATATAAAAAGAAATATTTTAGATTTTGCTAAATTGTCGCTAGGAGTTTATGTATTTGCGTCACTACCACAAACTAATTTTAATGATTATACTAAATTAAAAGATGAGTATGTATATGAAAACTTTAAAGCACTAAAAGAATTTATACCAATCGGTTCTGATTATTATGAGAGTGTAATAGTTGACGAGAGATATACATATTATAGTGATTTTGTAGATAGATTAAGAAACACTAATTCAGCAACAATGGGAAATAGTAATTCACATACAAAAGTATATTCAACTCCAGCAGGTAAACTCTATTCTGGAGAAGATAATAATTCAGGTTTTTCTTCAGTAGCATTTTACTTTATAATAACGATTATGTTTATACTTTTTTCAGTAGCAAGTTATGTATTGTTTATTACTATTAGGGGGTAAATATGTCTTTTACAGAAAAAGTAAAAAATGAAATAACGGATATTAAATTAACAAAATCAGAAGAAATAGCAGAACTTTCATCTTTTATAAGAACAAATGGTAAATTTTTTGATGAATATGTTGAAATATATACAGAAAATATCAAAGTTGCTAAAAGAATATTTTGCTTAGTTAAAAATATTTATAATGTGGATTCAGAAATAATAACAAAGAAAAGTCAAATTTTTGATAAAAAAAATGTTTATTTTGTAAAACTGGCAGAAAAAAAATCCTTTATATTAGAGGATTTATCTGTTTTTGATAAGGATGGAAACTATATTAATATGGTTAATCAATATATAATTGGTTCACTAGATGAAATTAAGTCATATATTAGAGGAGCTTTTTTAGCAAAAGGAAGCATAAATGATCCCAAAACATCACAATATCATTTGGAGTTTTTATTTGATAAAAAGGATGAATCTGTTATGGTTCAAGAATTGTTAAATAGATTTGATTTGAATGCAAAAATATTATTACGAGAGAAAAAATATATGATATATATAAAGGATTCTGATGATATAAGTGATTTCTTAAAAATAATTGGTGCTTATCAAGCCGTTATGTATTATGAGAATGTTAGAGCTATGAAGGAGCAAAAAAACATAACAAATAGACTCAATAATTGTGAGCAGGCAAATATAGATAAAGTACTTATTAGTTCTAATGAACAAATTAAAGACATTGAATTAATCTTTGAAAAACTTGGTAAAGATTTTTTGGATGAAAAGCTTCTTGTTGTTGCAGAATATAGAATTAAATATCCAGAAACTTCACTTTTAGAGTTAAGTGAAATAATTAGTATTGAAACAAATAAAAATATAACAAAGTCTGGTTTGAATCATAGATTTAGAAAAATAAAGGCAATTGCAGAAAGATTAAAAAGTTAACAAAAAAAGTCAGTCTTTTTTATTAAAAAAGATTGACTTTTTATCATATTGAATAGTATACTTTAATAGTATGGTGAGAATAAATTTCCCATAACTCTCTTTATAGATGGGAGGTGAAATAATGGAAGACAAGAGAAGCAAAAATGTCGTTATTATAGCACTATGCTTAGCATTAATTTTCATGGGTGTAGGTTTTGCTGCACTATCACAAAATTTAACTATCAGCGCTACAGGTACTATTGCTTCAACAGGTTCTAACGCATGGAATGTTCATTTTGATACTTTTACTGATTCAACTGGTAAAATTGAAGGTAATACAGGTGCTGATAAAACTGCTAATAAAAATTATTTTGTTGATGGAAATCTTAACGCAACTGTAACATTCGAATTAAAGAAACCAGGAGATATGGTTCAATATACTGGTGTAATTAAGAACTCTGGTACAATTAATGCTAAATTAGCTACTTATCTTTCAACTTTTGAAGCAGCTACAGATAAGACTGATGATCAACATGAATTTATTGAAAAAACTATAACAATTGATGGCACTGCAATAACACTTAACGAAGATACAACAAGTGTTACTGCTCCAATAGTTAATCTAGCTCAAAATGATACTTCAACAGTAGTAGTTACTTATAAGTTTAAAGATGTTGAAAATATGCCAACAAAAGAAGTAACTTTAAGTGATACTATGACTTTTGGATTTGTACAAAGCTAGTATAGATTTGGAAATTGAAAGCATTTAGCTTTCTTTTTTTTGTGTTATAATTTTGTCTATTAGACCGTATTCTAGTGCTTCGCTAGACTCTAGAAAATGATCTCTTTCTGTATCTAATTCTATCTTTTTAATCTTTTGATTTGTATTTTTTGATAAAATTTGATTAAGCTTTTTCTTTGTTTTTAATATATGCTCAGCAACTATTTTTATTTCTGTTGCTTGACCTTCTACACCACCTAATGGTTGATGTATCATTATTTCACTATTTGGGAGAGCATATCTTTTCCCTTTTTTTCCACTTGATAATAAGAAAGCTCCCATAGAAGCTGCTAATCCTAAACATATTGTTGATACATCACTTTTTACAAAATTCATTGTATCATATATAGCCATTCCTGCAGATACAGAACCACCTGGGGAATTTATATATATATTTATATCTTCATTTCCCAATGAATCCAAATACAATAGTTGTGCTATAACGCTATTTGCAGATGCATCATTAATTTCGCCACTTAGCAATATGATTCTATCTTTTAATAGTCTAGAGAATATATCATAACTTCTTTCACTGTTTCCTTCTTTATCTATAATCATTGGTACTAAACTCATTATTATCACCTATAATTATAATAGTTTTAATTTTAAAAAAATATTCATATTTAGTGAATTAATTTTTAATTTATGATATTATATTATAAGAATAGGAGTGGTTCAATGATAGATAGCATCAGTATTACTATTGATAATAAAAAAATCGAAGTATCAAAAGGTACAACACTATTAGAGCTTTCCAAAATGGTACAAGAGCATTACGATTTACCAATTATATTGGCAAAAGTTGATGATCAGTATAAAGAATTGTCATTTGTTCTTTTAAATGATGCTAGAGTGGAATTCTTAACTTTGAAGGATAGACAAGGAAATAGAGCATATTTAAGTGGATTAGTTTATATGCTTGTATATACTGCTAGAAAAGTCTTAAGAAATAATGAGCTTTCTGTACAGCATTCAATTGATAAGGGATTATACGTTAGCACTAAGAAAAAAATAACACCAGAGCAAATAGCTTTGTTAAAGGAAGAAATGAAGAATATAGTTAAGCTAAATCTTCCTATAGAAAAATTAAATGTTAACAGAATTGATGCAATTGATTATTTTGAAAAAGTAAATGATTATTCAAAAAAAGAATTATTAAAGTATAATACAAATAGTTTTATAACATTATATAAACTGGGGAATATATATAATTTCTTTTTCAGTCTTATGCCTGTTGAAACCAGATGTTTAGAAAGATTTGACTTAAAATATCTTAATGAAAATGGATTTGTCTTATTGTATCAAACTGTTTACATGAAAGATGGCATAAAGAAGTATGAACATTATAAAATGATGTTTGATGTTTTTAGGGATTTTCATGATTGGGCAAGCATAATGGGTATTGATAGAGTCCCATCTTTAAACAGATATGTCTCATCGGGAAATATAGGTGATCTAATTAGAATGGATGAAACCCTACAATGTAATAAACTGCTAGATATTGCTGCAGAAATATACAATAAAAAAAGTAGTATTAAAGTAGTTTTGATTGCTGGGCCTTCATCATCAGGTAAAACTACTACTTGTAATAAGCTTTGCATGTATTTAAGAAGTTTTGGATTAAACCCTAGAACTTTATCGATGGACAATTATTTTGTAGATAGAGAAAGAACGCCTAAAAATAGTGATGGTAGTTATGACTTTGAGTGTTTGGAAGCAGTTGATACAGAACTTTTTGACAAACAGGTTCAGGATATAATTGATGGAAAAACAGTGACTACACCAATTTTTGATTTTGTGGCCGGAAAGCCTAATTTTAATGGTGAAGTTATTACTTTGGGAAAAAACGATATACTAATAATAGAGGGTATACATGGTTTAAATCCTGAAATATTGAAAGACATACCTAAAAAGAATAAATATAGGATATATATTTCGCCACTTACATGTCTTAATTTAGATAGTCATAACAGGATATCGACAACTGATAATAGATTATTAAGAAGAATAATAAGGGATAATAAGCATAGGGGAAATTCGGTTGAAGCAACACTCGAAAAATGGCCAAATGTTAGAAAAGGGGAAGAAAAGAATATTTTTCCATATCAAGACCAAGCAGATATTATATTTAATTCTGCACTTATTTATGAGTTTGGGGTGTTAAAAACTTATGTTGAGCCTTTACTATATTCAGTTGATATAGATAGTCCTTACTACGAGGAAGCAAAAAGATTGATAAATGTGTTAAAAATGTTTTTACCAATACCGTCAGAAGATATACCAAAAGATTCAATATTAAGAGAATTTATTGGTGGCGGATGTTTTAGACAATAAAGGGAGGAAAAATTATGATAAGAGTTGCAATAAATGGATTTGGTAGAATTGGTAGATTAGTATTTAGAATAATGGAGGAAGATCCTGATTTTGAGATTGTTGCTATAAATGATTTAACTGATGCAGAACAGTTAGCATATTTACTTAAGTATGATACAAATCATAGAAATTATAATATTGATGGAATTTCTTTTTATGAGAATGGTATTTTAGTAAATGGGCGCAAGATACCTGTTTATTCTGAAGCCGATCCAAACAATTTACCATGGAAAGATTTAAATGTAGATGAGGTTTTTGAATGTACTGGTAGATTTGTTGAAAAAGACAAAGCATACGCACATATTAAAGCTGGAGCAAAGAAGGTTATTATTTCCGCACCAGCAAAAGGTGATGTGAAGACCATAGTATATAATGTTAACCATTCAATACTTGATGGAACTGAAGAAATTATATCAGCTGCAAGTTGTACAACAAATTGTTTGGGTCCTGTGCTTAAAGTATTAGATGATAATTTTGGTATTATAAAAGGTTACATGACAACAGTACATGCATATACTAATGATCAAGCTACACTAGATATAGCGCATAAAAAGGGAATAAAAGCAAGGAGAGGTAGAGCGTGTGCAGCAAATATTGTACCAGCATCAACTGGTGCAGCATCTGCAATTGGAAAGGTTATTCCTAATTTAAATGGGAAACTAGAAGGAACAGCAATGAGAGTTCCTGTTCCAACTGGTTCGGTTATTGATTTAACTTTAGAATTATCTAAATTAACAAATGTGGATGAAATAAATTTGACATTTGAAAAAAATCAAAATGAGACATTAAAGTATACAATGGATCCAATTGTTTCAAGTGATGTTATTGGTTTAAGATATGGTGCCGTTGTTGATGGACTATCTACAAATGTTTTGAATGTTGATGGAAAACAAATGGTAAAGATTGTTGCTTGGTATGATAATGAAATGGGATATTCTGCACAAATGGTTAGAACAGCTAAAGAATTAATAAAAAAATAATATCAGTATTGACAATAAATAGTTAAGGTGCTATATTATCTATGCTGATTAAATTGAGCTTTACTTTATGTGAAGCTTATATTTAGAGACAATATTGACACACCTGGAAGTGTGTAAAGAAAGGAGAACGATTTTATGCCTACAATACAACAACTTGTTAGAAATGGTAGAAGTGATAAAGTAAGAAAAAGTAAGTCACCTGTTTTAGGAATTGGCTTAAACAGCATTCAAAAGAAACAAACAGATAAAAAATCACCTCAAAAACGTGGTGTTTGTACTCGTGTTGGAACAATGACACCAAAGAAACCAAACTCAGCATTAAGAAAATACGCTCGTGTTCGTTTAAGTAATGGAATGGAAGTAACTTGTTATATTCCGGGAATTGGACATAACTTACAAGAACATAGTGTTGTTTTAATTCGTGGAGGACGTGTTAAAGACTTAATCGGTGTACGTTACCATATTATTCGTGGTACATTAGATACTGCTGGTGTTAAAGATAGAAAACAAGGTCGTAGTAAATACGGAGCTAAAAAACCAAAAAAATAAAATAACAATATCGAAAGGAGGAATTTATAATGCGTAAAAGACGTGCAGTTAAAAGAGATGTTCTACCAGATCCAATATATAACTCAAAAGTAGTTACTAAAGTAGTAAATGCTATTATGTTAGATGGTAAAAAAGGAACAGCTCAAACTATACTTTATAAAGCATTTAATATAGTTAAAGAAAGAACAAATGAAGATCCAATGGATATTTTTGAAAAAGCTATGGAAAATATTAAGCCTGCTCTTGAAGTAAAATCAAGAAGAGTTGGTGGATCAAATTATCAAGTACCTATAGAAGTTAGTCCGGCTAGAAGCCAAGCATTAGCAATTCGTTGGCTAATTAAATACGCTAGAGAAAGAGGCGGAAAAGGTATGGCTGAAAATTTAGCAAGTGAGTTAATCGATGCTTCAAATGGAACAGGTGGAGCAGTTAAAAAACGTGAAGATACACACAGAATGGCAGAAGCTAATAAGGCATTTGCTCATTATCGTTGGTAGGAAGGAGTAAGTATGGCACGCGAAACATCATTATTAATGACAAGAAACATAGGAATAATGGCTCATATCGATGCAGGTAAGACAACTTGTACTGAGCGTGTATTATTCCATACTAAAAAAATCCATAAAATTGGTGAAACACACGATGGTGCATCACAAATGGACTGGATGGAACAAGAACAAGAACGTGGTATTACTATTACTTCTGCTGCAACAACTGCTTATTGGAAAAAGTATCGTTTTAATATAATTGATACTCCAGGGCATGTAGACTTCACAGTTGAAGTTAGTCGTAGTTTAAGAGTATTGGATGGTGCGGTTGCACTTATTGATGCTCAAGCTGGTGTTGAACCACAAACTGAAACAGTTTGGAGACAAGCTACTGAGTTTAAAGTACCAAGAATTATTTTTGCAAACAAAATGGATAAGATGGGTGCAGATTTTGTTTATAGTTTAGGAACTATCGATTCTAGACTTGGAGTTAATGCAAAACCTATTGAATGGCCAATTGGTGCAGAAAATGAATTTAATGGAATTATTGATTTAGTTACAATGAAGGCTTATCAATATGATAGTAAACCTGAAGAAAATGCTGTTGAAATTGAAATTCCTGAAGATTTAAAAGATATAGCTGAAGAAAAACGTTCAGAATTAATTGAAGCAGTAGCTGAATTTGATGATGAATTAATGGAAAAATATCTTGAAGGTGAAGAAATTCCTGTTGAATTAATTAAAAAGGCAATTAGAAAGGGAACTCTTGATGTAGAATTTTTCCCAGTTATGTGTGGTACAGCATTAGGAAATAAAGGTATTAAATTACTTCTTGATGCGGTTATTGATTATTTACCATCACCGCTTGATATAGCTTCAATTAAAGGTATTGACAAAAATGGTGATGAGGTTTTAAGACATCCTTCTGATGATGAACCTTTTAGTGCATTAGCATTTAAAGTTATGACTGATCCATTTGTTGGACGTTTAACTTTCTTTAGAGTTTACTCAGGACATTTATCAAGTGGTTCATATGTTATGAACTCAACAAAAGATGCAAAAGAAAGAATTGGTCGTATATTACTTATGCATGCTAATAATCGTACAGAAATTTCTGATGTTTATACAGGTGATATTGCCGCAGCAGTTGGTTTAAAAAATACAACTACTGGAGATACATTATGTGATGAAAAGAAACAAGTTATTCTTGAATCAATGGAATTCCCAGAGCCAGTTATTCAATTAGCTGTTGAACCAAAATCAAAAGCTGATCAAGATAAAATGGGAATAGCATTACAAAAACTTGCAGAAGAAGATCCAACATTCAGAGTTCATACTGATCATGAAACAGGTCAAACAGTTATCTCAGGTATGGGGGAACTTCACCTTGATGTATTAGTAGACAGAATGAGAAGAGAATTCTCGGTTGAATGTAATGTAGGTAAGCCACAGGTTGCATATCGTGAAACAATTCGTCAAGCTGCTGACTGTGAAGGTAAATATATTAAACAATCAGGTGGACGTGGACAATATGGACATGTTTGGGTTAAATTTGAACCAAATCCAGATAAAGGATATGAGTTCGTTGATGCTATCGTTGGTGGTGTAGTTCCTCGTGAATATATACCAGTAACAGATAAAGGATTACAGGAAGCTATGGCTGGAGGAATTCTTGCTGGATATCCAATGATAGACGTTAAAGCAACATTGTTTGATGGTTCATATCACGATGTTGACTCAAGTGAAATGGCATTTAAAATTGCTGCTTCAATGGCATTGAAAGAAGCTAAAAACAAATGTAAACCAGTATTACTAGAACCAATAATGAAAGTTGATGTAACAGTACCAGATGAATACTTTGGTAATGTTATGGGTGACTTAACTAGTAGACGTGGTAAACCATTAGGACAAGAAAATGTTGGAAATGCAATTAAATTAAGTGCAATGGTTCCACTTGCTGAAATGTTTGGTTATGCTACTTCATTAAGAAGTAACAGTCAAGGAAGAGGAAACTTCATTATGCAATTTGACCATTATGAAGAAGTTCCAAAAAATATTGCTGAAGATATAATTAAAAAGAGTGGCAATTAATAAGCATTTTACATGTTGTTAAAATAGTAAGATGACAAATAATATTAATAATAACGAAAAGGTATAACTTTCCGATTATTATACAAAAAATAGTTGATAAATTATCAATTATTAGTTAAAATATAATAGTAATTGAAAAAGGAGGAAATATAAAATGGCAAAACAAAAATTTGATCGTTCAAAACCACATGTTAATATTGGTACAATTGGACACGTAGACCATGGTAAAACAACTTTAACTGCTGCAATTACAAAATGTTTAGCAGAAAAAGGTATGGCAGAATTTACTGATTATGCAAACATTGATAAAGCACCAGAAGAAAGAGAACGTGGTATTACAATTAATACTGCTCACGTTGAGTATGAAACAGACAAACGTCATTATGCACACGTTGACTGTCCAGGACATGCTGACTATGTAAAAAATATGATTACAGGTGCAGCTCAAATGGATGGAGCAATACTTGTTATTGCTGCTAGTGATGGACCTATGGCACAAACTCGTGAACATATCCTTCTATCTCGCCAAGTTGGTGTACCTAGAATGGTAGTATTCATGAATAAATGTGACCAAGTTGATGATCCAGAATTATTAGACTTAGTAGAAATGGAAATTCGTGAATTATTAAACGAATACGATTATGATGGAGATAATACTCCAATTATCCGTGGTTCTGCTTTAAAAGCTCTTGAAGGTGATCCAGAAGCTAAAGCAAAAATTTATGAACTTATGGATGCAGTTGATGAATGGATTCCAACTCCAGAACGTGATAACGACAAACCATTCTTAATGAGTATTGAAGATGTATTCACAATCACTGGACGTGGAACTGTTGTTACTGGACGTGTTGAAAGAGGACAATTAAAACTTAACGATACAGTAGAAATCGTTGGTATTAGACCTACAAAATCTACAGTTGTAACAGGAATCGAAATGTTTAGAAAACAACTTGACTTTGCTGAAGCAGGAGATAATGCTGGTGTATTATTACGTGGTATTGCTCGTGAAGAAGTTGAAAGAGGACAAGTTTTAGCTAAACCAGGAAGCGTTACACCTCATCATAAATTTAAAGCACAAGTTTATGTTTTATCTAAAGAAGAAGGAGGACGTCATACACCATTCTTTGCTAACTACAGACCTCAATTCTATTTTAGAACTACAGATGTAACTGGTGTTATTGAATTACCTGCTGGTGTAGATATGGTTATGCCAGGAGATAACGTTGAAATTACAGTTGACTTAATTCACCCAATCGCAATTGAAAATGGTACTAAATTCTCAATTCGTGAAGGTGGACGTACAGTTGGTGCTGGTAACGTTTCAGAAATTATTGAGTAATATTAAAGAACCTATTGGTTCTTTTTTGTTTTTAATAAAATATACTTTTTTAATTGGTGAAATATTTTGATAAATATTTGAAAAATATAATTGATGATGAAATACATAAGATTTAAGATGAACTCATAAAAAAATAGGACAATTTTTTGTTCTATTTTTTATCAACTATTTTTGATGTTTTTTTAGACTATATTTATCTTTTGTGTTTATATATAATGCATACATTGGCTTATTTATTGTTAAATTAAATTCACCTATATATTCTGTTGCAAGCGCATTGTAGCCTAACTTTGATTCATTTAATCCCTTATATTCATTATTAGAATTAAACACACCGGCTATTGCATTTAAATCAAAGATTTCAATATTTGTATTAGAATATTTTTCTATTATTCGCCATTTCATAAGAAAATTAGGGCAAAGATTTCCAAATTTTTCATTGAAACCATCTATTAATAAATTAAGTGTATTTCCATTTTTAATTATGATTGCTCCGCCTATAGTTATTCCTTCCGGATACTCTTTAAGTAATGTTGTTGAATTTACTAAATGTCTTTTATAAGATGCTAGAATTCTATCGGATTCCATTTTTTTGTTTATTATGGTTCTCATGTTTTTTCCTTTAGAATTTCCGTCTTGTATCATCTTGTTATATTCATTGCTTTTTGATTGTTGATATTCATATAAAGCTTTACTGTTTTTTACGTATGTTTCTGTATTTAAATTGGCAAAGTAAAGTTCAAAATCTTCTTTGAATGATTTACTTAATGTCTCATAATATTTTATTGAATAATTTCCTTTTTCTTTAATAAAATCATACATTTTGTTTATATCATTAGTATTATCTTTATATATCTCAATTCCAAATTTTGCAGCTTTTCTTAATTTGTTACGTATTTGCTTATCTAATTTTACAAATAATTCTTCGCTTGTTTTTTCTTTCATATTTAGTATGGCATGCCACCTAGGTTTTACTGCTTCCATGTAATTATTAAATCCACAATGAATGAAACCACATTTTTTTAGTGTTGACATAAGCTTATCTAATTCATTGTTTTGCATAATTATATTTCCATTTTTATCACGTATACTTTTGATGATTAATGGATCAATTTTTAAAATTAAAAGGCTTTGCTTGAATAAATAACTTTTAAGTTTTTTTATTATCTCTGGGATTAAATGATAGTCGTTGTAGTTTAGTAACATTCCACGTGGTGCATATCCATATTTAAATCCCATAAATATTGGAACTGTTAATATTAATGAGGCACCAATTAGAGTTTTGTTATGTACTACTCCAATGTATTTTGGACTAAAACCAAAATTCTTCATTAAATTAGCATATTCTTTGGTTTGATAGTAGTTTCTTAGAGGATGATTTTTTGAAAAACTTTCAAACTCAAATTCATTAAGACTTATAATTTTCATTTTAATCCTCCTATCTAACAGGAAAATTATAACATATTATTTTTTAAAATTAAATAAATATATGTCATATTCTTATATGAATTTTGATTATTTCTTGCATTCTGATTAGTTTTATGCTAGATTATTTATTAGTGATATGGAGGAATTTGGCATGGAAAAGTTTTTATTAGTAATTTCAATATTACTTATTGCAATAGTATTACTTCAAAGTAATAAAGCGGAAAGTGCATCTCAAATTATTTCAGGTGGAAATTCTGATTTATTTAGCAAGAGAAAAGAACGTGGAGTTGAATTACTTATCAGCAGAATAACATTTACTTTAGGGATGATTTTCTTTTTAGTTAGTTTAATCGCAGAATTTATTTAAAAGACTATTAAAAGTCTTTTTTTTATTGTATAATTATGGTGGTGAATGATATGAAAGATAGAATATTAAATATATTGGAAGATTCAGATAAAGCTTTATCAATAGATGAACTTGATAGTGCATTAAATTTAAATACTATCGAAGAAACAAAAGAATTTTCAGATGCATTAAGGGAACTAGAGGATTCATATGAAATATATAGATCAAATAAAAACAGATATATGCTTTTAGAAAACAGTAATTTAAGAAAAGGAATCCTTAGAATGAATAAAAAAGGATTCGGCTTTGTTGAAGTATCTGGAGAAGAAGAAGATATTTTTGTTGCGCCTGATAATATAAATAAAGCTCTTAACAATGATACTGTAATTGTCGAAATTTTAAACAAAAATAGTGGAGAAAAAAGAGAAGGACGAATAGTTAAGACACTTGAAAGAGATTTATCCACAATAGTTGGGGAAATTTATTTTAAAAAGGATAAAGGTTATATAATACCAGATGATAAAAAACTTGATATACAGTTAGAAATAGATAGAGATAAATCACATGGTGCAGTAGATGGCCATAAAGTCGCAGTTAAAATATTAAGAAACATCACAAGAAACAGATATAAAGGTGAAGTGGTAAGAATAATAGGTCATAAAAATGATCCTGGTGTTGACATATTATCAATAGTTTGTAAATATGAGATTAATGATACATTCCCAGAAGAAGTAATAGAAGAACTTGATTCAATCCCAGAAGAGGTTAGGGAACAAGATAAAAAAGGCAGAAAAGATTTAACTGATGTAACTATATTTACAATAGATGGTGATGATACAAAAGATATAGATGATGCAATATCAATAGAAAAGTTAAAAAATGGTAATTATAAATTAGGTGTACACATTGCAGATGTATCATACTATGTAAAAGAAGGAAGTCCACTTGATAAAGAAGCAATGGATAGGGGAACTTCAGTATATCTAGTTGATAGAGTAATACCAATGCTACCACATAAGTTATCAAATGGAATATGTTCATTAAATCCGGGAGTAGAGAGATTAGCAATTTCATGCGTTATGGAAATAGATAATAATGGTAAAACAGTTGATTATGAAATATTTCCAAGTATAATAAAATCAAGACTTCAAATGACTTATAAAAAGGTAAACCAAGTAATTGAAAAGAATGAGATTCCAGAAGGGTATGAACCTTTTGTAAATGATTTAAAACTAATGGATGAATTATCTCAAATTATTAGAAGAGCTAAAATTAATAGAGGATACATAGATTTTGATGTAGATGAGGCAAAAATTATAGTAGATGAAAATTGTCATCCTACAGATATAGTATTAAGGAACAGAGGAAGAGGAGAAAATTTAATAGAAGATTTTATGATTCAAGCAAACGAATGTGTAGCGACTCATATATTCTATATGGATTTACCTTTCATATATCGTGTTCATGAATATCCAAAAGAAGAAAAAATAAGAGATTTTATTTCATTCATACAGAGTCTAGGATATACAGTTAAATTTAACACAAAAGATATAAGTCCAAAGGCAATTCAGAATTTGATTAACCAATTAAAAGATAAAAAAGAATTCAAAGTACTATCGTCACTATTGTTAAGAAACATGCAAAAGGCAATATATTTACCACAAAATTTAGGACATTATGGACTAGCAAGTAAATGTTATACACATTTTACATCACCAATAAGAAGATATCCGGATACAACAGTACATAGATTGCTTAGAACATATTTATTTAATGATGACATGTCAAATCAAACTATAAATAAATGGCAAGAGAAATTAATCTATATTGCTGAGAATTCTTCATTTAAAGAAAGAGAATCAGTCGAATGTGAAAGAGAAGTTGAAGATATGAAAATGGCAGAATATATGGAAGATCATATCGGAGAAGAATATAAGGGTATAATCTCAGGGGTGACAAACTTTGGTATGTTTATTCAACTTGATAATTTAGTAGAAGGCCTAATACATGTAAATGATATGAAAGATTACTTCTCATTTGATGAAGTGACACAATCATTAATTGGAGAAAGAACAAAGGAAAAGTTTACTTTAGGGGATGAAGTATTAATAAAAGTAAAAGCAGCTTCAAAAGAAGCTAAAACTATAGATTTTGAATTAGTAAAAAGATTATAGGTGACAATATGGAAATATTAAACAGAAAAGCAAGACATGATTATTTTATAGAAGAGGAATATGAATGTGGAATAGTATTAACAGGTACTGAGATAAAATCTATAAGAGATGGGAAAGCTAATATTAAGGATAGTTATGCTGTTATAAGAAAAAACGAATTGTTCTTACTTAACATGTTTATTTCACATTACAAGGAAGGAAACATATTTAATCATAACGAAACAAGAACACGAAAATTACTGATGCATAAAAAAGAAATATTAAAGCTAAATGATAAGATTACTTTACAGGGATACACATTAATTCCGTTAAAAGTGTATTTTAAAAACAATAAAGCTAAGATGTTGCTTGGATTATGTAAAGGTAAAAGGAATTATGACAAGAGGGAAAGCTTAAAAGAGAGAGATATAAAAAGACAACTTGATAAAGATAGTAAAGCTAAATACGTATAAATGGTATTGAAAAAATCCATAAAATATAGTATAATCTCTTCTACGGGGCCGACTAGGTTTCGACAGGAAGAATAGAACTTAGATAGCAAGTAGGAAGCAAACCTTAAATTGCATCGGTTAAAAATAACTGGAAACAAAATTAAAGAAGCATTCGCTTCAATGTTCAATAAGAACGCTGTAGCTTTTGCCTAATCTAATTAGGGAATGCGCTCTATATAATTCTTTTCCTACGGGAATTGTTTAGGGCTTATTTTAGTAGGATATATCTTTGTAATGTCTATGTGCAAAGATGAAATTTAATAGACTAGCTATATAATTGGTTGTTGATTGCTTGTTATATAGTAAATTTAATTAATTAACTAAACTTGTAGAAGTCTATTTATCATTCTTTTTGGACGGGAGTTCGATTCTCCCCGGCTCCACCAGATTGATAGGAAACTCGAACACTTTCGAGTTTAAGTAATGGATTACTAACTAGAAATAGTTAGTTTTTTTCTGCTTAAAACGAAAGGATGAGTGATAAATATGTTTGAGATAGAAACTAAAAATTTGAAAATAAATAATGAACTTAATAGAAAGATAGACATAATATGTCGGTTTGCTTGTGTTAAGTATGAATTTATACCAGGTAATATTAAAAGTATTAAAAACACTAATATAGCCTATGTAAAACCTCATATTTTAAAAGATTAGAAAAATATGTTGGAGATTATAAATTAAACTATTATATAAGTGAGATTGATGAAAAAGAAAAAAGACTTAATTATACTCAAAATAACGATGCTGAAAAAATAATTAGATTAATTGGTATTGGAGATAAAAGAAAAAAAGATGATTTTAAATTAGGTGTTATTACTTTAGAATTATCTATGTTTAAAGATAAAGATGGGAAAGAAATTTATAAAAAACTATTTGATAAATTAGAAAAAGAAAGACTAACATAGACAAAATTATGTTAGTCTTAAATCATCCTATAAATTTTACAAAAAATAACCAAATAGGATGATATTATAAATATCAAAACCGTTATTTTATAAGGCTCAACTTTCATATAATCCTAATATCAACCTACAAAGTAGGATGAATTTCGTAAGTACGGAATTAGTCTTGTGTAACACTAAACCCTTATGAAATAAGGAAAAGTTTAGCATAGTTGCACATGTTTCTTATCCTGCTTTTTCTAATATACTAATATTTATATATATAATCATCCTATTTGTAAAAAGAAAAGACCAACTATTAAGTTGATCTCATCGATAAATTGTAATTTAGCAATTACTCTATTCTTTATCTAAAGTCTGTGAAACTAATTTTAAATATGTAGTTAAATCTC